>CAZRAA010000132.1:0-1509 GCA_964597975.1 uncultured Thermoleophilaceae bacterium | reverse complement strand
GATCGTCGCGAAGCACCGTGCCGGCCCGACGCGCACAGTGACCGTGGCGCACCAGCTGCACCTTTCGCGATTCGCGAACATGGCCAAGCAGTAGGGCGCAACGCGACATGTAGGTTCTCGATTTCGACAGCACTTTCTCACGTTCGGCTGCACCAGCACTGCACTCGTGCAGGTTGTGGCGAGAAGTGTGCGTATCGAGACCAGAGAGTCCAATAGCCATCAGCTACGGGTACCACTGGCCCAGGTTAGTTGTCGAAAAGTTCAAGCGCCTCGGCGATCATGCGGTGACCCTGATTCTCGAATGGCTCGTCCCCGACCTGATAAGCCCACACAGCAGTGCCGACAGCATGGTGAACAGCCGACATGCGCCAAAGCTCCGGCGTTCGAGGGTCCTCCCCGTACCCCATGAAGAATGCGTCTTCGAGACGAGCGTCCTGTTGCCATTGCTGGACGGCGAGTCTGCCGAAGTCACTGATTGCAGGGCGCCACTCGAATCTTCCGAAATCAATAGCCTTGAGCGTGCTGCCGTCGATCAGCCAGTTTCGGGGTTGCCAGTCGCCGTGGGTGGGGACAACGATCACCGGCTGCGGGTGATGGTCAAGAAGTATGGTTCGCAGTCGCTCCTCATGGGTTGGTTCGATTCGATGTGGCTTATCTAGCCAGGCAACTGATTTTGCGATCGAGACGGCATCCCAGTCGGGGTCGGTCCGTTCTGCCTGGCTGTGGAATGCCCGGCACAGCGCGCCCGCCTGATAGTAGGTATCCGGCGCGAACTCCGCCTCATTCCCCTCGACTAGCGATCCCTCCAGATAGCCGATGGCCAGAATGTTCGCATCGCGGTCGTGGTGAAGGAGCTGCGCTGCGTGCCCGCCCCGCTCCAGGACGCTGGTGAACCGCTGATAGGCGGTGATCTCTCGTCCGATGTGACGATTGTTGGGTCCCGCGGCCTTGACGACTACCCGGTCGTTCCCGGTGTCGACGTCGAGGACGACCGTATCCGCCAGATTCCAACTCATGTCTGTCAACAGACGTACACCGGGAAACCATCGGGCAACGACATCGGTCTGCCGGTCACTGAGTCGACCTCGATGCCACGCCTGCACATGCTCACGGTATCGCTACAGATCAACCGCTAAGCCGCTCGGCAAGACGATCTCCGCTGCGCGTAGCGCCGACGGCCGAAGCAGCCTTACGCAGTCACTCGACTATCAGCGTGCCCGCGTCCGCGTCGAGAACGGCCACTGCTCCCAGCGACTAGCGGTGCGTCTGCCGTGAGACGGCTTGGAAACGCGATGGTCAGCGATGTCGGTCTAGGCAACCGAACGTGAGAACCTACAGCGCGAGGGCACCGGGGCGTGCTTACCGTCCGGGTAGCCGGCCCCAGGCCTCCATGTCGCCGGCTTTGTGCCCGGAGCGCTCGGCCTGGAGCGCGCGGCGATCTACTCGATCATCGCGTGGCAGCTGTTGGCCGCCGCGGCAACCGTCACGGCACGATAGCGGGCGAAAAGT
>CAZRAA010000131.1:0-1561 GCA_964597975.1 uncultured Thermoleophilaceae bacterium | reverse complement strand
GCGGGACGGCCCCGCTTCGCGTCCGGAGTTTGCAGTCGCGCGACAGCGCCGTGACGCTCGCGTGACGGGGCGCCTGAACGAAAGCGCCGTTCCAGCGTTTCGCACGCACCGAAGGAGAGCTGCGACGTGACCACTGCATACAAGGCTGGCACCGACGTGACCTGGCGCTGGGGCGCTAACACCGCCAGGGGGCGCATCGAGCAGGTCTTCACCGAGCCGGTGACCCGCACGATCAAGGGCACCGAGGTCCGCCGCAACGCCTCGCCGGAGAACCCGGCCTATCTCGTGACGCAGCCGCGCGGCGGCTACGCGTTGAAATCTCACAGCGAGCTTGAGAAGGACGGCTGAGCATCTGCCCGCGGCCGGGGTCGCATCGCTTGGTGGCGTTCACGCGACCAAGCGATCGTCAGCCGGTCGCGAGGAAGCGGCGCACGAAGCTTCCTCCTCCGTCGATGGTCGAGGCCTCGCCGACGCGCGCGAGCGATATCAGGATCGCCGCGATGGTCCCGCGGACCTTGAGCCCCTGCCGGAAGCGCTGCGCGATCGCGGCGGCGTCGAGCGGCATGGTCGCGGTCGCCAGCACGGCCAGGACGGCCGCCACCCGCTCGACCGGCTGGGTCGGGAAGACCGGCTTGGCGCTGCGGGGCGCCGGCAACGACAGCAACTCGGCCACCTCGATCTGCTCGTCGACCGCAGCCTCCCGCCCGAAGCGCGGGCGCTGATAGTCAGGCCGCAGCCAACGCGTCGTTCCGCGTTCCTCCTCGCGGCCCCGGTCCCGGTTGAGCGCGACCAGCATCGCCAGGATCGTCTCGTCCTCGGCGTCCGCCGGCAGCCCGTAGGCGGAAGCGACCGCCGCGTCGATCGCCTCGTGATGCTCGTTCAGGATCAGCACCAGCCCGCGATCGCGGATATCGGCCTCGGTGCTGGAGAGCGGCCTGCCGGCGAGGATCGCCTCGCGGACATTGTAGAGCCGGGTCAGCGTCAGGTTCGGGTGCCGCTCCAGCACGTCCTTGCGAAGCGCGTCGAGCGCCTCGGCCGATGCGCGGATCACCTGCTTCTGCGCCTCGGCGATCTCGGGGAACGGGAAGGGATCGAAGCAAAGCGATTTGGAATAACGCGGATCGTTGCCGATGCCGAGCCAGCCGCCGGCTTGCAACGCCCAGACGCAATGGACACGCGAGGACAGCACGCCGAGATGGAAGGCGTCCGACAATGCGACAGCGACCAGCATGTTGTCGGGCAGGATGCTTGCGTCAAGGAACTGGAAGACGCGGTGCTTTGCCGTTTCGACGGTAGCGATGTAGCGCTGCAGCCCCGCAAGAGCCGGACGTAGTTCCTTGCGGGGCTCGCCGAACAGCCACCATAGCTCGCGATAGCTCGCCCGGTTGTTGGCGTCGCGCCCGATGAGTTGCCCGCTCGCGTCCTTCTCTTCCTTCACCCTCAGCTTGACGTGCTGATAGACCTCTGGAAAGCGCTCGCGTACTTCGGTCGCGGTCAGCCCGAACAGGTCGATCGCCATGACGTCGCGCGAATGCGCCGTCAGGTCGCGGCCATTGCGATA
>CAZRAA010000130.1:0-1562 GCA_964597975.1 uncultured Thermoleophilaceae bacterium | reverse complement strand
ACCTTGGTCGGCCGCCCCTTGGCGTCCATGATCGGGTTGTAGCTCGCCTGGATCCAGACTTCGCGGCCGCCCTTGCCGAAGCGCTGGTACTGGCCGGAATCATACTCGCCGCGGCCGAGCTTCTCCCAGAAGGCGCGGTATTCCGCCGAACTGCGATAGGCCGCGTCGCAGAACATGGAATGATGCTTGCCCTTGATCTCGTCGAGCGAATAGCCGGTGACGGCAAGGAAGTTCTCGTTGGCGTCGAGGATATGGCCGTCGAGCGTGAACTCGATCACTGCCATCGCCTTGCGGATCGCCGAGACCTGCCCGCCCATGTCGGCTTCGCGGTTCTTCTGGTCGGTGATCACAGTCGCGAACTTGACGACCTTGACCGGCTTGCCGCTGGAGTTGAGGACAGGGTTGTAGCTCGCTTCGATCCAGAGCTCGCGGCCATCGGCGCCGACGCGCAGGAACTGCCGCGCCTCGTATTCGCCGCGCGCCAGCCGCGCCCAGAAGTCCTTGTATTCGGCGCTTGCGGCTTCTTCCTTGGTTACGAAGATGCTGTGATGGCGCCCGCGTACCTGATCGAGCGTATAGCCCATCGCCTTGAGGAAGTTCTCGTTGGCGTCGAGGATCGTGCCATCAAGCGCGAAGCTGATCACCGCCGTCGAGCGGTTCAGCGCCGCCATTTCCGCCGCGAGGTCGCGGCGCGAGGCGCCGCTCCTGAAAGGATTGAGCCGCATGCCTCTTGCCCCCATTTGAACAGGTCAAGAATGCAATTAATTCGTTTACGGACTGATAATGACAGCGCGAATGCTTGATACGGCAGCGCTGGAGCCTGACGAAAACGCTTGCGCCTGTGCTGGCTCCCAAGGCAAGAGCTTTCGTGTGTATGCAAATGAGACAGTAACATGCAGATTGTATGGAAGATCAAGCCTCGATATCCAGGACGCGCGGCGGTGGCTGCCGGGAATACTGACCGGCTGGACTAGTAGCGCGGCACTCGATCGTTTATGAGCAATACGTCATGCTCGTAAAAAGTGTATTTTTATACGACACAACCATCGAGAAGTTCGCTCGCCTGGGTTGAATTGACCTGAGCCAGAGTGCTTTTGGTCAGAACGACAATGTCACTCCCGCCGCATCGCGACGCGCGCGGGAATGATGGTTCCGCCCCAGCAGGCGACGTCTCTAACGGCGCAGCCGCGACCGCTCTGCCTCGACCATCGCCTTCACGGCTGCCGTTGCCAGCGCCAGCTTCTCCGGATCGCGCGAGCGGACGACGACATTGGTGTCCGGCCCGGTTTCCGACCAGAACGGGTAGGAGCCTATCGAGCAGTCGGGATGGGCTTTGGCGATCTCGGCGAGCGGCGTGCCGATATCGCCCTCGCGCAGGCCCGCCTGCACCGTCTCCGACAGGATCTTGGCACCGGTCTTCAATGTCGGTCCGACGACGTCGAGCATGGCCTGCATGATCGCCGGCACGCCGGCCATGACATGGACGTTGCCGATCTTGAAGCCCGGGGCCTTCGACACCGAATTGGCGATCAGGTCGGCGCCGGCCGGAATGCGCGTCATCC
>CAZRAA010000129.1:0-1580 GCA_964597975.1 uncultured Thermoleophilaceae bacterium | reverse complement strand
GCACCTGGGATGCGCACGGCGCGCCGCATCTGCACCGCATGCCTGAGGGCCCGGAAGGCCGCGCCGAGTACGACGCAAACCAGGGATACTTCAGTTTCTTCGCCGACTCCAATGGCGCCGTCGCGAAGTGGGCGTGGGCGGATCACCCCTACCGCGAAGTGCCCTACGCGGAGGACCAGCTGATCGGCCGCGAGATGATCGAGGCGGGCTTCGCCAAGGTGTTCCACCCCGATGCCGCCGTGTTGCACTCCCACGGTTACGGACCGATCGCCTCGATGAAGCGCTACTTCGACGACTACCGCGGGCTGCTCGAGGTGCTCGGCTACCGCTCGCCGGTGGGTCTGAGATCTGGCGCGCGAACAACGATCGGACTGACCCGTCAAGACCGGGAGTTTCTGCGCGGCGAGGGGGTCAGTGGATTCGCAATGTTCGCTGCGACCCTCGCCAGCCTGCGCCACCACGCGCTGAGGGTCTCCGCGGAATGGTTTGCCGCGCGCGCCGATCGGCTCCCGACTTGGTTCACGCGCAGGCTCTCCCTGGAGGGCCGCGGCGGCGTGGTCTTCCATCAAGGCTGAGGCGCAGCTTTTGCGCCGCATGCCGTTGGTAGGGTGGATGGGTGGCTGAGCTTTCAGTAAGCGCAACCGAGACCGTGCCCGAGATTTCGGCCGCCGAGATCGGCGATCGCGGTGCGGCGGCGAGTGAGCGTGCGCCAGGTGCGCCGCGTGCCGAAGCGCCGGTTGCTGACGAGGCCACGGCTGCCGCGGAGCGCATCGCCTTCCTCGCGCTGGCCAGCGAACTCGCCCGCGGACGCAACGTGCTTGTCGTTGATGACGGCGCCAGCGCGCTTGCCGGGATTGCTGCCCACCTGGATTCGACCGGACTCGGCGCACTCGGAGAAACTGAGAGCGGCCAGTATGACCTCGTAGTCGCGGACCTGCTCGCCGCGGATCAGACGGCGGCTGCCGGCGCCGCGCAGCTGGCCCGCGTTGTCAGCGCTGAACACGGGATCGCGCTGGTGCGCCTGCCCAATCGCCCCGAGTTCGCTCCGCTGCTCGCGCAGTTCACGGGCAGCTTCGCGCGCAGCCTGACCTTGCGCCAGCACAACTGGGTCTCGTCAGCGTTGTTTGACGACGCGATGTTTGAGAACGACGATCCTTCGCGTGCGGTCGCCGCGTCGGTTCGCAAGATGGCCGCAGCCGCACCAGGCGAGGAGCTCTACAACGTGGTGGTCGCCGCTCATGGCGCGTTCCCGGATTTTCGCCCGCAGCTCGCTCTGACTCGCAGCCCCGAGCTTCGCCGGGTGCTCACCGAACTCGCTGAAGCCCGTGAGAGTGCCGAGCGTGCGCACGCTGAGTCGGAGGCGCGAGCGACCGAGCAGGAGCAACGCATCCGCGCGCTCGAGGAAGAGCTCGCCTGGTACGACGAGAATCAGCTCGCGCTGCGCGAAACGGTCGACGCGAGCGCGCTCGCTCGGACGTTGCTCTCGATCTGGGTGACCTTCGCGAGCAATCTCGATCGCGTCCGCCGCGTGCTTCGCGGCTAGCGGGCGCAGTCGACATGATCTCGGTAGTCATCCCGGT
>CAZRAA010000128.1:0-1614 GCA_964597975.1 uncultured Thermoleophilaceae bacterium | reverse complement strand
GCGAGTCGTAGGGGTAGGGCAGAGCCGGAACTTCGTAGGCCATGTGGATTCCTTTACGAGTCAGATGGATTGCGGACGAAAACTCGCGCGAATCCTATATCCGACGATTCAGATCGGGTTCAGCCGAGGTACTTCTCGAGCGTGTCGAGGCTCTCAAGCCAACCTTCCACCATCTGCATTCGGCGCAGCGCCTCGCGCGCTGCCTCGCTTGAGAAGGCGGTCGAGATCGACAACTCGGTCTCGTCGCCGACGGCCTCAAAGCTCACCGTCACGATCGGATCGATCGTTGTCTCTGGGTCGGCGCCGATCGCCTCGAGCTGCGCGCGCACCATCTGCCCAAAGCCCTCAGAGAGTTCCGGTGACGTGTCGCGATAGACGATGCGTGCAGGCGGATCGATCTCGATGAACTCGCCGCCGGCTGGAAATCGATCGCCGTCCGGGGAGACCATCACGACCTCGAAGCGGCCGCCGACACGTAGGTCGACAACTACATCCTCGTTGCTGAAGACTCCCGGCCCGTACCACTGCGCGAGCTGATCGGGCTCTGTCCACGCGGCAAAAACGGCCTCGCGCGGCGCGCTGAGTCGCCGGGAGATCTCAAGTGTCGGTTGGTCGCTCAGTTTTTGCCCTTCGTCGAGTCGAGGTGCGCCTCAAGCCGGTCTAGACGGTCCTCCCAGAGCGCACCGTAGCGTTCGAGCCATTCGGTGACCAGCCTGAGTCGCTCTGGCACAAGATTGCACGGGCGCCGCTGGGCCTGGCGGCGCTGGGTGATCAGCCCCGCCCGTTCAAGCACCCGGATGTGCTTCGAGACCGCGGGCAGCGACATCGCGAAAGGCTCGGCCAGCTCGCTCACGGTTGCCTCGCCGTCGGCCAGCCGCATGACGATCCGACGACGAGTGGGGTCCGACAGTGCGGCAAACGCCCGGTCGAGGATCTCTGAGTCTTTGGTGCTGTTCATAATTATCTGATAGGTTAATTAACCGATTAGCTAAGTATACCCACAGGGGAGGATGCAATGAACTGCAAGAGTGTCACGCCGTTTCTCTGGATGAACGGCACAGCGCGCCAGGCCAGCGAGCTCTACACGGAGGTCTTCGACGACGCCGAAGTGGTCGCGACCATGCCGGGCCCCGGCGATGAGCCGATGGGCGTGACGCTGCGCGTGGCCGGCCTGACCTTCACGCTCTTCAACGGCGGTCCGGCCCACGAGCTGACCGACGCGTGCTCACTGATGGTCTCGGTCGACACACAGGAAGAGGTCGACTACTTCTGGGAGAAGCTGAGCGAAGACGGCGAAGAAAGCCGCTGCGGGTGGCTCAAAGATCGCTACGGCGTCTCGTGGCAGGTCGTGCCGGAGATGCTCGGTTCCGTCCTGGGTGGACCGGATCCAGAGGGCGCCGGTCGCGCGGGCCAAGCGATGATGGGCATGCAGAAGCTCGTGATCGCCGAGCTGCAGGCCGCCTACGACGGGTCCTGACGCTCAGGCGGCGTCGGCCGCAACGACCGGTGGTGACTCCGCCAGCGCCGGCGTCGCCGGAACATACGGCAACCACTGCGTGGGAATCGTCGGCGAGGCCACATGAATGAAGATCGTCGGGTGCGGCGGCAGCGGAC
>CAZRAA010000127.1:0-1756 GCA_964597975.1 uncultured Thermoleophilaceae bacterium | reverse complement strand
GCCTTTGCAGCGGTGCGCGACGCGGTCGACCTCGTCAAGGAAGGTGCGTTCGACTACATCGCCAAGCCCTTCGAGATTGACGACGTCTCGGCCACGATCAGGCGGGCGCTGCGCCTCGCCGATGTCGTGCGCGACAATGAAAGACTGCGCAGCGAGCTCGAAGGCCGCTACAGCTTCGACACCCTGGTCGGCAACAGCGCCTCGTTCCGCCGCGTGATCGAGCAGGTCACCGAGGTCTGCGAGACGAAGGCAACCGTGCTGCTGAACGGTGAGAGCGGCACCGGCAAGGAGCTGGTCGCCAAGGCGATCCACTTCAACAGCCCGCGACGCGACAAGCCCTTCGTCGCGGTCAATTGCGCGGCGATCCCCGAACCCCTGCTGGAGAGCGAGCTCTTCGGCCATGTGAAGGGTGCCTTCACCGGGGCGCTCGCCAACCGTACCGGGCGCTTCGCCGCGGCCGATGGCGGCACGCTCTTCCTCGACGAGATCGGCGATATGCCGCTCCCGATCCAGGCCAAGCTGCTGCGGGTCATCCAGGAGCGCAGCTTCGAGCCGGTCGGCGCGACCCGGACCCAGACGGTCGATGTCAGGCTGGTCGCGGCGACGCACAAGGATATGCGCCAGGCCGTCGACAAGGGCAGCTTCCGCGAGGACCTGTTCTACCGGCTCAACGTCTTCCCGATCGTGCTGCCGCCGCTGCGGGACCGCGCCGACGACGTCCCGCTGCTGGCCACGCATTTCCTGGCCGAGCTGGCTGAAGGGATGGGCAAGCGAGCGAGCGGCTTCTCGCCGGCCGCCCTGGCTGCCATGACCGCCTATGACTGGCCGGGAAACATCCGCGAGCTGCACAACTGCATCGAAAGGGCGGTGATCGTAGCCAAGGCGCCGACGATCGATGCTGGCGATCTGCCGCAGGATCTGTTCAACGCCGCGCGCCGGGGCGATCGCGACAGCTTGCCGCGCGATCTCGACGCCGAACTCGAGCGGATCGAGCGCGATTTCATCCTCGAGGCGCTGAGACGCAGTGACGGCGTGCAGGTCAGGGCTGCGAAATTGCTAGGCATAGCGGAAAGAAGCCTTTGGCACCGCATTAAGAAACTCGGTATTAGGCTGGGCCGCGCGATCGCGGACTGACGACCCATGGGACGACCCTCTCCATGCTTGCTCTCGTACGTCACGAACGTCCAGCCCACGGCCGGCGCCGGCACGTCGCCGTCCTGGCCGGGATCGCCGCGCTGCTCGTCCTATCCAACGGGGTGGTGCGCGCGAACGACGATGACGACGACGACGATGACGACACCAAGAAGATCCTGACCGATCCGACTCCGGCCAAGGGCTGGATCGTGACGCTGGGCGGCTCGTTCCAGGTCGGCCCGAAATATGACGGAGCAAACTCCGCCGGGCCGTCTTTCATGCCGTCCCTGTCCTGGCGCCGCGCCGGGGAGCCGGCCGGGTTCAGCGCCCCCGACGACAGTCTGGACTACGCCATCTACGACACCGATCGCTTCGATGTCGGCGTGGTCGGCGCCTATCGCTCCGGTCGTTACTCAGGCTCTAATATCCGGCTGCTCGGCATGCGCGACGTGCCCTGGGCGATCGAGGCCGGCGTCTTCGCCGAGTACTGGGTCATCCCCGAGCGGTTGCGCACCCGTGTCGAAGTCCGCCAGGGCTTCAACGGGCATCATGGCGTGGTCGCCGACTTCTCGGCCGACTGGGTCGAGCGCTTCGGCGCCTTCACCTTCGCCGTCGGTCCGCG
>CAZRAA010000126.1:0-1863 GCA_964597975.1 uncultured Thermoleophilaceae bacterium | reverse complement strand
ACGCCGACTACGAAGACGAGTCGCAGAACGCTCAGTGGCTGCGCGACGCGCTCGACGCAGTGATTGCAGGCCGCGCGCCTGTGCCCGCCGAGACCGAGTCGGTCGGCTGCAGCGTCAAATGGAAGCCGGCGTAGGGAGCGCCCGCTCCCACGGCCGCGCAGCCTTCAGTGCGCTCAAAATCGCGCTGGTGGCCGGAGACTTGTTGAGCGTGTAGAAGTGGATGCCCGGGACTCCGCGCGCCAGCAGATCGGCGCACTGCAGGGTTGCGTAGGCGACGCCGAGATCGGCGACGGCCTCGGCGTCGTCCTTGCGCACGTCGAGTTCTGACATCAGCGCCTCTGGGATCGTCGCGCCGCACAGACGTGTGAAACGCTTGATCTGCTCGTAGCCGCCGATCGGCATGATGCCCGGGATGATCGGGACGTCGATCCCCGCCGCGCGGGCGCGGTCGACGAAGTCGAAGTAGGCGTCGTTGTCGAAGAACAGCTGCGTCACCAGGAACCGTGCGCCGTTCTTGACCTTGTCGACAGCGTGCGCGAGGTCGTCCTCGGCGCTGGTCGCCTCGGGGTGCACCTCTGGGTAACAGGCACCCGCGATACAGAAGTCGAATTCCTCGCCGATTAGCTTGACCAGTTCGTCCGCGTTGCCAAGGCCGCCCTCGGTCTTGACGAACTTCTCCTCGCCGGCCGGCGGGTCGCCGCGCAGCGCGATGATGTTCTCAACGCCCGCCGCTTGGATCTCGCCGATCGCCTCGCGCAGCTGATCGACCGTCGCACCCACGCAGGTGAAGTGCGCCATCGCTTCGATGCCGAGCTCATTCTTGATTCGCGCGACAATCCCGATCGTGCGGTCGCGCGTAGAGCCGCCGGCGCCGTAGGTCACAGAGACGAACGCCGGCTCCAGCTCGCGCAGCGCGGAAACTGCGTCGAAAAGGTTGGTCATGCCCTCGTCGGTCTTGGGCGGGAAGAACTCGAATGAGAAAAACGGCTCGCTGGCCTGCGAGATGATTTGGTCGATGCGCGCCATGATCAGCCTCCTGGCGAATAGGAGCCGACGAGCATGCCCTTCTGCTCTTCTGTCGGCTCAACGAGAACGTCGATCGGCAGATTGACGTGGTGCTTCATCTGACCCTGCGTGTGGCAGACGACGTCGACCGAGTCGTTCTGCTTATAGCTGCCGGCCACGCCGATGAACAGCCAAAACCAGCGCCACCAGCCGAGCTTCTCTTCCTTGCGGATCGGCTTGAAGAAGTAGATCGTGCGGTCGTCGGCGCTGACCTCAAAATCCTCGCCGGCATCCTGCTTGATGCCATTGAGATAGATCTCGATCGACTCGGCAGCGTTGGGGTCGGCGTCGGCCGGGAAATCGACCTTCGACCAGCGCGTTTTGGCTTCGCTCATGCGACTGAGTCTATTTCGCGGCGCAGTGCGGCCGTCAGGCTCTCGCCCGGCCGCGGTTCGATCAGCTGCTTGGCCGAACCGCCCACGTAGGCCTCGGTCTCGCCGTTTCGACGCACATCGATACCGCCGCGGCGCTTCTTGAAGAGGCCTTCGGAGATCACCAGCTCGAGTCGCGAGTGCACGATCTCGATCGCCTCGTAGTTCCTCAGCGGACTGCCGACCCCGCCAAGGCCCTCGGTGTCCTTGACCTGGCCGGCGAGTTCCTCGTCGAGCTTGGCGAAGAGCTCATCCTCGCTGGCGCATTCGAACTTCGCGACCTTGCCGGTGACCCGAACCTTGAGCAGGTACTTGGCCACCGCTCAGCGACCGACAGCTTTGCGGCCCTCAATCAGGTCGCGGTCCCGGTAGCCGGTGTAGATCTGGCGCGGGCGCGCGATCTTGGTCTCCGGGTCGTCGAGCATCT
>CAZRAA010000125.1:0-1878 GCA_964597975.1 uncultured Thermoleophilaceae bacterium | reverse complement strand
GGCGAGGTCGGCTTCTTCACCGCCTCGATCAAGGAAGTCGCCGACACCGCCGTCGGCGACACCATCACCGACGACAAGAAGCCGATCGCCGAGCCGCTGCCTGGCTTCAAGCCGGTTCAGCCGGTGGTGTTCTGCGGCATCTTCCCGGTCGACGCCGCCGATTTCGAGGTGCTGCGCAGCGCCATGTCGCGGCTGCGGCTGAACGATGCCAGCTTCTCCTACGAGATGGAGACTTCGGCCGCGCTCGGCTTCGGCTTCCGCTGCGGCTTCCTCGGGCTGCTGCACCTGGAGATCATCCAGGAGCGGCTCGAGCGCGAGTTCAACCTCAACCTGATCTCGACGGCGCCCTCGGTCGTCTACCATCTCAAGCTGCGCGACGGCACGACGCTCGAACTCCACAACCCGGCCGACATGCCGGACGTGATGAAGATCGAGTTCATCGAGGAGCCTTGGATCCGCGCCACGATCTTCACTCCGGACGAGTATCTCGGCTCGGTGCTGAAGCTCTGCCAGGACCGGCGCGGCCTGCAGATTGACCTCAACTATGTCGGCTCGCGCGCCAAGGTGGTCTACGACCTGCCGCTGAACGAGGTGGTGTTCGACTTCTACGACAGGCTGAAGTCGATCTCGAAGGGCTATGCCTCCTTCGACTACAACATCACCGACTATCGCGAGGGCGACCTCGTGCGCATGTCGATCCTCGTCAACGCCGAGCCGGTCGACGCGCTCTCCATGCTGGTCCACCGCTCGCGCGCCGACGCCCGCGGCCGGGCGATGTGCGAGAAACTCAAGGACCTGATCCCGCCGCACATGTTCCAGATTCCTGTCCAGGCGGCGATCGGCGGCAAGATCATCGCCCGCGAGACCATCCGGGCGCTGCGCAAGGACGTGACCGCCAAGTGCTATGGCGGCGACGCCTCGCGCAAGCGCAAGCTCCTGGACAAGCAGAAGGAAGGCAAGAAGAAGATGCGGCAGTTCGGCCGCGTCGAGATTCCTCAGGAAGCCTTCATCGCGGCGCTGAAAATGGACGACTGAGCCGGAAGGCTCAGCTCCGGCAAACATATTCGGGGAACCATCCCGCCCGGCACGGTGTTGATCCGCAACCCTCAACAAAAGGGAGGACAGCATCGTGGACAGACGCTCTTTCCTCGCGAGCCTGGTCGGTGGCTTGGCCGCGGCGAGCTTGGGCACGGCTGCACTTGCAAGGCCGCAGCCGAAACCGGCGGCAGTAGAGCCGCCACTGCCTGAGGCTCCGCCACAGGTCGATACCGAGGCACTGGATAAGGCCGACGCCGATTACGCCCAGTACTACTATCGCCGTCGCCGACGCTGGCGCAGGCGTTACTGGCGCCGCCGCTACTACCGGCCGCGGTACTACTACCGCCGTCGTTACTACCGGCCGCGCTATTACCGCCGCCGCTACTGGTAGCGCTGGGTGAAGCCCGGACGTCCTCCGCGAGCTATCGGGTTCGCGGAGGACGCGTTTGGCGATCAGAGGTTGGCGCCGAGGCCGCGCAACTCGGCCCTGAGGTCGATCGGCTCGACGAAATGGACCGCCTGCATCCCGATCGAGCGGGCGGCCTCGACATTTTTGGCGCTGTCGTCGACGAAGATGCACTCGCCGGCGCTCAGCCCATAACGTTCCAGCAGGACATTGTAGATCGCCGGATCGGGTTTGAGCAGTTGCTCATGCGCCGAGACGATCACGCCGTCGAAGCTCTGCAGGAACGGGAAGCGGATCAGGCACTCCGCCCATTTCTCGCGCGAAAAATTGGTGATGGCGTAGACTTGTTCGCCCTTCGCCTTCAGCTCCGCCAGCGTCGCGACGCTGTCCTCGATCGTCGACGGCACCGTCTCGTGCCAGCGCTCGTCATAGGC
>CAZRAA010000124.1:0-1891 GCA_964597975.1 uncultured Thermoleophilaceae bacterium | reverse complement strand
GAGAGCGAACTGGCTGTCGCCGATGCCGCGATCGAGACCGCGATCGTCGCCGAAGAGGCCGCGATCGAGGAGGCCGACGCCGCCGAGGCAGCAGCCGACGTCGCTGAGGTTGCCGAGGCGATCGCCGAGAGCGCCGCCGAGCAGGGCGACGCCGAGACGGCCGCCGAGGCCGCGGAGATCGCAGTCGAGGCAGCCGAAGTGGCCGAAGCCGAGGCAGATGCAGCCGCGGCCGACAACGCTGTCGCCGAAGCCGCTGCAGAGGTGGCCGAAGAGGCAATCGAAGCTGCCGAAGAGGCTGCCGAGGAGGCCAAGTAAGCGATGGCCGGCACCCTGAAGATCAAGCAGGTCAAGAGCAAGAACGGCGCCAACCACGCCCAGCGCGAGACCCTGCGCTCACTCAAGCTTGGAAAGATCGACTCCACGAACGAGGTCAAGGACTCCCCGGAGATCCGCGGCATGCTCCACCGGGTGCGCCACCTGATCGTGGTTGAGGAGAACTAGCAAGATGGCTGAAGGCCAGAAGAAGTCCGAGACCGCTGAGGTCGTCGGCACCAACAATTTGAAGCCCGCGCCGCAGCAGGCCAAGGCCAGGAAGCGCGTCGGCCGCGGCCACGGTTCGGGCACCGGCAAGACTTCTGGTCGTGGCCACAAGGGTCAGGGGTCACGTTCGGGCGGCAAGCCCGGACCCGCCTACGAAGGTGGTCAGACACCGGTCCACATGCGTATGCGCAAGCTGCGCGGTGCGACCAAGAAGACCTCGATGCCGATCGGTCCTTTCCGTACGAGCACCCAGCCGGTCAACGTCGACGACCTCGCACGCGTCTTCAAGGCGGGCGACACCGTCAACGCCGAGACGCTGGCGGCCAACGGCCTTGCCACGCGCAAGGGAGTCGCAATCAAGGTGCTCGGGCGCGGAGAGATCGACATCAAGCTCGACGTCACGGCCGCGAAGTTCTCGGCTGAGGCGCAGCGCAAGATCGAAGCCGCCGGCGGCAGCTGCCAGGTCATTGACTAGTCTCCTCGCGTCCGCCCTGGGGAGGGCGTAGTCCACGATGCTGCAGACACTCGCCAACGCATTCCGCACTCCGGAGATTCGCCGCAAGATCGGCTTCGTCGCCGCGATGCTGCTGATCTACCGCGTCGGCTCGTACGTGCCTTCGCCGGGCGTCAACGTCGACCAGCTCAAGGAGTTCCAGAACCAGTTCGACAGCGGGAACATCCTCGGCTTCCTAAACCTCTTCTCCGGCGGCAGCCTCTCGCGCCTTTCGCTCTTCGCGCTGGGCATCATGCCGTACATCACCGCTTCGATCATCTTGCAGCTGCTCACTGTCGTATCGCCGACGCTTGAGCAGCTCGCGCGTGAGGGTGAAGTGGGTCAGCAGAAGATCACTCAGTACACGCGTTACCTGACGGTCGGCCTCGCCGCCGCGCAGGCGATCGGGTACGTGATGCTCTTCAAGAGCCAGGACAACTCGGTGATCACGAACGGCTCATTCGGCAACCTTCTGCTGATCGCCGTGTGTCTGACTGCCGGCACTGTGCTCTTGATGTGGATCGGCGAGTTGATCACTCAGCGCGGTATCGGCAACGGCATCTCGCTGCTGATCTTCGCCTCGATCGTCTCCGGTCTGCCCGGCGGCGTCTCGTCCTGGTGGAACTCCACCGACCAGATCTTCAAGCTGATGATGCCGTTCATCGCGATCGGCGTGATCGTCGCTGTCGTCTTCATCCAGGAAGGCCAGCGCCGCATCCCGGTGCAGTACGCCAAGCGTCAGGTCGGTCGCAAGATGACGCAGGGCGGATCCACCTACCTGCCGCTGCGCGTCAACATGGCCGGCGTCATCCCGATCATCTTCGCCGCGTCGATCATGGCCTTCCCGCCGACGATCGC
>CAZRAA010000123.1:0-1931 GCA_964597975.1 uncultured Thermoleophilaceae bacterium | reverse complement strand
CCTCACTCGCCTTCGACACGATCTACGCCGAGGGCCAACGTCGCTACGTCGAGTCGCTCTCGGCCTATGCGCGGCAGTTTCTCGGGCTGATGGAAAAGCCGGACGTCGACTCGATTGAAGGGCTGTCCCCAGCGATCTCGATCGACCAAAAGACGAGTTCACGCAACCCGCGTTCGACCGTCGGAACCGTCACTGAGATCTACGACTACCTCCGCCTGCTCTGGGCGCGGGTCGGTCATCCGTATTGCTTCAACTGCGGCGAGCCGATCGAGGCGCAATCGGCCGAGCAAATCATCGATCGGGTCCTCGACCTCGAAGAGGGCACGAAATTCTTGGTGCTGGCTCCCGTTGTGCGTGGTCGCAAGGGCGAGCACGCAAAGCTCTTCGACCAGCTGCGCGCCGACGGCTTTGTGCGTGTGAAGGTCGACGGTGAAGTCCGCCGGCTCGATGACGAGGAGGCGATCGAGCTCGACAAGAAGTACAAGCACGACATCTCGGTAGTGGTCGACCGACTTACGATGCGTCCCGACCTGCGCAAGCGCCTCGCGGACTCGATCGAGACCGCGGTGGGACTCGCCGACGGTCTAGTCGAGATCGAAACCGTCGGCGCCGATCCGCAGTCCTATCTCTACAGCGAGAAGTTTCTCTGCATGAACTGTGGCTCCTCAATGCCCGAGCTCGAGCCTCGGAGCTTCTCCTTCAACTCACCGCACGGCGCGTGTCCGGATTGCCACGGACTTGGGATGGTGCGCAGGGTAGATCCGAGTCTCGTGATCGCAAATCCCGATAAGTCACTGCTCGACGGCGCGCTTTCGAAGTGGTTGATGCCGTTCTCGATGCACGTCGACAGGCTGATCGAAGCAGTTGCCGAGCACGTCGGCGCGGACGCTTCGACGCCGTGGGAGAAGCTCCCCGAGGATGCCAAGGAGGCGTATCTGAACGGGTTGTCGGAGCGTGTCCAGGTGACCTACACCACGCGTCGCGGCACCACGCGCAGTTACATGGCCCGCTACGAGGGAATCGTCCCCAGCATCGAGCGACGCTACGCCGAGACCGAGAAGGACAATGCGCGCGAGTTCTACGAGGGCGTGATGGCGCTCACTCCCTGCGCGGCCTGCGACGGCGCGCGTCTGCGGCCCGAGAGCCGCAGCGTGCGGGTGGGGGGACTCGGGTTGCACGAGTACTGCGACCTCTCCGTGGAGGCGGCGCTCGAGTGGATCCAGCAGATCGAGCTCTCCAAGACTGAGCGAGCGGTCGCCCGGCTGATCCTCAAAGAGATCCAGGAGCGGATGCAGTTTCTCGTGAACGTCGGCGTCGGTTACCTCTCGATGGGTCGCACCGCGTCGACGCTATCCGGGGGTGAGGCCCAACGCATTCGCCTCGCAACTCAGATCGGCTCGTCGCTTGTCGGGGTGCTCTACATCCTCGATGAGCCCTCGATCGGGCTGCACCAGCGCGACAACGAGCGGCTGATCGCGACGCTCGAGCGCCTGCGCAACCTTGGCAACACCGTGATCGTCGTGGAGCACGACGAGGGCACAATGCGTGCGGCCGACCAGGTGGTGGATATCGGACCGGGAGCCGGAGTCCACGGCGGTGAGATCATCGCGCAGGGGACCGCCGAGGAGATCGGCGCCGTCCCAGAGTCGCTAACCGGACAGTTCCTCTCGGGCGCGCGCCGGATCGAGATGCCGTTTTCACGCCGCAAGCCGAAGGGCTGGATTGAGATCAAGGGCGCAACCCAGCACAACCTCAAGGACGTCAACGCGAAGTTCCCGCTCGGCGTGTTCTGCTGCGTGACCGGCGTTTCGGGCAGCGGCAAGAGCACACTGGTCAACGACATTCTCAACAAGGCCGCGACTGGCGCCATGAAGAACGGCCAGCGCCAGCGACCGGGTGCGCACAAGAAGATCGTCGGGCTCGACCAGGTC
>CAZRAA010000122.1:0-1942 GCA_964597975.1 uncultured Thermoleophilaceae bacterium | reverse complement strand
TACGAAGAGGGCCAGACCAGCCTGCTGACCAATCCCAACGGCCATCGCTTCGCGATCGTGCTCGACGGCAAGGTCGTTTCGCTTGCCAGCATCGACCCGCGCGACGCCAAGCTCAGCCAGGGCATCGCCGGTGGCCGCGCGCAGATCACGAATCTTTCCCAGGGCGAGGCCAGCCGCGTCTCGAAACAGATCGACCTAGGCGCGCTGCCGGTGCGCCTGGATCTTCAGTCGCAGACGACCGTGTCCGCTTCGCTGGGCCGCGCCGCGCTTGACCAGGCGCTGATCGCAGCGCTCGTAGGTTTCGGCCTCGTCTTCTTCTTCTTGATCGCGTTCTACCGCATCTTGGGCGTGATCGCCGGCCTCGCGCTGATCATCTACGCGATCTTCTTCTTCGCATTGACCAAGCTCGTCGGCTTCACATTCACGCTGCCGGGTATCGCCGGACTGGTGCTGACGCTTTCGGTCGCGGCCGACGCCAACATCGTCATCTTTGAGCGAATAAAGGAAGAGATCCGCGCCGGCAAGTCGATGAAGACGGCTATTGCCACCGGCTACACAAAGGGCTTCTCGACGATTCTCGACGCGAACGTCGTGACCCTGATCACCGCGTTCATTCTTTTCGTGCTCGCAACTGCCGGCGTTCGCGGATTCGCCGCTGCGCTGGGTCTGGGAACGATCGTCTCGCTGTTCACCGCCGTCGTTGTCACCTCAGCGATCCTCGGTCTGCTCTCAGGGTGGCGCGGGCTTGAACGTCCGTCGGCGCTCGGCGTGCAGGATGCAGACGAGCACCGACAGCGCTGGCGCTTCGACTTCATGGGCAGGTCGAAGTACTTCTTCTCGATTTCGGGGGCGATCCTCGCTGCCGGCGCGCTCGCGGTCGCTGGACTCGGGCTGAACCTCGGCATCGACTTCACCGGTGGCACGAAGGTGATCGTCGGCGTGGAGAAGTCGGCCTCCGAACAGCAAGTGCGCAAGCTCTTGGCCGCTGAAGGCGCTGGCGACGCGAAGATCCAGCGGATCACCAACGACAAGACGCTGGGACCCAACGCGTTCCAGATCTCCAGCGACAAGCTCACGAAGGGACCGCAGCTCGATCGTCTCGAGACGACCTTCGATGACACATTCACTCTGGTTCAAGCGGGTCGCGACGACACCCAGTGGGCTGTGCAATCGGTCGGGCCGACGTTCGGCTCGGTGATCGCGCGCACGGCGCTGACGGCAGTGATCTTCTCGCTGCTCGTGATCGGCGGCTATGTGACGCTGCGGTTCGGCTACAAATTCGCGCTTCCGCTGCTGATCGCACTCTCCCACGACATCCTGATCACGCTCGGTGTCTACGCGTTGCTGGGCGAAGAGGTCTCCAGCGCGACCGTCGCCGCGTTGCTGACGATTCTCGGATTCTCGCTCTACGACACGATCATCGTGTTTGACCGCATCCGTGAGAACATGCCGCGCATGCCGCGCGCCGCATTCAGCCAGATCGTCAACCGATCGATGAGCGAGGTGCTCACGCGTTCGCTGGCGACATCATTCGTGACTGCGCTGCCGATCACTGCGCTGCTCATTTTCGGCGGCGAGACGCTCCAGGCCTTCGCCTTGGCGCTCCTGATCGGAACGATTTCCGGTACCTACTCGTCAATCTTCATCGCAGCCCCGGTGCTCGACCACTGGAAGGAGCGCGAGCCGATCTTCAAGCAGCGTCGCGCCCGCATCCTCGCCGAGAACAACGGCGTCGTTCCTGCCTTCGCCACCGAGACGATCGGCGGTGTTGCGGTCAACGCAAGCACCGGCAAGGAGCTGGTGGACGACGCTGTGCCGGAAGAAGCGGGCGACCAGGAAACTGAGATCCCAGCAGACGCGGTGCCGGCCGGCAGTGGGTCGAGCGCGGGGATGTCCGGCGGCGTCAAGCGCCCGCAGACCAAGGCAGAACGACGCGCTGCGC
>CAZRAA010000121.1:0-1998 GCA_964597975.1 uncultured Thermoleophilaceae bacterium | reverse complement strand
CGCACGCGTGAAAACATTGTCGGCCTTACCCTTCTCGACATCGGCATAGATCGCATTGCCGAGCGTCGTCGGCACCGGACGATAGAGCGAGCGGTCGAAGAGCTCGCCGCCGAGGATGCGCTCGAGCTCCTTGATCCGCAGGCTGACCGTCGGTTGCGACAGGTTGAGATGCAGGGCGGCGGCGCGGAACCCGCCGAGCCGGGCGACCCAATAGAACGCTTCCGCCTGACCGAAGGTATAGCGCATCGCCTGAGACGATAGCCTGAGGCAATCGAGCGGCAAGCACTTCTTATTTTTAATCGCCGCCCCGGCGCTCTAGCTTTCTCATGTTCGGCGCGGCGCCGGTCTCCGGCGCCGCCAAGGCATTGCCAAGAAAACAGGGGAGCTCCGATGCTGACCGTGCCGACAAATCGCCGTGCGTTTCTCGCAGCTGCAGCAGGCGGCGCCCTCGGCGGCCTCTTGCCCGCGAGCCTGCTCCACGCCCAACCGAACAATGGCAAGACGCTGACCGTCGTCCTGCCGAGCAATCCGATCACCATCGATCCGATAAACCAGCTCAATCACGACGCCATGGTGCTTGGCCAGGCCGTGTTCGAGAACCTGGTCGAATACGATGTCGACGGCGTGCTGAAGCCGCAGCTCGCCAAGGCCCTGCCGGTGATCTCGGCCGACAAGAAGACCTACACCTTCGAATTGCGCGACGACGTCACCTTCCACAACGGCAAGAAGATGACCGCGGAGGATGTGAAATACTCCTTCGACTACCTGCTCGACCCCGCCAACAAGGCGGCACGCCGCTCACTCTTCACCCGCATCGCCAAGGTCACGGTACTGGATCCGCTCAAGGTCCAGTTCGAGCTCTCCGAGCCTTACGGCCCCTGGCTCTATTTCCTGACCAAATACATGGGCATCTACCCCGCAGGCTCGCGCAAGGAGCATGGCGACGACTATTTCAAGTCGCGTCCCGCCGGCGTCGGCACCGGCTTCGGCGTCTTCGAGGAGTGGAAGCCGAACGACTATATCAGCTTCAGGAAGAACCCGAACTACTGGCGCAAGGGCCTGCCGCACTGGGACCGGCTCGTCGTCAAGATGATCCCGGAGGACGCGACCCGCGTCGCCTACCTCCTCACCGGCCAGGTCGACCTGATCAGCGCGCCGCCGCCGCGCGAGTTCAACCGGCTGAAAACCATGCCGGGCATCACCGGCGCCTCGCGCCCGACGCTGGGCGGCGCGCTGCTGATGTACACCAACAATCTGAAGGCGCCTTTCGACGACGTGAATTTCCGCAAGGCGGTTTCCGCTGCGATCGACCGCAAGACGATCGGCGAGAAGGTCTATTACGGGCTGCTCGATCCCTCGTCCGTGCCGGCGCCACCCCGCGGCTGGTGGTTCAATGCCGAGGCGGACAAGGAGCTCGGCTTCGATCTCGACAAGGCGAAAGCGCTGCTCGCCAAATCGAAATACGCTTCGGGCGCCGAGTTCGACCTGAGCATCCAGGCCGAGCCCTACCTGCTCGACACCAAGGATGCGGCGATCTTCGTGCAGGCGCAGCTCGCCAAGATCGGGATCAAGGTCAATCTCAAGGTCTACGAGTTCTCGGTGCTGATCCAGCAGGCGATCCGCGGCGAACACCAGGCGGCGCTGCAGGTCTTCATGTCGCCGGGCGAGCCGAGCTACATCATGCAGGTCTGCCTGACGCCGGAGCAGGTGCTGTCCAAGAGCACCGGCTACAACAATCCCGAGTTCAACCAGACGCTGGCGGCTGCCTTCGCCGAGACCGACGAAACCAAGCTCAAGGAGCTCTACGGCAAGCTGCAGGCGCTGGCCGCCCGCGACGCGCCGCTCGGCGTGCTCGGCTATGTCCACGCTTCCAACCTGTGGCGGCAGGCTCTGCAGGATGTGAAGGTCAACCAGGGCCTGACCATCGCGCCCGGCGAGGTCAAGGTTTGACGTCTTCCCCCTGTTCGGTCGTTCCGGGCGAGCGCAGCTCGACCCGGG
>CAZRAA010000120.1:0-2037 GCA_964597975.1 uncultured Thermoleophilaceae bacterium | reverse complement strand
GCGCCAAGGTCGCCACCGGTATCGCCGTGGCGATTCCCGATGGACACGCGGGACTTGTATTGCCTCGCTCGGGGCTTGCACACAAGCATGGGATCACCCTGACAAACACGCCCGGTCTCATCGATTCGGGCTACCGCGGGGAGCTCCAGGTCCTGATGCTCAACACCGATCGCGAGGCTTCTTATGAAGTGCGCGCCGGAGAACGGATTGCGCAGCTGGTGATCACGGCGTATGCCGCGCCGCTGTGGACCGAGGTCGAACGATTCGAGGAGACCGCTCGCGGTGCGGGCGGCTTCGGCTCGTCAGGCAGCTGATCGCGCGGCGCTGCGAATCAGATACGGCGCCATCAGCGTTGTGAGAATCGACATACCGACGACTATCGCGAAGATTTCTGCGTCGATCGCGCCCTTCGCGTAGCCGAGTCCGGCAACGATCACGCCGACCTCACCACGCGGGATCATGCCGACACTGACCACGCGGCGATCGCGCGACGAGAGGTCGCGCGAGCCGAGCCAGGCACCGACGTACTTCGTGACGATCGCAAGGATGGTGATTCCCAGAAGCATCAGAAGTGCATTCGCGTTGCCGAGTGCTGACAGCTCGAGTTGCGCCCCGATCGTCGCGAAGAAGAACGGCCCGAAGAACGCGTATAGCGGAGCGACCTCGGATTCGATCGAGTTCTGATCACGAGTCTCGGCAATGATCATTCCGGCGAGAAAGGCGCCGATCACGGCAGCCAATCCGATTTCGGCCGCAAGCACCGCTAGACCAAGACAGATCAATACCGCGGGGAGCAGGGGAGAGTCGGCAAAGCGCGGTGCCTCAAGTACGGCCGGGCGTGAGCTCAGGAGCTTCTGTCCGCCCAGTCCGAAAAACGCGAGAAACGCCGCTGAGAGCACGATCAGTACCGCGATCTCGGAAACGCTGACGCCGCCCTCGCTAGCCAGTCCGGTGGCGATCGCCAGCACGATTAGCGCCAAGATGTCGTCGATCACGGCCGCGCCGAGGATCGTGCGCCCGGCCGGTCCTCCCTGCAGGTCAAGTTCGACGAGGATTGCCGAGGTGATCCCCACACTGGTCGCCGCCAGCGCGGCCCCGATGAAGACCGCAGTCGCCGTGGATGCGCCAAACGCGTAGGCAAGGCCGATGCCGAACGCCACCGGAAAAACGACGCCAAATATCCCGACGAGTGCCGCAGGCCGGCCGACATTGCGGATGTCGCCAAGCTTCGTCTCAAGCCCTACGTAGAAGAGCAAGAAGATCACGCCAAGCTCGGCGAACACACTGATCACCGTGTCGATGCTCACAAGGCCGAGCACCGAAGGGCCGACGACGACGCCGGCGAGGATCTCGCCGATCACGACCGGCTGGTCGATGCGCCGGCAGATCTCCTCACCGATCTTCGCGGCGAGCAGCAAGACGAAAAGCGCGAGCAGGGCGCTTGAGACTTCGTCTGTGCCCGCAGCGAAGGGAATGTTCATTTCGACCTCGCCGCCCGGACCGCGCTTTCGTGGGCGAGGTCCTCGAGCTCGTCACCGAGCGGCTCAAGCGGAAGCGCGCCAAGCGCAAGGCTCACTAGGTGGTCCGCGAACCACGCGTTCTTCGGGAGCAGCGGGCCATGAAGGTAGGTCCCAAACACGTTGTTCACGCGAGCGCCTTCATGACCGTCTTTACCGTTGTTGCCAAAACCTCGAAGGACTTCCCCGAGCGGCGAACAGCCTTCGCCCAGGTATGTCCGTCCGCCGTGATTCTCGAATCCCGCGAGAATCTTCTTCTGTCCGTAGATCTCTGTCTCGATCATCACGTTGCCGATCAGCCGCTCCCCAGGTTCACGCGCGGTCCGTAGATCCAAAATTCCCAGCCCCTCGACACGTTCCTCGCCGAGCTCGTAGTACTGGCCGAGCAGCTGGTAACCGCCACAGACGGCGAGGATTACTTTGCCGGAGTCGGCGGCTTCGCGGAGCGGCTCGCGCTTGGTGATGCGCATGTCCCCGGCGATCTGGAGCTGGTCGGAGTCCTGTCCGCCGCCGATGTAGA
>CAZRAA010000119.1:0-2213 GCA_964597975.1 uncultured Thermoleophilaceae bacterium | reverse complement strand
TGGCTTCGAGCGACATTTCCTTGGGGATTCTACGGGAGGCTTTATTCTGGGAGTCCGTCCGCTACCAACTTCGGAGTAACTCGCCCACATGCGCCTTCGCCTTTCATTGCTCGCCGTCCTTTGCTGCGCCCTGCTCGGGGTTGCCGCTTCAAGCGCTGGGGCCGCCGCGTACTGCCTCAACGCTGACTCCTTGTGCTCAGGCAACCCGCTGAACATCCGGCCCGCGACCGAGGCCGGACTGGCCAGCGCCGTCAGCAGCGCGGAGTCGAACTCGGTTCCCGACGTGATCTACATCGGGGCGGGCACGATCGACATCGACTCACTGATCTCCACGACGACGGCGCCCGGCGACTCGCTCGCAATCGAGGGTGTGGGCAATGGCAACACGAACCTGCACTTCACGCAGCCCTCCGGCGTGGGGCTGGACATCGGCGGCGCGAGCGTCAACAACGGGATCTCGAACCTCAATGTGCAGATCGACGGCGCGGTGACGACCGACGTCCGCTCGGCGGTGCGCATTGACGTCGGACGCGTCAGCGGGGTCAACTTCACCGTCGATGCCGAGAGCGACAATGATTACGCCACCGCTGGGCTCGACCTTCGCGACGGCGCCGAGTGTCAGTACTGCACCTTTGCCGTCAAGCACGACGACGCGATCGGCGTACTCGCGAGCGGCTCGTCGAAGATCACGATGAACGAATTCCACGATGCAAGCGGAGCCGACGACGACACCTACGGCATTCGTCAGGCCGGCACCGGCACCACGACGGTCGCGAGATCAACGTTTACCGAGCTCTACCGCGCCGCGGACGTGCAGTCCGGCACCATCGACATCTTCGATTCCCTGATCGATCTTGGCGACCATGCGGGAGCGTCAGGCATGAACGTCGAGGCCCCAGGAAACTCAGGCCTTTCACTTCACGGCAAGCTCGACGGCGTGACCGTCGTGGGCGCTGCGCCGCAGCAGCGCGCCGTTTACGCCGAAGCCAGCTCTTCGAATCCGGCAGAGACGGCTGCCGCCGCGATCACAAACTCGCTCCTGCTCTTCACGGGCTCGCCGCTTCCGTCAGCAGTTCGTTGCGTCGATGACGGAAGCGCCAGCGGGTCCGTGGTGGTCACTTACACGTTCGCCGAGGCGGGCACTCCCAGTTCGAGCGGTTGCTCCAGCTCGGTATTGGGCAACATCGAAGTCGGCTCGCACACGCCACAGGAGCTCTTCGTCAACTGGGACGCGGGTGATCTGCGGCTCAAGCAGGATGCGCCGGTTATCGACCTTGGCGATCCGTCGGTCAACAACTCGGGCGGGCGACTCGACGCAATCGGAGCCAAGCGTGTCGCAGACCCGTTCGGCACTGGCACTGAGCGCATTGACATGGGCGGCATCGAGTACCAGGACTACCCGCCGGACAAGCCGACGGTCGGCGCTTCGGCGACGACAGTGGAGGTCGGGACCGCGATCAACTTCACAGCCAGCAGCATCGATGGCAATGACGATCCGGTGACCTACTCGTGGGACTTCAGCGACGGCAGCATTTCAAGCGAGCAGAATCCGACGCACACCTTCACGAAGGACGGAACCTACGTGGTTCAGGTGCGGGCCCTCGCAGGGGGATCGATGTCGGAAGTCGGCGAGGTCGAGATCACCGTCAACGCGAAGGCCAAGACCGACTGCTGCTCGGCCGGCGCCGGCTACACCAACAACTTCGTCTACAACAAGACGTCCGGACCGCTCAAGCCGCCGAAGAGTGGCAAGCTCAAGAACGGCTTCCGCGTCAGCACCAAGAAGCCAAAGAGCGGCGGATACATCCCGGTCACCGCGAACGCGAAGATGGCAATCAAGCTGAGTTTCGAGAAGCCGAGGGGCGGCTACCTCGTCGACGGTGCCTGTAGGGCCAAGCAGGGCAAGACCGGATCGACCAAACGCTGCAGCCTCCCGCTCAAGGGCACGCAGACGATCGAACTGCCGGCAGGAACGAGCTACTTGATCTTCGGTGGCAAATGGAACAAGAGGGCGCTGCCATCCGGCAAATACACGCTCATCGGTGTCGATCCAAACCCGGCCGCGCCGGCCGCAGAGCACAAGGCGGCAGTGACCTACACCGCCAAGCAGGGCAAGACCGGCAAGACGAAGTAGCCGGAGGCGTCGTGGTGCTTGAGTCCCAGGACGATGTTCTCCAGCATTTTCGCTTCGAGGGACATCGATCTACTTCTTG
>CAZRAA010000118.1:0-2347 GCA_964597975.1 uncultured Thermoleophilaceae bacterium | reverse complement strand
GCAGCCGGAACTCGCGCGCGGTGGCATGGACAACGACAAGCTCGCCTCGGACATCCTTCGGGACGAGGCTCTCGGCGCCATCGGAGCCGACCATGGAGATCGCCGGAACTTCGCGATTGCCGGCGAAGCGGAAGCTCGTGACCTTGCCGTCGTCAAAAACGCTGTCGGGCTCTAGATCGGCTGCACCCTGCGCTGAGAACCGCCAATTGCGCGCGCCGTACTGCTGGTGGAGATCGAACGTCTGCTCGATCACAACCCCCTCGCGCTGCTGGCCACGCGCTTCGGTCTCGGCGCGACGCCGGTCGGCTTCGTCGGCCGGGTAAGAGTACTTCACGACAAAATAGCTCTCCTTGAGCGAAGCTTCCGCGATCGCGAGCTCGAACTGGTAAGAGCGCTTGCGACCGTCGCGCCGCGTCGTCACGACCTGCAGATTGGTCGGCGGATGCTTTTCACGGGGCTTCAGGAATAGGATCGAGCCGGCCGGCGCGACCTCCCAGGCGATCGAGTCGCCGATCGCGACATGGGCGATTTCCTCATCCTCGGCAAAAATAACCTGCGTGGACGCCCGGATCACGCCATTGACCTTGACGACATTGGCGGGGTCATACGCAACGAAGCGCACCCGCTCGTCGCGCGCCCCTGCGGTCGGGAGTTGCAAGGCAAGGGACGGCAGTCCAATGCTGATCGCCAGGACCAGCCCGCACCAGATTGCGATGGCGCGGCGGCTCATGGCGCGACCTCCGGATCTGCGCGGTATTCCGAGACGAGGAAGCCGAGCGGGTTGATCAGGCGATCGGTCGAGGAGACCGGCGCGTTGACATAGGCGAAGGTCAGGGTCGCGATCCAATGCGTGACCTTGACCTCCTCGCCCTTGCGGCTTTCCTTGAGGAACCGGACAGAGGCGAGGTTGTCGGCCAGCAGCGAGATCGCCTTTATCCGCACCTCGGCAACGCCGAAGCGGCCATGCAGAACCTGCGGGCTTTCGGGGTTCGAGCCGCGATAGACGGCAGCGAAACGGGCCTGCTCTGACTGCGACGACAGCAGCGCCACCGTCTGGAAATTGCTGGCGGCCTCGGCCTGACTGAATCCCTCGCGCGCGCGGACATAGCGGCCGAGGAAGTACTTCGTGACCGCCTCGTCGTAGGTTCGCGGGGACGAGCCGAGGGCCGAGACTGTCTCGACGATGCCGGTTGCGTTATCGACGCGTATGACGAAAGGCTCGACGGTCTTCAGCGGCGCAAGCGCCGCAACCGCGCCGACGGCGGCTGTCGCGAGCACGCAGGCTGCCGTCGCCACGAACCAGGCCAGCCGTTTCGACCGTTGCGCCGTTAGAAGCAGATCCTGCTCCCAGCGCCGGGCATTGTCGAAGTAGTCCTTGAGGTCGTCGGGCCTAACCATGGCGCGGGGCCTCGCCACAGGCTCGGAACGACCGCGCGATGTCGAAGGCGGACCAGGCTGTGGCAACCTGGCCGATGCCGCGGGCAGGCAGCTCATGCTGGGACTGGCCGAGCCGTTTGACGACAGGCGTGTCAGGCTGCGTCGCAGCCGGGGGCGTAGCTTCCCAATCCCACAGCGACCGGTTGAGAGGGCGTTTTGCCGAACCGTCGCAGGACGGCGCGCCCTTGTTCATGGCGGCACAGCCCGTCACCGTTATGGCCAGCAAGACGCTGGTGATCACGCGACATCTCATTGAACAAGTCCTTCTTCGCCTCATCGGGCGGATGCTGGTGTTCCTGTTATGGGGGTGAATTCAGACCCGCCTGATCTCGCCGCCCTGGCGACGGGCGCGGATGCGGGTTGCTGCGCGATTGGCGGCAGCCTGTGCGCCGGCATACGCGCCAACGGCAGCCGAAGCGGCGTTTGCTGTAATGGCACTGGTGACGACGCGAGCGGCCAGCGACGCGCCGCCGCCGGCAAGGCCTCCAGCGATTGCAGGAAGTTGCAGGGCGATGTAGGCGGCAAGGCCGAGGACCGCGCTGATTGCGACAGCACCTACCATGAGGCCGCCGCCGGTCGTCGTACCGGCCCCGTATTTCTCGACGAAGCTTTGTACCGACGTCAGCATAAGCCCGACCAGCGCCACTACGAGCACGTGCAAAATGACAAAATTCGCGACCTGACGCGTCCAGGCTTCTGTGAAGGGTCGCGTGGCATCGAATAATGCGAGCGCAATGAAGATCGGCCCGAGCGCTATGACGACCGCTAATCCGATCTTGGCATAGAGCAGGATGGCGAACTGCAGGAAACCCGAGACGGCGGTAAAAACCGCAAGTATTGCCGCAATCAGAGCTGGCGCGATTGTGGTCAGGCCGGCATGTTCATAGATCTTCTGCGACACTTCTATGCA
>CAZRAA010000117.1:0-2440 GCA_964597975.1 uncultured Thermoleophilaceae bacterium | reverse complement strand
GCGTCTCGCCCTTCCAGGCGAAGACCGGGACACCCTGCGGGTTCTCCGGCGTGCCATTGGGGCCGACGGCGACGGCGGCTGCGGCCTCGTCCTGGGTGCTGAAGATGTTGCACGAGCACCAGCGAACCTCGGCGCCAAGCGCCGTGAGCGTCTCGATCAGGACAGCGGTCTGGACGGTCATGTGCAGCGAGCCGATGATGCGGGCACCGGCCAGCGGCTGGGAGTCGGCGTATTCGGCGCGCGTGGCCATCAGGCCCGGCATCTCGTGCTCAGCGAGCTCGATCTGCTTGCGGCCGGCGGCCGCGAGGGAAAGATCTGCGACCTTGAAGTCGGTGGCTTCGAGGGTGGTTGACATCTGCGAGTGGTCTCCTTCAGGAGGTTGCGTTTTGGATTGTGTCTAGAAGTTGTTGGTGTTTCTGCTGTTCGAACGAGAGCCAGTCGCCGGCGGGAACTTCCTCCGGCTTCTCGGCGGTCTGGTCGAGCCAGTCGTTCACCGCCCTGTCGACATCCGGCTCATCGCGCAGTCGCTGCATGAATCCAACGTCTGCGATTTCGAGCTGTTTGCCTTTGAGCAGTTCGCGCAGCGTGCGAAGACGCTGCAGCTCGCCCGGGCCATACAGCCGGTAGCCCCCACCTGAACGCGGCGGAACGACCAATCCGACACTCTCGATGTAACGCAGCATGCGCGGCGACCAACCGGTGGTCTCGGCAGCTTCATTGATCGTCAGGGCGTCGGACGGGACGACCGGGGTTTCGGTGGCCGGGGAAGCCATCGGGGAAACCTTACCAGAGTTGTGTGAAGGTTGCTACAGACGCTTCAGTCGCGCGATACTTTCGCGCTCAAGAGATGCGAAGAATGAATCGCCGACCTTCTCGTAATGCGCAAGGCGACGACGAGCGATTTCGAGCCTTTCGGCCCGCTCGGCAGGCGAGATTGCGGCTTCCTCAACTTTCACGCCAGCCATTTCCGCCGTGAACACTCCTGTGCGAAGGTCGTCGAGAATCCCCTGCATGGCGATACGAGTCGTTGCGTCCATGAAACTCACTATACGCCCCAATCCGGTTCGCCGACGGCGCCGATCGATAGCCCAGTTTCGAGCCCGGCACGGAACGCCCACTTGATGATTTCCGCATCCGGCGCAAGTCCTGGTGAACGCTGCACCGAAGCCGCCAAGAAACGTCTGCAGATCTGCGAGACGTATTCACCGAAATGGGGTTCGTCGGCGAGATCCTTCAGAGCGGCCGCCGCATCGTCACGGACGTTCTGCGCGAGCTCGCCGCCAGCGGCGTAGTGCTCAAGAGTCGTACTCACGCGAGATCGATCCATCCCTTCGAATCTAGCGGTGGAAATCAAAGCCACGCGACGCGGAGCACAACTTTTGCTACTTCGTCACTGAATTGTTAGCAACGCGTCGCAAACGACGCAGAAAATCAAGCGGTGATCGAGATCATCCGCTCGATCGGCACCCGTGCCCGCTCGGCGATCGCCGGATCGACCTCGACGATGTACTTGTCGTCACGCAGCGAGTCGCGTAGTCCTTCAAGCGTGATCGTCTTCATGAATCCACAGACCGCGCCCTCGGTCGCCGGGACAAACTCTTTCTCGGGCGCCGCGAGCTTCAACGGATGGAAGATCCCCTCCTCGGTCGCCACAAAGAACTTCTTGGCACTGCTCTTCTTGGCGTGCTCGATCATCCCGCCGGTCGAGAGGATGAACGTTCGCTCGGGGTCGATGTCGCCGCAGGCGAGGTACTCCATGGCACTCGTCGAGCAACCACACTCGGGATGGATCATCAGCTCCGCGTCGGGGTTGTCGTCGAGCATCGTCTGCAGCTCCGCTGGCCGGATGCCCGCGTGCACGTGGCACTCACCCATCCAGACTTTCATCGGGCGCCTGGTCATCTTCTCCACGTAGCTGCCTAGGAACATGTCCGGCCCGAAGAGGATCTCCTCACCCTCGGGGATTGCATTGACGACGTTCACAGCGTTTGAGCTCGTCACGCAGTAGTCGGTCTCGGCCTTTACCTCCGCGGTCGTGTTGACGTACATCACGACTTTCGCCCCAGGGTTCTCGGCCTTCCAGTCGCGCAGCTGCTGGGCCGTGATCCCGCTGGCGAGCGAGCAGCCCGCTCGGGTGTCCGGGATGAGCACGGTCTTCTCCGGGCTCAGCACCTTCGCCGTCTCAGCCATGAAGTGGACGCCGCAGAAGACGATGCGATCGGCATCGGTCTTGGACGCCTCGATCGAGAGCCCCAGCGAGTCGCCGGTGTAGTCGGCGACGTCCTGAACCTCTGGCACCTGGTAGTTGTGCGCGAGGATCACCGCGTTCTTCTCGCGCGCGAGTTCGAGCACCTCGGCCGATAGCTACGCACTCTGATCGGCGCTAGGTGGCTCGGTCAGGGGCGGGGGGACTACAGGAATCATGAATGCCTCCGCCTTC
>CAZRAA010000116.1:0-2461 GCA_964597975.1 uncultured Thermoleophilaceae bacterium | reverse complement strand
CCCAGGACGATGTTCTCCAGCATTTTCGCTTCGAGGGACATCGATCTACTTCTTGATGTACTCGAAGCTCTTGGGCACGCCGGCCTCGGTCCAGCTGATCGTCGACGAGGTCGGCGAGTTGTAGGTGACCTTGATCGCCTTGAGCTCGGCCGCGCTGGCGGCCGGGACCGAGCGCTCGATGCGGCCGGTGTAGCCGAAGTCGCCGGTGCCCGCCATCAGGATCGTCGAGACGCCGTTGAGTGTGTAGCCGGCGGCGTAGACGCAGTTCTTGGCCACCGTGAGGCTCTGCAGCGAAACCGTCTGATCCTTGGTGCCAAGCCGCGAGGCGGAGGTCTGTTTCGGGAGCGTTGAGCCCTTGCGGAAATGCTGCGCGGAGACAATCTTCAGGTACTTGGCGCCATCGTCATACCCCGGTCCCTGCTTGCTCTCGGAGTAGAAGATCGCGCAGTTGTTCTTGATCGCGCGCAGGTGGCTGGTCTTCTTGATGCCGGCCCACTCGGCGATCTGCCCGGTGTACTTGGGCGATTCGCTGCAGAAGAAGTAGTCGCGCTTGCCCTTCTGGATGTAGAGGAAGAACTTTGCGGCCTTGACCTTGGCGAAGAGCGTGCCCTTGGCCGCCTTGCCCTTCTTCTGGCAGTAGCTGAGCTTCTTCTTTGCGACCGTGGCCTGATCCGGCCCGGGCGCAGCCGCGGAGATGGCGACCGGCGCGAGCAGAGCGAGGGCGAGCGTGAGAACGATGATGAGCCGAGATTTCATGGGGTTGACGCTACCAATCGGTATCGCTGCGCGCGCAGCCCTCAGGCCGCGCTGGCGCCTTCAATCTCTCCGGGCTGCTCGTGCAGCTTGCGCTGCCGCAGGTCGCCGAGCTCGACCGGGTCCCCGCCGATCGCGATTGCGTGCTCGCAGGCGGCGATGCAGTCGGCGATGTTGCCGGTGCGGTCAAGGCCGTGGGCGATAGCGGTCCAGACCAGTGGATCGGACTCGTCGATTCTCTGGGCTGCGCGCGCTGACTCGAGCGCGGCCGTGTTGTCGCCGAGCAGGTGATTCGCAAGCGCGAGGTTGAGCAATGTGTCGGCGCTCGAGCCTTCGGCGCGACGAGCTCTGGTCAGCGCCTCGCGAGCGGCTTCTGGCTGGAGCAGACGGAGCCTCAGCCCGCCAAGGCGAGCCCAAGCGCTGCCGTCTCGCGGGTTGGTCGCGCACTCGCGCTCGGCGGACTCGGCCGCAAGCTCATAGAGCCCCATCGCCTCATACAGCCGCGCTGCGTAGCGGTGGGGGGCCGGCCTGCCGGGCTCGACGCGCACCCAACTGCGCACGCTGCGCGCGGCTGCCGCCATATCGCCGGCCTGCCAGAAGGCGACGGTCATCAACCGGTGGATCGTCGGGTCGTACTCGTCGGCGTCGCGGGCGTAGATCAACCGTTCGGCGGCGAGCGCGTAGTCGCCCTCAGCCATCGCGTGCTCGGCGGAAAGCAGGAAGCGCCGCGCGCGGTCTTTGGCGTCGTCGGGCTTGCTGAACTCGACGAAGTCGAGCGTGCCGGCCGGCACCGTGCGCACGCCGAGCTCGAAATCGACGCGCGCCCACTGCTGGACGTTGTCACCTTCGCCGGTGAAGTAGATGCCGAGGATGCTGCCGACGCCCCACTCGGGGTAGGCATTGCAGCGGGCGTAGCGGTAGACGACCGAGTGGTCTGGGACCTGGGAGTGGAAGGGATCGTTCTGCGCGCGGTCGGCCTCGTGCTCGCGTTGGCGCTGCTGCTCCTCGTAGGCGCGGCGGCCCTCTTCGGCGCGGCGCTTGCGCGCGGCCTCGGCGCTGGCGCGCAGCGCGTTGGCGGTGATCGACCCCTTCGGCATCGTCACGAGCAGGGACTCGAGATCGTCGGCCGCTTTGTTGAGCACCTTCAGGTGGTCTTCGTGGGCCTGCCGCTTGCCCGGCGGCGCAATGTCCGGGTGCCAGCGCTTGGCCATCTTCTTGCGGGCCAGCTGGACGTCGTCGAGGCCAAAGGGAGCCTCAAGCTCGAGCAGCATCGAAAGCTGCTCGATATCGAGGATCACCGATGACGGGGAGTGCGACATGGGGGATGATTTTACCCTCGCGATTGCCCGCGGAGACCGCCGATAGGCTTCCGGCTGATGAACGTGACCTCGATCGGATCAGTGCAACCCCCGGTTCAACACAAGGACCGGCGCGTCGCGTTCGTCGCCGGCGGTGCCGGCGGGATCGGCGTTGAAGTCGCAAAAGACCTGTTGATCGGCGGCATGGCAGTGGCGATCGGCGATCTTGACCCCCAGAAGGCCGCGGCCGCCGCGGGCCAGCTCACGCAGGAAGTTGCAGGCAGCGAAGTGATCTGGGTGGAGCTCAATGTGACCGAGCATTCGTCGGTCACGCGTGCCGTCAGTGAGGTGCAGCAGCGCCTGGGGCCGATCGACGCACTGATCAACTCGGCCGGCTGGAACCACGCGCT
>CAZRAA010000115.1:0-2481 GCA_964597975.1 uncultured Thermoleophilaceae bacterium | reverse complement strand
TGGCCGCGAGCGACTTGAAGTCCTCCTGAGGGTTCGAGAGCCAGTTGTAGATCTGCAAGGGCAAGGCGGTGAACTGGCTTCCCAGTCCTTCCGGGTTGAACGGGACGTATACCGCCGCGCCGACCATGATCAAAGGTGCGGTCTCGCCGATCGCGCGCGAAAGCGCGAGGATCGAGCCGGTGGCGATGCCGGGGACCGCGGAGGGGAGTACCTGGTGCCAGATCGCCTGCCACCTGGTGGCACCGAGCCCCATTGCTCCTTCCTTGATGCTCGGCGGTACGGCGCGGATCGCCTCGCGCGCGGCGATCACCACTACCGGCAGTACGAGCAGGCCGAGTGTCAGGCCGCCGGCGAGAACGGTGCGTCCGAGGTCCAGCGGTCCACGGACGAGGTAGGCGAGCCCGAGGATGCCGTAGACGATCGAGGGGACTGCCGCAAGGTTCTGGATGTTGACCTCGATGATGCGGTTGTACCAGCGGTTCCGGTCCGCGTACTCCTCGAGGTAGATCGCTGCCGCAACGCCCGTGGGCACCACAAAGACAGTGCAGATTGCGGCCAGCCAGAGCGTGCCGACGATCGCGGATTGAATGCCGGCCTTGGCGGCGAAGGCCGACGGCATATTCATCAGGAAGTCGACGTTCAGACCTGAGAGGCCGTCGAGCAGGATCTTGGCGACCAGCCACGCGAGTACGCCGAGCGCAATCAAGATACATGTGATGAGCGAGGCCTTGAAGCCCCATTCGAGCGCGCGGGCGCGACCGGTGGGCCGCGAGAGCAATGTGTCGCTGAAACTCGCCTCGACCGCGCCGGCGGCCGCCGTTGCCGGGCGTCGCGAGCGGCGGGGGGGTCGCCTCTCACTCATTCGTACTCCTCCCGGTAGCGGCGCACCACGGCGTTGCTGAAGAGGTTGAGCAGGAGCGTGATTACGAAGAGCAGGGCGCCGACAGCGAAGATCGTCTTGTAGGCGAGCGACCCGGTCGAGGCATCGCCCTTGCCGATGGAGGCGATGAACGCCGCCATCGACTGCGCTGGATCGCGGACGTCGGCGGTCAACGCGGGCTTGCCTCCGGCCGCCAGCAGGACCACCATCGTCTCGCCAATCGCGCGCGAGGCGCCGAGCACGATGCTCGCGATGATCCCCGAGAGCGCGGCCGGGAGGAGCACCGTGATCGAAGTCTGGCGCTTTGTCGCGCCTAGTCCGTATGAAGCCTCGCGTAGGCCCCGCGGGACCGCAGTGAGCGCGTCTTCGGATACAGACGCGATGGTCGGAATGACCAGAAACCCGACGACGATGCCGGCGGAAAGAATGTTGAAGATCTGAACCTCGATACCGATCGACTGGAGTGCCGGCGTCACGGCGAGCAGCGCGAAGAAGCCGAAGACGACGGTTGGCACGCCGGCGAGGATCTCAAGAATCGGCTTGATCACCTTGCGGGTGCGCGAGGAGGCGTATTCATTCAGGTAGATCGCCGAGCCGACGCCGAGCGGCACCGCCACGATTAGGCCGATCAGCGTGATCTGCAGCGTGGAAGCGACTAGCGGAATCACGCCGTAGCTGGGCGGGCTAAAGAGCGGCGACCATTCTGTTCCGAAGAGGAAATCGATCACCGACACCTCGCGCAGGAAGGACAGCGTCTCGCTTGCAAGCGCGAAGACGATCAGGATCGTGGTGAGGATCGTCACCGCCGCAGCGGCAAACAGCAGCCCGATGATCAGCCGCTCGCCGTAGCGTGGCCGCGCACGCGACAGGGAGATCGCCGGAGCGATCTCCCTGTCGATGCTTACGCGTGCGCTTTCCATCTGGAGGTGCTTTTTACCGGTTGGACAGGCGGCGTCAGGAGACGCCGGCGTCCGTCTTCGCCTTAGAGAGCTGCTCGTCGCTCAGCGGCACGATCAGCGCGGTCTTGGCGATTTCGGCGTTGTTGTTCAGCGTGTAGTCGAGGAAGCTCTGGACCTGCGGCTCGGCCTGCGCCTTCTTGCTCACGTAGTAGAAGAGCGGACGCGAGAGTGGCTTGTATGTGCCGTTCTGGATCGTCTCGGTGCTCGGAGCGACACATCCGTCGCCGCCGTCGACCTCGACCAGGTTGAGCTTGTCCTGATTCTGCTCGTAGTAGGAGAACCCGAAGTATCCGAGCCCGCCCTTGTCGCCGGCGACTCCCTCGACCAGGACGTTGTCGTCCTCGGACGGCTGGTAGTCGGTGCGGCTTGCGCCTTCCTCACCGTTGATCTGCTCGGTGAAGTAGTCGAAGGTGCCGGAGTCGGTGCCCGGGCCGAAGAGGCTGAGCTCCGTGGTCGGTGCGCCGTCCTGGACCTCGGAGAGGCTTGCGACCTTGGATCCCTTGTTCCAGATCTTCTTGAGCTCTTCGGTGGTCAGGCACTTGATTGCAAGCTCGGGGTTCGAGACGACGGCGATGCCGTCGAGCGCGACCTGCACCTCGGTGTAGTCGATGTTGTTCTTCTTGCAGGCCTCGATCTCGTCGT
>CAZRAA010000114.1:0-2518 GCA_964597975.1 uncultured Thermoleophilaceae bacterium | reverse complement strand
GCGTCATCCCGATCATCTTCGCCGCGTCGATCATGGCCTTCCCGCCGACGATCGCCACGCTGATCCAGGCCGACTGGGCGCAGAGCATCGCCAACTTCTTCAACCCGAACGGCGCGGCCTACATCATCGGCGAGTGCCTGTTCATCATCATGTTCACGTACTTCTACACGGCCGTCACGTTCAACCCGCGTGAGCAGGCCGACAACCTGAAGAAGTACGGCGGCTTCATCCCTGGTGTGAGGCCAGGCCTGCCGACAGCCGAATACCTCGACCGCATCCTCGCCCGCCTGACGTTCCCGGGCGCGCTCTACTTGGCCGCGGTCGCAGCCTTCCCGATGATCCTGATCAACCAGACCGGTGCCGGCTTCTACTTCGGCGGCACCTCGATCCTGATCACCGTCGGAGTGGCCCTGGACACGATGAAGCAACTAGAAGCGCAACTCCAGATGCGCAACTACGAAGGCTTCCTCAACTAGCCGCCCGCAGCGCGAATACTCGCGCAAGTCCGCCCCAACCCCAACCCGTATTTCCTCCTTGCCTGCTCCCTCCGGGAGCAGGCAAGGAGTGGTTGGGGCGGATTCATGGGTGGTCTGTTGCCGGTTGGCTGGTTGGATAGGTCGGCTATTGTCACCACCTTCTATGGCCGCCGAACTGAACCTCGTACTTGTGGGCCCGCCGGGTGCCGGTAAGGGCACGCAGGCCTCTCGGCTGGTCGAGGACTTCTCACTGCCGTTCATCTCCGTCGGCGACATCTTGCGCGAGAACGTCAAGCAGGGCACTGAACTTGGCGGCAAGGCCAAGGAGTACATGGACAAGGGAGAGCTGCTCCCCGACGAACTTGTCGTCGATCTGATCATGGCCCGCCTGGCCGAAGACGACGCCAAGGACGGATTCATCCTCGACGGATTTCCGCGCACCGTTCCCCAGGCCGAGGCGCTTGATCAGGGTCTCACTGCCGCCGACCGCAAGCTCACTGCTGTCGTCGTGATCGAGGTGCCCGACGAGGAGCTGATCGACCGCCTCTCCGGTCGACGCGTCAACCCGACCACCGGGCGCACGTACCACATCAAGTACGACCCGCCCAAGCACGAGGGCGTCGACGACATCGACGGCACGAAGCTGATCCAGCGCGACGACGACAAGCCCGAGACGATCGCCAACCGCCTGAAGGTCTACCACGACCAGACCGCGCCGGTGATCGGCTTCTACGAGCAGCAGAACACCGAGAACAAGGCGATGGTCCGCCGCATCGACGGCACCCGCGAGCCCGACGAGGTGTACCGGCACATTCGCGCTCTCGTCGCCACCGTGCGTCTCGAAGACACGCTCTGATCGATCGTCGCGACGGCGTGATCAACCTAAAGACTCCCGAGCAACTCGACCAGATGGCCGCGGCCGGTCACGTCCACGCCGAAGCGATGAAGCTCGCGGTCGAGACGGCCAAGCCCGGCGCGACCACCCAGGAAGTCGACAGCGCCGTCGAGGATTTCATCCGCAAGTCCGGCGGGATCCCGACCTTCAAGGGTTTCCGCGGATTCCCAGGCTCGATCTGCATCTCCAACAACGACATGGTCGTCCACGGGATTCCCGGTCCCGAGGTGCTCGAGGCCGGCGACACGCTCTGCATCGACATCGGCGTGACGCTCGGCGGCTGGGTCGCCGACGGCGCGGTAACGATGCCGGTCGGTGGGGAATCCAACGTCGTCGCCGACCAGCTGATGGCGACCACCAAGCAGTCGCTCTTTGACGCGGTTGAGCAGTGCCGTCCCGGCAACCACCTGGGCGACGTCGGACACGCGGTTGAGCAGCGCGTCGAGGCCGCCGGATTCTCGATCATCCGCGAGTTGATCGGCCACGGCGTGGGGCGCCAGATGCACGAAGAGCCGCAGGTGCCCAACTACGGCATCCCCGGTTCAGGCCCGGAACTGAAGGCCGGAATGGTCCTGGCGATCGAGCCGATGGTCAACGCCGGAGCCCCAGAGATCTTCGTGGGTGACGACAATTGGTCGGTTTACTCGGCGGACGCCTCGCTCACCGCTCACTTCGAGTTCACCGTCGCAGTCACCGACGAGGGTCCGCGGATCCTCACTCCCTGGCACGAACTAGTCGACGTCTGGTCCTGAGCGGCAAACCCGTGCTACCATTGCGCGTCGCGCCTCTGAGCCCGATCGGTCGCCCGTGCTTATGCAAGCTTCCCGGCCTCCGACCCGCTTGAAAAGGCTGGGCTTTATGCGCAAATCCTTGCTGTTCAATTGATTTTTTCGGCCTTGTGAGAGGGCGTTCAACGTGAAGGTTCGAGCTTCAGTAAAACCGATCTGCGAAAAGTGCCGCGTGATTCGTCGCCGCGGAACTGTTCACGTGATCTGCACGAACAAGCGCCACAAGCAGCGCCAGGGCTAGGTCACAACTAAATGGCACGTATTTCAGGAGTAAACATTCCGCTCAACAAGCGGGTAGAGATCGGTCTCACGTACATCTACGGGATCGGTCAGGCGACCTCGCAGAAGTTGCTCGACAA
>CAZRAA010000113.1:0-2744 GCA_964597975.1 uncultured Thermoleophilaceae bacterium | reverse complement strand
GGCCGGTCGTGCGGTTCGGCCTTCGATAGGTGATTACGCGCGTAGCGGGACAATTGGTTGGCAAATCAACCAAGACGCGAACGCGCCCACCCGCCAGACCGGCGAATGGGCGCGTTCCAGCCCAGCGATTGCCCGGGGAGTTACTCGCGTACCAACTGTCCGTACACGTTCAAGCTCTTGAAGGACTTGATCGTGAAGATCGGCTTGCCGCGCTTGGGCTTGGGTGCCGTGAGCTTGAGGTCGAGGCTCGTCATCGAGACCTCACCGGCCGGGATCGTGGCGTCGAGGTTCGTCGGAATCTCTGAGCGCTTGGGAACGTCCGCCCGCAGGATGCCGCTCTTGCTCACGCCGACGTAGAGGTACTGGTTGGCCGGCACAGGGCTGTCCACGTGCAGGCGAACAACCGAGCCCATTGTGTCGCCCGACCTTGGCTGGTAGTTGTAGGCGGTCAGCGTTCCGGCGAGCGCTCCGGCCTGCGACGGGTCATACGGCTGTCCCGGCGTACCGACCACGGCGGTGAAGTTTCCCTTGCCGAGAACGCTCGTCTTCGGGCAGGCCTTGGTCACCGAGCTTGAGTTCTTCTCGCCCGGGACGTAGGTCAGTTCCTCTGCGCCGGTGATGCCATCAGCGCGAGTCGGGATCTTGTTCTGCCCGTTGTAGATCACCTTGCAGTAGGGCAGCGCCTTGCGGTTGTACGCCGCCGAACTCGACTGCACGATCAGCCGGCTGATCCGCTGGGGCACCAGGCCTCCGTCGTAGAGCCGCGAATTGACCGAAGCTTTGGACAGCGGCTTGCCTTCCGGCAGCGGCACATCGTCCATGTTGATCAGCTGCACCGAGAGGGATCCCGGTCCACCTGCCTTCTTGAAGTTCACCTTCACCGAGACTGCGTTCTGCAGTGCGGCATGTGACGCGGTCGCGCCGAAGGCGAGTACCGCCACGACGGCTATTCCGAGTATCAGTCTTTTGCCCATTGTTTCCTCCCCATCATTTCGTTCGCCCACGCTTACTAAGTGCGCTTGGCTGAACTGTCCCCTTAAACACCGCTGTCGACCCCGAGTTGCGAGGACAAAGTGCGCGGAACGTTGCGCTTGTCTGGCTGGCGGCGCAGCGCCATACTTATGCCCGGATCAGCCGAGTAACCAACGCGCCGACTACGCGTAAGAAAAACCGACCACCATGCCCGAAGCAACCGCCACCGAGACCGATTCGCCCGGAAAGGGCGTGAAGCCAAAGCATCGCGGCGTGTTGCACCAGCAGGCGTTCTTCGTCTCGCTGGCCTGCGGGATCTTGCTGCTCTGGGCGGCCACCGGCGTGCGTGCGATCGTTGCAGCGGCGGTCTTCGCGGTCAGCGTTTCTGCGCTGCTCGGCGTCTCGGCGCTCTACCACCGCGGCGATTGGTCGCACTCGGTGCGGATGAAGTTGCGCCGGCTCGACCACTCAATGATCTTCCTGCTGATCGCCGGGACCTACACGCCGTTCGCGTTGCTGGTGCTCGAAGGCACGTTCTCCACCGTTCTGCTGGTCGTGGTTTGGGCGGTCGCGGTTGCCGGCAGCATCATGGAGCTCGCGCTGGCCGATGCCTCCAAGTGGATCATGGCGATCATCTGCATCGGGCTTGGCTGGGTGAGCCTGATCGCGATCCCGAAAATCGTCGGCGAGATCGGCGCGGTCGGCACGGCGCTTCTTGCGTTGGGCGGCGTCGCCTACACGGCCGGCGCGATCATCTACGCGCTGCAAAAGCCCAATCCGGTCCCGGGCGTCTACGGCTACCACGAGGTCTTTCACCTATTGGTTGTAATCGCGATTGCGCTGCAGTACTCGGTGATCGCATTCCTCGTCGTCTCCTGAAATAGGCTCCGCGCATGGAGAGCTTCAAGGACAAGGTCTGCGTCGTCACCGGTGCGGGCTCAGGGATGGGCCGCTCGTACGCGAAGCTGCTGGCGGATCGCGGCGCGGTGCTGGCGCTCAATGACTACGCAGAGGCCGAGCTGCAGGAGACGGTCGATCTTCTCCCTGCTGGCACCAAGGTCTTGGCGCAGGCCTACGACGTTTCCGACAAGACGGCGACCTACGCGTTTGCGGCCCGAGTCTCCGAGGAGCTAGGCGACGCCCATCTCGTGATCAACAACGCCGGCATCGAGGGCAGCACGCGCCCGGTGTGGGCCACGGGCGATGAGTTCTACGAACGCGTGATGGATGTCAACTTCTACGGCGTGGTTCACGGCACTCGCGCGTTCTTGCCGCAGCTTGTGCGCAACGACGAGGGTGCGATCGTCAACGTCTCGAGCATCTTCGGCCTGGTCGGCGCGCCCGGCGCTTCTGATTACTGCGCGAGCAAGTTCGCTGTGCGTGGCTTCACGGAGTCGCTCGCAGTCGAGCTTCTGGACACGAACATCGGAGTGCACCTGGTGCATCCGGGCGGCATCGACACGAACATCGCCCGCGTGGAGGGGAGCCAGGAGTTCCGCAAGAAGTACCTACGCACCTCGCCCGACGACATCGCAGAGGTCGTCCTCAAGGCGGTGCTTTCCGGCAAGTCGCGCATCGTCTACGGCCACAATGCAAGGCTCACTTGGTTCGGCTCGCGGGTGCTCTCGATGAAGCAGATGGCAAAAGCGATCCGCCGCGATGTCGACAAGGTGATGGACAAGAGCGACTACCCGCCGCGAGGCTGATGCGCACACTTCTCAACATCATCTGGCTGATCTTCTCCGGCTTCTGGCTCTTCCTTGGCTGGATGC
>CAZRAA010000112.1:0-2776 GCA_964597975.1 uncultured Thermoleophilaceae bacterium | reverse complement strand
CGGCAGGCCGTGACGTCGAAATCGGGGGATTCGATCATTTCGACTGAGTACATCAAGGAGCGACGAAAGCGTGCGCGCTCGTCGGCAAGAGTGTCGATGCGAGCGAGGAATGCCTCGGCGACGCCCATCGCGTCGACTGAGTAGCTGTCCACCCACTCGGCGCGGCGCTTCTCGTCAGAAGGAATGTTGCGGGTCTTGACCAACAATCTGGGGACTTCTCTCTCGGAGGTTCTTGGGGTTCTTGCGGGCAGATCCGCTGCAACTTCGCAACGGCTTGAGCTACAGGACATTTGTCGGTAGCGCTCTCTCTGGTCAACATCCGACAATTGTCGAACTGGAGCTAAACCTTCAGAAGGGCTGAGCGACGGGGCGTCGAGTTGCGTCGTTTGTGGCGCGCGGCGCCGACCACCAGAGATGAATCAGGGCCGTGCCGACCGCGGCGGCGACCGCGCAACCTGCGGCCATCGCCAGCGGTGAGATGAAGCCGCCCGCCTCAAGCAACACGGCGTAGCGCAATATGCCGCCGGCACCGATTCCAAACACGATCGGGAAGTAGGCAGCTGCGAGCAGCAGCGGGGCGAGCCCGGTCAGCGTGAGCGCGAAGACCTGGCGCCGACGGGGAGAGTCGGCCGTCAGCAACATCAGCACGACCAGATGCAGGAGCAGCAGCAGGAAGCCGGCCGCGATCGGATTCACAACAAACACGAGGAGGCCGGTGAAGACGACCCAGAGCGCGAAGGCCGCCTCGCCGCCTTTCGGGGTCGCCTGCCTTGCGGCGGCGGCGGCCACCAAGACGCCCAGCACCGCCATCACCAGGACGAAAATGCCGATCGCGGTTGCGCCGGCCCCTGTGACAGCAGCCGGATCCGGCGCGAGCGGCGGGGCGTCGATGATTCCCGAGAGTCCGACGCCGCGCAGTAGGAATCCGAGCACGAGCAGCCACCCGAGCGCGATCGCCGGCGCGAGCAACCCGCGCTGGCTGACCTGCCGCCAGCGCCTGGCTCTGGCCCACGAATCGATCGCGGCAACGAGCAGGGGGAAGAAGAGCGTGGCGATCAGCAGGACGAGTGCCCGGTGTGGGATCAGCTTTCCACCGACGCGCAGGGGTGCTGCGATCGGGGGATCGGCCGCCAGAGCGTCGTCATCCATCGTGGTCAGCGTGCGCAGCGCGATCTGACCGACATCCGCAACCTGCGCGGCGGTCGCGGCGCCAGGTGCCGCGAGCGGTTCGCCGCCCGGACTCACGCTCACGCCGCTGACGCCGCTGCCCGCGAACGTCGCCTGCTCCCCGAGCGCCACCGGAAATCCCAGTCGCACCAGCTGAGCCGGCACCGAGCGCCGCTGATCCTCGCTGACGCGGCCGAACTCGATTCCGGCGATTCGGCGGACAGTGCGCACATAGCGCTCGTCGGGGAGCATGCGGGAGTCACCAGAGATCAGTACCGGCGCACTCGCGAGCTTCGAGCCGACGTTTCGCACCACCAGCACCGCGTCGAACGGCCCACGCAGCGTGCGGACGACGTGCTCTGCTCCGAGTCCGCCGTCAACCCCACCGCTGACCGAGACGAGCACAACCGTGTGGTCAAACGTGCGCCCTTCGATCACGCGGGCGAGCTCCAGCAGGATCCCTGTCTCAAGAGCTCCGCTGCGTTGCAGCTCACCCGGCGACCCGTCGCGCGAGGCAATCACGAGTAGGCGGCGGTCCGAGAGTCCTGGCCGGATCCCGACGACCGAAGAGAGCGTTCGCTTGCCCGAGAGCGTGACGGCGCTGAAGTCGCTGCGGCGAGCGGTGAATCCGACGCCCTCAAGACGGGCCTGAACGAGATCCGCCAGACGCTGGTCCTGCACCGAGCCCGATTCACGCGCGCCGTAGTTCTGCACGGCCTGATTGGCGAAGAGCGTCGCGCGCGCCGCCGAAAAGCCTGGCGGACTCAATTCCGGGGGCACCGAGCGTCCGGGGTCCTGCAATGAGAATGCGAGCACGATCAGCGCAAACAGCGCTGGCGCGAATGCGGCGCGGTAAAGCCTCGGTGCGAGCAGTCCCTCAGGCACGTGGTGAGTCTAAGTTGACGCCGGGTTGGCCCGGCGTTACGGCGACGCCTTTCCGGCGGCGGAGCCTCTAGAGTCCTCTTCGTGGAGACGCCTGCGCAAGCAACGATCCTGCTGGTCGACGACGAAGCGCCGATCCAGCGCATGCTCGAGTTCCCGCTGAAGAAGGACGGCTACAACGTCGTCGTCGCCGGCGACGGCGAAGAAGCGCTCGAGAAGTTCCGCGCCGGCAACTTCGACCTCGTGGTGCTCGACATCATGATGCCCAAGCTCGACGGGCTGGAGGTCTGCAAGGAGATCCGCTCCGAGAGCAACGTGCCGATCATGATGCTGACCGCGCGCGCCGACGAAGTCGACAAGGTGATCGGCCTCGAGCTCGGCGCCGACGACTACATGACCAAGCCGTTCAGCCTGCGCGAGTTCCGTTCGCGTGTGAAGGCAGCTTTGCGCCGCGCCGGCATGAACACCGACGGCCAGAACACGCCGGCCGATCGCGTGATCGAGGCCGGCAACGTCGTGATCGACCCGGGCAAGCGAGTGGTGACGGCCGGTGGCGAGCCAGTCGTGCTGACGTTCATGGAGTTCGAGATCCTGATGGCGCTGGCCTCCGAGCCCGGACATGTGCTCACGCGCGAGGCGCTGCTTGAGCGCGTCTGGGGTGATTCGGCCTATCGCGACATCCGCACCGTCGACGTCCACATCCGCCACCTGCGCGAGAAGATCGAGC
>CAZRAA010000111.1:0-3045 GCA_964597975.1 uncultured Thermoleophilaceae bacterium | reverse complement strand
GATCATGCTCGCTTTCTACGTCGCTGCTGCCGAGCGCCAGAACATCCCGCCGAGCCAACTCGCCGGCACTTTCCAGACCGACATCCTCAAGGAGTACATCGCGCAGAAGGAGTGGTGCTTCCCGATCGACCACGCGATGAGGCTCGTGACCGATCTGATCGAGTACTGCACCCGCGAGATGCCGAAGATGCACCCGGTCAGCATCAGCGGATACCACATCCGCGAGGCCGGCAGCACGGCCCAGCAGGAGCTCGCCTTCACGCTCGCCGACGGATTTGCGTACGTCAAGGCAGGCATCGAGCGAGGCCTCGATGTAGACGAGTTTGCCCCGCGCCTCTCGTTCTTCTTCAACGCGCAGATCGAGTTCTTCGAGGAGATCGCCAAGTACCGCGCCGCCCGGCGCATCTGGGCACGCGAACTCAAAGAGACCTACGGAGCCAGGAACGATCGCTCGCTGCTGATGCGTTTCCACACGCAGACAGCAGGCGTGTCGCTGACCGCCCAGCAGCCTGAGGTCAATCACATTCGCACCGCGATCGAGGCGCTTGCCGGTGTGCTCGGCGGCACCCAGTCGCTGCACACCAACTCCTACGACGAGGCGCTGGCACTTCCGACCGAGGACGCCGTCCGCATTGCGCTGCGCACCCAACAGGTGATCGCGCACGAGACCGGTGTGACGCGCACGGCCGATCCGCTCGGCGGCAGCTACTACGTCGAGACGCTCACCAACGAGATGGAGGCAGCCGCCTACGACTACTTCCGGCGGATCGACGAACTCGGCGGGATCGTCGAGTCGATCAAGCGCGGATTCCCTCAGCGCGAGATCGCCGATGCCGCGTTCCAGTACCAGCAGGAGGTCGACGCCGGCGAGCGGATCGTCGTTGGCGTCAACAAGTACAAGCTCGAAAAGGATGACTCGCCGGAGATTCTGCGCATCTCAGAAGAACTCGAGCGCAAGCAGGTCGGCCGGGTGCAGGCGGTGCGGGCGAGGCGCGACGCACGCCAGGTGGAGGATTCGCTGAAGGCCTTGACCAACGCCGCCCAGACCGACCAGAACCTGCTCTACCCGATCCTCGATTGCGCCCGCGCGCTGGCCAGTGAGGGCGAGATTGTTCAGGCGCTGCAGTCGGTTTTCGGCACCTATCGCGAGCAGCCGGTCTTCTGAGCAGCGGGCGGTGCGGACAAGTATCCGCTCGGCTTGCGTAGCCTTCCGAGCCGATGAACTCGCTCATTCTCGCGGCAGGTGCCGCCACACCTGATTCAACCGGTCCCGCAGCGCCCACCTGGCTCTGGATCGCTTTCGGCGTCAGCGTCATCTTCTTCTTGGCGCTCGACCTCTTCGTCTTCCATCGCGAGGCTCACAAGATCAGTCTCAAAGAGGCTCTCTGGTCGAATGTCTTCTGGATCGCGATCGGACTTGCGTTCGGGTTGGTCGTTCTCTGGCAGCTGGGATCGGTCTCGGCCGGCGAGTACTACGCCGGTTACCTGCTCGAGCGAGCGCTCTCGATCGACAACGTCTTCGTCTTCGCCGTCGTATTCGCATTCTTCGCAGTACCGCAGCGACTTCAGAATGGAGTGCTGTTCTGGGGAATCGTGATGGCGCTGTTCATGCGCGCCTTCTTCATCCTCGTGGGCGCCGAGCTGATCGAGCGGTTCGACTGGATCATCTTCTTCTTCGGCGCCCTGTTGATCTGGACCGGCTGGAAGATGGCGACTCACAACGTCGACGAAATCGACCCGTCGAAGAATTTCGCGCTCAAGGCGCTGCGCAAGGTGATGCCGGTCAGCCACCAGTACCACGGCGACCGGTATTTCATCCGCCCCGAGGAAGTCGACCCGAATGAGGAGTTCGACGCCGGCCGCACTCCGGGGCAGAAGGGCCTGCTCGGCACCCTCGTGGCGACGCCGCTGGCAGCAGCGATCCTCGTCGTCGCCGGCACCGACCTCGTCTTTGCCATCGACTCGATCCCGGCGATCTTTGCGATCACCACCGACAAGTTCATCATCTACACGTCGAACGCCTTCGCCCTGCTCGGCATGCGGGCGCTCTACTTCCTACTCGCCGACGCGATGGACCGCTTCGTCTATCTGCAGATCGGACTTGCGGTGGTGCTCGTGTTCGTCGGCATCAAGTTCATCGCCAGCGAGTGGTACCACGTGCCGATTGGCGTCTCGTTGGCGTTCATCGCGGTGGCCGCGGGCACGTCGATCGTGTGGTCGTTGTTGGCCACGCGTGGGCGTGAGCCGCTGCTCCCCGGCGAACCGGCTGAACATCTCGATCGCGAACCGACTTCGCCGCAGGTTCCCAAGCCGCCGGACGAGTGATTCTCAGGAAGTCTGAGGTTGATCTCAGGCTCCTCCAAGCCGCCTGGTCGAAGCTTGCGGCATGAACATCGACAGCAAACAACGAACCCAGCTGGCAGTCGCGCTCGGCGCGATCGTCGTACTGGTTGCCGGCTACTCGGCATTTGGCAAGACAGACCCAGTCTCAGACAAGACCGCGCAGCGCGGCCCGATGGGCCAGATGGGCGGACCACCCGGACAGATGCAACAGGACGGAGCGAGCGGCGCGACCGGCGCGATGGGCCGGCCAGGCGGGCCCGGTGGGCCAGGTGGCCATGGTGGACCAGGTGGCCAGAGCGGACCAGGCGGTGGCCAGATGCCTCAGCAGGTCACCGGCGCGGCGGCGACAAAGGCAAAGGATGCGGCCGAGAAAGCGGTCGACGGCGAGGCGCGCGGCGTCATGCAGGCTCGCAGTGGAGACGGCTACGTCGTGATCGTCGAGACCGACGATGGACCGGTGATCGTTGAGCTCAGCAAGTCCTTCAAGGTCACGGGAAAGCATGAGATGAACGGGCGCGGCGACCACGACGGTCCACCGCCTGGTGGACAGGGCGGACCGCCGCAGCAGCAGGGCGACGACGTGCAGTAGCGCCGGGGCCGGCGACGACGCGGCTAATCTTCCCCGCGCATGAGCGAGCAAGCAACAGCCAGGAAGATCCGCGTCGTCGTCGCCAAGCCCGGCCTCGACGGCCACGACCGCGG
>CAZRAA010000110.1:0-3076 GCA_964597975.1 uncultured Thermoleophilaceae bacterium | reverse complement strand
TGCTCGACGGCAACTCGCTCGCCTACCGGGCCTTTTTTGCGCTGCCTGACACGTTCGTCAACAGCAAGGGAATGCCGACCGGCGCGCTCTTTGGCCTGGCGAACATGTGGGTCAAACTGATCGAGGACAATGAGCACGGCACGCCGGCCGTGATTTGCGTGTGGGACGCCGGACTCTCTGGCCGCGGAGAGATCTACGAGCCCTACAAGGCCCAGCGCGATGCCAAGCCCGACGCGCTCAGAGAACAATGGCCTCACTTCTACCCGCTTGCCGAGGCCTTCGGCTTCAAAAACGTCCGCGTGGACGGCTGGGAAGCAGACGACGTCATCGCTTCGATCGCCGAAAGAGCCAAAGCAGAGGGCTATTGCGTGGTGGTGGTCACTGGCGACCGGGACTCCTTCCAGCTCGTAGACGACGAGCACGGCCCGGTGACGATCATGGCCACCGGCCGTGGGATCACCGACACAAAGACCTACGACGAGGCCGCCGTGGAAGAGCGCTACGGCATCCCGCCCAAGCTTGTGCCCGACTTCATCGGCCTCAAGGGCGACACTTCGGACAACATCCCCGGTGTCCCCGGAATCGGCGAGAAGACGGCGATGCAGCTCCTGCAGGAGTTCGGTTCGCTCGAAGAGGTGCTCGCGAACATCGACAACATCTCCGGCGCCAAGCGCAAGGAGAACCTCACGAACAACGCTGATCTCGCACGAATTTCGCGCGACCTGGCGACGATGTTCCGCGACATCGATGTTCCGGACCTCTCAATCGAAGAGGTTTTCGCGATGCGGATCGACCCGATCGCCCTGCGGGACGCCCTGCGCGAGAACGACCTGCGCGAACCGCTGCGGCGGGTCGAACGGCTCTTTCAGAGCGAAGCGTTCGACGAGATCGACGACGAGATTCGTGAGGCTCTGGCAGATACCGAAGACGAGGCGGGGGCGGCTGCGATCACGGTTGAGCAGACGCCGCTCGAAAAGCTCGACAAGGCGCTCCCGGACCCGGCGGTGCTGATCGTGCACCGCGCGGACGCGACGGTGGCCGGACCCGCAGAGTCATTGCTCGCCGACGCCGAGAACCAATCCGCCGGCGCCGCGGCGCGCTTTGCGGCGATCGACAAGAAGGGCGTCGTCCACGTCGGTCAGGCGGAATCCGTCGAGGAATTCATGGCGGTCCTCGGGAATCGTTCGGTGATCACCCATGACCTCAAGGCGCAGCTCGAAAAGACGTCGGCGCCGGTGCCGTCGATCGCCCACGACACGCGGATCGCCGCCTACCTGATCGATTCGGCGCGGCGGCAGTACGACATCCGTGAGATGGCGGTCGAGCTGGGCGTGAAACCCAGCGCGGTCGACGACGATTCGATCCCCGCCGAGCTCGCCCAGCTGGCGATCGATGCCGATGCGATCGGCCGTGTCGCGGCGCAGCAGCGCAAGCAACTGGCGGATTTGCGCCTCGAGAAGGTCGAGAAAGAAGTTGAGCTGCCGCTCGTCTCAGTGCTCGTGGAGATCGAGCGCAACGGTCTGAAGCTCGACGTCGAGGCCCTCGCAAAGGCCTCGGCGGGCTTCATCGACGAGATCGCTCAGCTCGAGAAGGACATCTACGAGCTCGCCGGCCGCGAGTTCACGATCGGATCACCCAAGCAGCTCGGTCCGATCCTCTTCGAGGAACTCGGCCTTCCTGCAGGCCGCAAAGGCAAGACCGGATATTCGACCGACGCGCGCGTGCTCGCGAGTATCCGCGACAAGCACCCGATCGTCGAGAAGATCGAGCGATGGCGCGAGCTGACCAAACTCAAGAGCACCTACGTCGACTCGTTGCCCAGGGATGTCTCGCCGGTCGACGGCCGCATTCACACGACGCTCGACCAGACGCGCGCGGCGACCGGACGCCTCAGCTCGACCAACCCGAATCTGCAGAACATCCCAGTGCGCACGCCGCTTGGGGCGACGATCCGTGAGTGCTTTGTGGCCGACAAGGGCAACCTGCTCACCAGCGCCGACTACTCGCAGGTCGAGCTGCGCGTACTTGCCCAAGTGGCCGACGACGAGGTGCTCAAGGAGATCTTTCGCAAGGGCGAGGATGTGCACACCGAGACTGCCGCGGCGATCTTCGGGATCGACCCCGAGGACGTCGACCACGCCACGCGCGATCGCGCGAAGGCCGTGAACTTCGGGATCATCTATGGCCTCAGCGCATTCGGTCTTTCCGACCGACTGAAGATCCCGCGCGACGAGGCCGCCGAGTTCATCGAGCGTTATCTCGGACGCTTTGAAGGCGTGAAGAGGTTCATGGACGAGACGGTCGCCCAAGCCAAGAAGGACGGCTACGTCACCACGCTGATCGGCCGTCGCCGCGCGATTCCGGAGATCAATTCATCGCAGGTGCAGACGCGCAATCTCGGGGAGCGGCTCGCGATCAACACTGTTGTTCAGGGCACGGCGGCGGACATCATCAAACAGGCGATGATCGATGTGCACGCGGCGCTGATCGAGGCCAAGGTCGAGACAAAGCTCGTGATGCAGATTCACGACGAACTGCTTTTCGAGGGGCCCGAAGCCGAAGCCGCGCAAATCCGCGAACTCGCCGAGCGCGTGATGGCCGATGCCTACCCGCTCGATCCGCCGCTGGGTGTCTCCGTGGGGTCGGGGCCGAACTGGCTCGCGGCCAAGTAAGGGAGGGCTCGGCGATGGATCGGACCTGGGCTGTTCTGCTGACGGCAGGCGTTGGTGGGCTGCTTGCGGCGCAGGCACCGATCAACGGCCAGCTCGGCCAGAGCGTCGGCAAGCTTCAGGCCGCGCTGATCTCTTTCATCGTCGGAACAGCGCTGCTGACGGCGATCGTTTTCATTTTCTCCGGGGGGTTCACCCAGGGCGTCGGCGTCGGCACGGTGCCTTGGTACTACTTCGTCGGCGGACTGCTCGGCGCCGGCTACATCACAACTGTGATCTTCACGGTCGGCGTCCTTGGCGCCGGCGGCATCACGGCGGCGACGATCTCGGCGCAGCTGGTCACGTCGATGGTGCTCGATGCAGTCGGCGCGTTTGGGCTGGAGAAGCACCCGATCACCTGGACCCGG
>CAZRAA010000109.1:0-3177 GCA_964597975.1 uncultured Thermoleophilaceae bacterium | reverse complement strand
CTCACGCCGCGTCGCCTGCTCGAGCGGGCAGAACGCGGGGTGCTCGCCGGCGACCGACGCGACCGCCGTGTTGCCAAAGCCATCGCGCTTCTGACTTGCGCCAACGAAGTCGCGGCAGATGTAGGCCTTGGTCGCGTCCTTCCCGCTTGCCCTCGTCGGTGCCGGCAGGCCGCCGCGAGGCTTCTTCTTGTGGTAGCGCTGGTCGAGCCAGACGTCCGCGAGTTTCGTGATGCGCTCGGCGTAGTGGTCCGCCTGGGACTGGGTGGTCGCTCCCCACTTCACGCCCAGTTGCTCGTACCGCTTCATCACGCGCACGACACGCGCGGCTGTCTGTTCGCGCGTGTAGCCACGCTTGAGCCTCCCGACATCCGCCGGGGAAAATCCCATCCGACGCGCGCGGGCGTAGTCCCACGGATTCATCCCGAAGATCTCCCGTGCGTTCTGGCGAATAGCCGGATTGTGGAACCAGTGAAAGAACACGTGCTGTGCGAGGTGGCCCTGCGTGAGCAACCTTTCCGCACGCTCGGCGAGGATCTTGCGAGTGCGCTTCGATGCCGTCGGCTTGGCGGCGAGCACCGACACGACCGTCTCCTTGGGATCGAAGCCTTTGTGGCGCAGAATTCCCGCCAGATCGTGGTGGTCGTCGTCCCTCAGCCAATCGAAGAGTTCGGTCTGGCGGATCCCGGTCTTGGCGTAAAAGACCGGCATGTCGATCGGGTTCCAGTGGTACATCACCCAGCGCTCGCATGGGAGCCAGCGATCACCGGCTGACTTGGGAGCGAGCGAATCCTTCGCAGGCACATGACCGGCAAATACGGCCAGTCCCGCAACGGCGATCAGTGCGGCCAGTGCAAGCGCCTGCACGCGGCGGAGTGTCTGCGCGATCACCTTCAACCCCCTCTTCGAATTACCGGCGTCGAGCAACGCCCGATCAGACAACAGCTCCGACTACCGAAAAGTTGCGGAAGCAGCCGCGTGCGTGCATTTCAACTGTTCGGCGCGTAGGATCCCGCGCATGACAGCGGTAGGCGCAGTGGCGATCATGGCGGGCGGCAAAGGCACGCGCATGCTCTCGAGGCTCACAAAAGTTCGCCACCCTGTGGCCGGGCTGCCGATGCTGGTCTACCCCGTGCTCGCGGCACAGCACGCCGGGGCAGAAAAAACGATCGTCATCACCGGGCCCGACGACGACTTTGCCGACATCCTGCCCGAGGGCGCGATCACCGCGACCCAGCAGGAGGCCAACGGCACCGGCGATGCGATCAAATCGGCCGAAGAGGCAATCGGCGACGCCAGTCAAGTGATCGTGCTCTCCGGTGACGTCCCGCTCGTGGACTCGGAGTTCGTCGCAGCGCTCGCCGAGGCCCAGAGTGAGTCCGGCGCGGCGATGGTTGTCGTGACCGCGCGCCTGGAAGACCCGGAAGGCTACGGCCGGATCGTTCGCGGCGCGGACGGCTCGGTCGAACGCGTGGCCGAGACAAAGGTCGCCGGTGACGCGACAGAAGCAGAACTCGCGATCGACGAAGTCAACGCCGGCATCTACGCCTTCGATCGCGAGAAGCTCTTCTCCGCGCTCGCCGAAGTGAAGACCGACAACGCGCAGGGCGAGTACTATCTGCCCGATGTGCTGCCGATCCTGGTCGCGCGCGGCGATCAGGTGATCGCCTTCGAGCTCGACTCGCCGGAGCTGATGCTCGGCGTCAACGACCGGGTGGACCTTGCCGAAGTCCAGCGGTTGATGAATGCTCGCATCGTCTCCGACCACCAGCTATCCGGCGTGACAATCGTCGATCCGTCGACAACCTGGATCGACGGCGCGGTCGAGATCGGCGCCGACACCGTGATCGAACCGGGCACCTACCTGCGTGGCATCACGACGATCGGCGAGGGCGCGACGATCGGTCCGCAGACGACGATCGCCCACTGCGAAGTCGGCGACGGCGCGACTGTCCTGCACTCCTATCTGGTCCAGGCGCGCGTGGGCAAGGACGCGAGCGTCGGCCCCTTCGCCTACCTGCGCCCAGACGCCGAACTCGCCGAAGGAGCAAAGGCCGGCACGTTCGTCGAAATCAAGAACTCGCACATCGGTGCCGGCGCAAAGGTGCCCCACCTCTCCTATATCGGTGACGCCGATATCGGCGAGGGCTCCAATCTCGGCGCCGCCACAATCACCGCAAACTACGACGGCAAGAACAAACACCGCACGTCGATCGGCAAGGGCGTCCGCACCGGCGTGGACACAACGCTCGTAGCCCCAGTGACTGTCGGCGACGGTGCCTACACTGGAGCAGGAAGTGTGATCACCAGGGATGTGGATCCGGAAGCACTCGCCGTGGCCCGCTCCCGACAGAAGAACATCGCGGATTACGCGCGGCGTAAGACGTGAGCAGGAAGGCTTGAAATCCCCGTCATGGAGCCCACGACGATGACCAACCCGCCGGAAGTCGAGACGCGCGCGCGCAAGACTGAAATCACCGACGGCGCCAAGCGCATGATGGTCGTCTCGGGTCGTGCCTCGGGAGAGCTCGCCGGCAAGATCGCGGATCGCCTGCGCGTCGATCTCTCGCCCGTCACGCTGAAGACCTTTTCAAACGGCGAGATCTACGCACGCTTTGAAGAGTCCGTGCGCGGCGCTGACATCTTCATAGTGCAGTCGACCTGTGGCAACGAGGCCGCCGGCATCAACGCCAACGACGCACTGATGGAACTGCTCGTGATGATCGACGCCGCCGTCGGCGCCTCGGCCCACCGCGTGATCGCTGTGGCCCCCTGGTACGGCTACTCGCGCCAGGACAAGAAGTCTGCCCCGCGTGAGCCGATCACCGCGCGCCTGGTGGCAAAGATGATCGAAGGCGCCGGCGCCGACCGCGTGCTCTCGATGGACCTCCACGCCGGCCAGGTCCAGGGCTTCTTCCAGAAGCCGCTCGACCACATGACGGCGATGCCGATCCTCACGCAGTACATAAACGACCAGCACATGGGCGACGACCTGGTGGTCGTCTCGCCGGACGCCGGGCGCGTGAAGCTCGCCAAGAAGTTCGCGCAGAAGCTCGGCGCGGAGCTCGCAATCCTCAACAAGGAGCGTCCCGCCCACCAGGTCGCTGAGATCGGTTACGTGATCGGAGACGTCAAGGGCAAGACCGCGATCCTCGTCGACGACATGATCGACACCGCCGG
>CAZRAA010000108.1:0-3301 GCA_964597975.1 uncultured Thermoleophilaceae bacterium | reverse complement strand
GCCCGAAAGGATCAGCTTTCCGTCGAAGTTACATAACGTCAATTATCGTGCGTTGACGAAGAGAGCTTGGAATCGAGGGCGAGTGGTGTCGGGCGGCATTTGTGCGATCGAGTTGCGGCAGTTGCATGGGACTCCGCGGCGTCAACCACGCTTGCCGGTGGATGAGTTGATCAACTTCGGAGGACTTGGAATACCGGCGTATCGATGAGCAGCAAGGCCCGAGCCGACTTTTTTGCCAGATCTGCGTTCTGTCCAATAGGTTGGATCGATGCACCGTCAAAACGCAAGGCTCCTCATCGTCTGCTTTGTCCTCGTAGCCGTGCTTGCGGTCTCCGGCTGCGGAAGCACCACAAACAGCGACGGTGTCGGCACAGCCACGGACTGCCTGACCCCCGAACAGGTCGATGACCAGGTGAATCAGATAGCAGCGGGCATCGAGACGTCTCAGGCCGAAGTCGAGAAGAAGCAAGAAGCGATCCGACAGGTACGGGCTCGTGCATGCCAGTAAGTCCGGCCAGTTTGCCCGCGCGCAAACATGACTCGCAAGCTCGACGCGGACCTGACTGTTCTCATTGACGTGACGTTTCGATTCTCATTCACATGGCGTCCGATGCCGCGACAATCGCCTATTCGGACCCATTCAGCGGCGAAAAGCTCACGCGTTGGGTTTCACGGCGGGTCGATGCACCGAGCCGGTACTGCTGGATCCGGTCGGGCCGCCCGAGATCGACCGTGAACGTGATGCGTCCGTCGGCATCCGGCTGCACCCAGGGCTCGACTGCGCCTGTGAGTTCGACCAGGCTGTAGCTGTTGAAAATCGCGGGAGTTGTCACCGTCGTCCAGCCAGTGCCTGAAAGCCGAATCCCGGACTGTCCGGCATCGGAGATGTCCATGAATTCGAGTGCACGTGCGGGGTCTGCAGCGACGTGCCAACCCCAGACGTCAAACTCCGGCTCGATCGACTCGTAGTCGAAGGTTGCCGGCGCCGGTGTGGCGTTCTCGAAATTGCGTGCGAACACCGTCAGGGTGTCCGTTAGCTGGCGTTTGAAGTTCGGCGTTGTGTGGCAGCCGGCGCCGTAGTCCTTCCACAGGTGGTCAACGCCGTGCCGGTCGAGGATCGCGTGCATGCTTACGCTTGATCCGTAGGCGCCAGCCTCGACGAGGCACGAGACGAGGTCAATCGAAAAGGGGTTCTCACCAATCTTCGGGTTGATCACGCCGTTGGCGGACCTCACCTGCAGATCGATGTCGCGCAGATTCTCAGCGATGTCTGCAGGGTTGTGACCACGCCAGCGGATCTCCTCGGTCAGCCGTGGCCCATAGATCGCGTCCACCTCCCCGCCCTGGAGCGCCGAGCTGAGCGAGACAGCGGCAAGATTCGGCAGGAGATTGGTATTGAGCGTTCCCGAAACGCTCGCGGCCGACGCAAACAGTTCAGGGTGCCGCGCGGCGAGCATCACAGCCCCGTATCCGCCCATCGAGACGCCTCCAATGGCACGGTGCGCGCGATCTGCGATCGTCCTGAAGTAGCCATCGATCAGCGGGATCAGCTGCTCGATCACATACGTCTCGTACTGCGGGGGTCCTGCCGCGCCGCGGTTGTACCAATCGCTCCAGTAGCCGCTGTCGCCGTTCGGAGACACAACGATTGACGGGTAGTTCGCTGTCAGGGCGACCCCTCCGACGACGGCGTTGAACGAGCGGTAAGTGTTCTGCGTGCCAGCGAGGAAGTATGTCGTCGGCCAGCGCCGCGTTGGGTTGTCGTCGTAGCCCGTGGGCAAATCGACTTCGACCTTGGTGGGCGTGCTGAACGCCGGGGTGCTGATCGTGAGTTCGACGACACGCGGCTGCGTGCGGACCGCGGAGGTGATCGTTGCCGCTCCTGCGTTTGCCTGGGCTGACGCGCTTGCGCCGAGGATCACAAGACATGCGACAAGCAAGGCCCCCGCCACCGTGCGTGATCGAACGATGCGTCCTTTTGACGATGCCCGCGCGACTACAAACATGACTTCCCCCAGATCCCCAGTTTCCGAAAAAGAGTACGTCCGCGTACTCTTTGTGCGGGTCGAGCATACACGCCTGTCTGGCGGAGAGCAAATCGGGTCGACATCCCGATGCACCGCAGCTTCGTGTCTATGTACGCTGGCCTGATCGCACCGAAGCTCACAGAAGAACGCGCGGCCGAGAACCTCGCCGCCCACCGCATTCGAATGATCCAGGCCCTCGCGGAATCGATTCGCGAAAAGGGTCTCGCGCAGACGCAAGTCTCCGACATCGTCGCGCGGGCTCAGGCATCGCGCACGACTTTCTACCGGTGCTTCGACGACAAGAGTGCGTGCCTTGCCGCGTTGGCGGAGCTTGTATTCACGATCACGCAGGAGAGAGTCCTGATGGCCGTCGACCCGAATGCCCGCTGGCAGGATCAGATCGATCAGGGGATCGACGCGTTCTTTGAGATTGCCGAGATGGACCATGCGCTAGCAGCGACATTCACCACCGAACTGCCAGGCCTGGGCGCCAGAGGCGAAGCGATCCGGCATGCACGCGAGCAGCAGTATGCGGAGATGATCGTTTCGTTTGCGAGCGGTCGACGGCGGGCAGATCGCGAAGGCGACTTCTCGCACGTGACGATCGAGCGCGCCGTGATGCTTGTCTCGGGCATCGAGGGACTGCTCTCTCGTGCCGTCCAGCAAGATCAAGACTTTCGCGCACTCGCGCCGACGGCGAAGGACGTAGCGCGTCGCATCCTCGCTCCGCCGGGCAGCCGGGTCTAGGCGGCGGGGAGGAGCACGATGGCCGACACCACCTGTCACATGTCAGTTTCGCTCGACGGCTTTGCAGCCGGACCAGATCAGAGCCAGGCAGACCCGCTTGGCAAGCGCGGCAGGGAATTGCACACTTGGCACCTAGGTGACCCGCGTGCAACAGAGGCCGATGAGATCGCCTCGGGCTGGCTGCTGCGACCACGCGGCGCGTATGTCATGGGTCGCAATATGTTTGGTCCGATCCGCGGGGACTGGGACGAAGACTGGCGTGGCTGGTGGGGTCCCGAGCCGCCGTATCACGCACCAGTTTTCGTGCTCACTCATCACCCGCGCGAATCGATCGAGATGGAGGGCGGCACTACATTTCATTTCGTGACCGACGGTTTCGATGAGGCTTACCGCCGGGCGCTGGATATCGCCGGCGAAACAGGCGTAGACATCGCTGGTGGTGCGTCGACGGTCCGGCAAGCGCTCGCCGCTGGTGTCATTGACGAACTCACGCTCGACATTGTTCCGGTTGTCCTGGGTTCCGGCGA
>CAZRAA010000107.1:0-3322 GCA_964597975.1 uncultured Thermoleophilaceae bacterium | reverse complement strand
GTCTCACGTACATCTACGGGATCGGTCAGGCGACCTCGCAGAAGTTGCTCGACAACGCCGGCATCGACCGCAACACGTTCGTCCGCGACCTCACAGAGGACGAGGTCATCAAGCTGCGTGACGCGATCGACCAGGAGCTCACCGTCGAAGGTGACCTGCGCCGCGAGCGCTCGCAGGACGTCAAGCGCCTGATGGAGATCGGCGCCTACCGCGGGCTGCGCCACCGCCGCGGCCTGACCGTGCGTGGGCAGCGCACCAAGACCAACGCTCGCACCCGCAAGGGCCCGCGCAAGGCTCAGATCGCAAACAAGAAGAAAGTTTCGAAGTAACGCATGGCAGACGCGAAGAAGGGCCGCTCCGGCCGCCGCAAAGTCAAGAAGAACGTGCCGTTCGGGCAGGCCCACATCAAGGCCAGCTTCAACAACACGATCGTCTCGCTCACCGACCGTTCGGGCAACGTCATCGCCTGGGAGTCGGCCGGCACCGTGGGATTCAAGGGCTCGCGCAAGTCGACGCCGTTTGCGGCGCAGGTCACCGCTGAGTCGGCCGCGCGCAAGGGCATGGAGCATGGCCTCGCGAAGGTCGAAGTTTTCGTCAAGGGTCCCGGCTCCGGCCGCGAGACCGCAATTCGCAGCCTGCAGAGCGCGGGCCTCGAGGTCGTCGGCGTCCGTGACGTCACCCCACAGGCCCACAATGGCTGCCGTCCGCGCAAGCGCCGCCGCCTCTAGGAGCTGACGAAGATGGCTCGAGACACAGGCTCACAGTGCAAGCTCTGCCGCCGCGAGGGAGAGAAGCTCTACCTCAAGGGTGCGCGTTGCTACACCGACAAGTGCGGCGTCGACCGTCGCTCCTACCCGCCCGGACAGCACGGCCTCACGCGCCAGCGCCAGAGCGAGTACCGCCTGCAGCTGCGCGAAAAGCAGAAGGCCAAGCGCTTCTACCAGATCCTTGAGAAGCAGTTCCGCAGCTACTACGACAAGGCCTCGCGCCAGAAGGGCGTCACTGGTGACAACCTCCTGCGCCTGCTCGAGTGCCGCTTTGACAACGTGCTTGTGCGCCTGGGCTTTGCCGCCTCGCGCCGCCAGGCGCGTCAGCTGATCACACACGGTCACTGGCAGATCAACGGCCGCCGTGTCGACATCCCAAGTTTCCAAATCCGCGAAGGAGACGAAATCTCCATCTCGGACAAGTCAACCGCGAAGGAGGTCATCACGGAAGCAACCGCGATGGTCGCCGCCGTGCCCGCCTGGCTTCAGGCAGACCACGACGCGTTGACGGCCCGGATCCTGCGCCTGCCCGACCGTGGTGAGATCACCACGCCGGTCCAGGAGCAGCTGATCGTCGAGCTTTACTCGAAGTAAAAATCCCCCATCGCGCCGCTACGACCCATAGGGCGTGGATGGCTGCCGACCAAGACAAAGAAAAAGGGTTCCGATGCTTGAATTCCAGACTCCTCGCATTTCCGCCCAGCAGATCGAAGGCAACCGTGGTGTCTTCACGATCGAACCGCTGGACCGTGGATTTGGCTACACCTTTGGCAGCGCGCTGCGCCGCGTAATGCTGTCCTCCCTCGCCGGCGCTGCCGTGACGAGTCTGCGCATCGAGGGCGTCGCCCACGAGTTCTCCACGATCCAGGGCGTCAAGGAAGATGTCACCGACATCGTGCTCAACCTCAAGTCGCTGGTGGCCAAGGTCCACTCTGACGCGACCGAGGTCGAAGCGCCGCTGGTCTTCACCGGCCCCGGTGAGGTCAAGGCCAAGGACATCGACCTGCCTGCAGGCATCGAGATCCTCAACCCCAACGCCCACCTCGCGACGCTCGAGAAGAAGTCGAAGCTCGAGATGTACCTGACGATCGGTCGCGGTCGCGGCTACGCGCCGGCCGACGAGAACAAGACTTCCGACCAGCCGATCGGCGTGATTCCGATCGACTCGATCTTCTCGCCCGTCAAGCGCGTCTCCTACAGCGTCGAGGGCGCCCGTGTCGGTCAGCGCACCGACTACGACAAGCTCACGATCGAAGTTGAGACAGACGGCTCGGTCGAGCCGGACGCAGCTCTGCGTGAAGCGTCTGAGATCCTGATCAAGACGCTCGCGATCTTCACCGACGAGATGACCGTCGCGGCCCTGCGCGGTGAGCTCGAGGAGGCCGAGGAGATCTCCGGCGGGCTGCCCGAGGCCGGCGGCCCCGACGACATCCTGATCGAGGAGCTCGACCTCGGTGTGCGTTCGTACAACTGCCTCAAGCGCGGCGGCATCCAGACCGTCGGTCAGCTCCTCGAGCGCAGCGAGGCCGAGCTCGCGGCAATCCCGAACTTCGGTCGCAAGAGCATCCAAGAGGTCGTCGACGTGCTCGCCGACCGCGGATTGGCCTTGAAGGGCTAGAACCGCCTACCATCCACTTCCAGTCATGCGCCACAACAAGAAACGCAACAAGCTCTCGCGCGACTCAGCGCACCGCAAGGCACTCTTTGCCAACCTGATCAAAGAGACGATCGACCACGAGCGGATCAAGACGACCGAGGCCAAGGCCAAGGCAGTCAAGCCCGAACTCGAGAAGATCATCACGCTGGCCAAGCAGGGTGACCTGCACGCCCGCCGCCAAGCTCTTGCCGCGCTGAACAACGACAAGTTCATCGTGCACAAGCTGTTTGAAGAAGTGGCACCGCGCTACGCCGACCGCCCCGGTGGCTACTCGCGCATCTTGAAGCTTGGACCGCGTCGGTCGGACTCGACCGAGATGGTCTACCTCGAGCTCGTCTAGCTCGAAGCGCTAAGCAACCGCGAAGAGCTCCCAGGAGTCCGGCACGCCCTTGAGCGAATGCGTGCCCTCCGGCGTCAGATCGAGGTCTGAGCCGGTCACCAGGTCTCGCACGGTGCGCGTGACAAGCAGCTGGTTCGGCGCGGCCGTCGCGGCGACGCGCGCGGCGATGTGCACGGAGATGCCGGCAAGGTCGTTCTGCCTGATCTCGCACTCGCCAGTGTGAACGCCGGCCCGCAGCATCAGGCCGCTGCCTTCTACTGCGCTCTGAATCTCCTTCGCGCAGCGCACGGCGCGCTCGGGGCCGTCGAAGCTCGCAAAGACGCCATCTCCGGTGGTCTTTACGACTTCGCCGCGATGCTGAGCGATGGCGGCGCGCGAGGCGGCGTCGTGGCGGTCGAGCAGGTCGTGCCACTGGCTGTCGCCGATTGAAGCGGCGAGCTGTGTCGAATCGACGATGTCGGTGAAGAGCAGTGTGCGTAGTGCGCGTGTGGCGCGCTGCTCCGGGGGTTTGCCGGTCAGGAACTCCGTCAGGGCGGACTCGAGGAAGCGGCGGGTCGG
>CAZRAA010000106.1:0-3606 GCA_964597975.1 uncultured Thermoleophilaceae bacterium | reverse complement strand
CGTCGAGCGGGCGTTCTTCCGGAAATGCTGGTTCCACTGCTCAGACACTTCGCCGCCGGGATCAATTTGCTTGCCCGGCGGCCAAGAGCTGAACTGGAATTGCGCCAGGCTCAGCTACCAAGTGCCACTGGCGGGGCAGGCGCCCTCGCCGGCCGGGGTGCACAGGCGATAGGTCTGGCCGACAACTTTCTGGATCAAGAACTCGTGGGGCGTGCCGTTGGTTTGTGCTACCGACGTTTCGCTCACGCAGTACGAATCGCGCGAGGTGTTGCCGACCGCGCAGACGCCGGCCACGGTCTGTCCGGCAACCGCCGTGGTCCCGTTCCCACAAGCGCCGGCACCGGTCACGGCACTTTCGATCGCGTTGAGCGCGTCCATCGTGACCCCGGAGTATGTGTTGTTGTCTGTGAAGTAGGTCTCCATCGCAGTCGCCATCGTGCGCACTTGGCTCTTGGCGCAGGCGTCCTGACCTTTTGTGCGTTGGTTCAGGAAAGTCGGAATCGCGATCGCGGCGAGAATGCCGATGATCAGGATCACTACGAGAAGTTCGATCAAGGTGAAGCCGTCTTCGCTTCGTGGTTTTACTCGGGTCTCGAATGACGCTGAGCTGTTCGAGAACATAGTTTTCATCCCCCAGTGCCGAATGCAGACCTGTCGCGGGCTACGGCATGGTTTGGTGGTCGAGGCACCTAGGTATCGACCGGATGAGGTACTGCCTCAACCTTGGGCTTCTCACCCCATGGACAAATGGTCGGGATATTGCCGAATCTCTCATGCCCGAAAATGCACCATTTGAGCGTTTTCGCCCAATACGAAGGGAGCCGCTTCTGCGGCTCCCTTGTGCTGCTCGGTCTTGAGGCGGATTGGGGCTACCAGAGACCGCTGGTCGGGCAGCCGCCCTTGCCGCGGCGCGCAACCGGGCCGCAGACACGCTGCACGGCGCCACTGGTCGGACGGTAGATCGAGAACCATGCGCCCGAGGCCGAGTCCTGAACCACGCAATATGAGTGCGCCGCGCCGCTTAGCTCTGTTCCATCGCAGGAACCGGTGTTGGCTCCACTGGTCAGCGGTGCGCTGAAGCCAACGTACGTGTACGTGCCGGTGCCACAGGCCGCGTTGTTGGTGACAGCGGGCTCAATGAGATTCAAGTCGCCGATTGTCGCTGTGTATCCACCTGTGTCGGTGTAGAAGGTCTCCATCGCGGTGGCCATCGTGCGTGATTGGCTCTTGGCACAGGAGTCCTGGCCCTTTTCGCGCTGGTTCAGAAAGGACGGGATCGCGATCGCGGCGAGAATGCCGATGATCAGGATCACGACGAGGAGTTCGATCAGCGTGAAACCATCTTCTTCGCCTGGCTTCACGCGGTTCCCGATCATCTGTGAGGTTCTTGAACGCATTTCGATTCCGTTCGGCGATCGACCGGTCTGCCGTCGGTCGATCGCGAGTTTCGGTGGCTGAGACGACATGGGTATCGGTCAGGAGCCTTCAGGTCTTGACTCTGGGGTGCTCACCCCATGGACGACCGATTGAGCGCCAGTGCGCAAATTGACCGCTTTTTATCGGCGCAAACCGGCTCCTGGAGCGGGTTTGCGCCCTAGAATGATGCGAAACCTGACCGTTTTCACCGCGTCCCGGGCAAATCCTCTTTGGTTTTACGTCCGATCGCTTTGATTGATTGTCGAGTTACCCGCTGATAGCGGTTTCCGAGTCCGCAAAGTGGCAGAAAACGGGCGGTTTTCTCCAAATCTTCGCCTCTCGGGAAAGTTGCAATGAATGAAATGTTTCACGCTCGACGGTCGGTCTGGACCGGCGCTCTGGAGGAGGAGAAGAAGACGATGAACCCACCCGAATTGGCAATCGACACACAAGCGGGGGCCGCGGACGGCGCAGCCGGCGCATTCACGCTTGAATCGCTCGGCAAGATCAGCCGCGGCAGCATCAACGGCCACGGCAAGGGCCTTCAAATCACGCGCCGCTACACGACCGAGGGCGTTCACCCGTTCGATGCCGTCGAGTGGGAGATCCGCGACGCGATCATCGGCAACCCCGAGAACCCCGCGTTCGAGCAGCGCGGCGTCGAGTTCCCCAAGAGCTGGAGCCAGAACTCCACCAACATCGTCGCCCAGAAGTACTTCCGCGGCAAGCTCGGCACCGAGCAGCGCGAGAATTCCGTCAAGCAGATGATCTCGCGCGTCGCCGGCACGATCGCCGGCTGGGGCCGCGAACTCGGCTACTTCGCCTCAGAAGAAGACGGCAATGCATTCGAAGACGAGCTGACCCACATCCTCCTCCACCAGGTCGCCGCCTTCAACTCGCCGGTGTGGTTCAACGTCGGCTTCGAAGAGCGCCCGCAGTGCTCGGCCTGCTTCATCCTTTCCGTCCAAGACACGATGGAGTCGATCCTCGACTGGAACACGCAGGAAGGTCAGATCTTCCGCGGCGGCTCGGGATCGGGCATCAACCTCTCGAACATCCGCGGCTCGATGGAGCACCTGGGTAAGGGCGGCACAGCCTCAGGCCCGGTTTCATTCATGCGTGGTACCGACGCCTGGGCAGGGACGATCAAGTCCGGTGGCAAGACCCGCCGCGCGGCGAAGATGGTCGTGCTCGACGTCGACCACCCCGACATCCGCGACTTCATCTGGTGCAAGGCCAAAGAAGAGGACAAGGCAGCTGCCCTTCGCGACGCCGGCTTCGACATGTCGATCGACGGCGACGGCTTCACCTCAATCCAGTACCAGAACGCCAACAACTCGGTCCGCGTATCGGACGAGTTCATGGAGGCAGTTCGCAAGGGCGAGATGTGGCAGACCCGCTCGCGGATCGACGGCAGCGTCGTTGAGGAGATTGACGCGCGTGAGCTGATGGCCGAGATCGCAGAAGCCGCTTGGCGCTGCGCCGACCCGGGCATCCAGTACGACACGATCATCAACCGCTGGCACACGTCGCCGAACTCCGGCCGCATCAATGCGTCCAACCCGTGCTCGGAATACATGCACGTCGACGACTCGGCCTGCAACCTTGCCTCACTGAACCTGATGAAGTTCCGCCGCAAGGACGGCTCCTTCGACACCGCGCAGTTTGAGCACGCGGTTGACATCGTTCTGCTGGCACAGGAGATCGTCGTCTCGCCGTCCTCTTACCCGACCGAGAAGATCGGCGACAACGCGCGTGCGTTCCGCCAGCTCGGTCTTGGCTACGCCAACCTCGGCGCGCTGCTGATGAGCAACGGTCACCCCTACGACTCGGACCGCGGCCGCGCCGATGCGGCGGCGATCACCGCGCTGATGACCGGTCGCGCCTACAGGCAGTCGGCGCTGATCGCCGAGGCCGTCGGCGTACACGAGCGCTACCCGGAGAATGCCGAGCCGCAGATGCAGGTCATGCAGATGCACCGCGCGGCGTCTTACGAGATCCCCGAGGACTCGCTCGAAGACAGCGAGCTGCTCGCTGCGGCACGCCGCTCGTGGGATGAGGCGGTGCAGCTGGGCGCACGTCATGGCTACCGCAACGCGCAAGCCACGGTTCTCGCCCCGACCGGCACGATCTCCTTCCTGATGGACTGCGACACGACCGGCATCGAGCCGGACTTCTCGCTGGTCAAGT
>CAZRAA010000105.1:0-3644 GCA_964597975.1 uncultured Thermoleophilaceae bacterium | reverse complement strand
AAAGGAATCCACATGGCCTACGAAGTTCCGGCTCTGCCCTACCCCTACGACTCGCTCGCTCCGACGATTGACGAGGAGACGATGCACCTTCACCACGACAAGCACCACCAGGCTTACGTGGACAAGGCCAACGCCGCGCTCGAAGGCACGGAGTGGGCCGACAAGCCGATTGAAGAAGTGATCGCCAACCTCAGCTCGCTGCCGGCCGACAAGCAGGGCCCGGTGCGTAACAACGGCGGCGGCCACTACAACCACACGCTCTTCTGGGAGTCGATGAAGCCCGGCGGCAGCGAGCCTTCCGGCGAGCTGCTTGATGCAATCAACGCCAAGTTCGGCTCGCTCGACGCCTTCAAAGAGCAGTTCGAGGCGGCAGGCGTCGCGCAGTTCGGCTCCGGCTGGGCATGGCTCGTGCTCGACGGCGGTGAACTGGCGATCACCAGCACTGCCAACCAGGACTCGCCGCTGACCGACGGCAAGACGCCGCTGCTGGGCAACGACGTCTGGGAGCACGCCTACTACCTGACCTACAAGAACGTCCGTCCCGAGTACCTCAAGGCCTGGTGGGCCGTGGTCAACTGGGACGTCGTCGCAGAGCGTTACGCCGCGGCCAAGTAGTCCAGAAACTCCGCCGGAGAGAAAACGGGGATCGTCCCTCGCAGATCTGTGAGGTGGCGGTCCCCGCTCACCAGGGCGGCTTGCTGGCTCATCGCCAGAGCGATCAAGTAGTCGTCGTCCGGATCCGCGGATCGCACGGTCGGCCGACGGACTGGATCTTCCACGATCAGGGCGGCCTGCTCGAGTGACTCGAGGAGGTGGATCGTGTCTGCCGTCTTGGCGCGCTTTTTGATCCGAGGTCGCGCCAGCACTGCCGACAGTTCTCGGATCAAGGCTGGTGAGGTGACCAGTTCGAACTGGCCTTCGTCCCAGCCGCTGATCAGGCGACCGGGCGCTCCATCACGGGAGAACACCGCAGAAACGAGCACATTGACGTCGAGAACCGCTCGAATCACGCTGCGGCGCGTTTGCTCCGTTTACGACGGCCGGCCCTGACTTCGCGTTGCGCCTCAAGCGCAAGTTCCATCGCTTTGTCCTCTGGCATGGGCTCGACGTTTGCCCACATCTTCTCGAGCGGGCTCATGAGCAGTGAATCGCGCAGCGCGCGCTCGATGACCTCGCTCTCGCGCAGCCCCTGACGGGCCGCGCGGATCTTGACGGCCTTATGCACGTCTTCATCGAGAGTGACGGTTGTTCGAGTTTTCGCCATCACTGCATTATAGCATCATGATGTAGTCTTGGTCGCGACTAGATTTCGCCGATCGCTGCTGCCACCCTCGACAATCGTGCCCTCAACCGAGCCCTGCTCGCACGGCAGGGCCTGCTCGCGCGCAGGCGCGTCTCAGTCCCGAATGCGATCGCCGCAGCCGGCGGACTCCAGACACAGGAACCGCGTGATCCATTCGTCTCGCTCTGGTCGCGGATCAGCAATTTCAAGCGCGAGAGCCTGATCGCAGCTGCGCAATCGCGGGCTATTGTGCGCGGTTCAAACCTGCGTTGCACGATCCACACGGTCACTGCCGAGGATTTCCGCGACTTTCGCCTGACGCTGAGCAACGTCGTCGAGCGCGACATGGCGAACTGGCGCGATCGTTACGCGGGGCTGAACATCGCCGATGTGACCTCCGCGGTCAGAGAGTTGCTCGCGGACGGCGAGCCGCGCACCGCCAAAGCGATCGGCGAGGCATTGCAGGCGCAGTTTCCACAAGTGCATCGCGAAGGCCTCTCGCACTGTGCCCGAATTCACGTCCCGATGGTGATGACGCCGACGGACCATCGCCTGGGCTACCCGCGACCGCCGTTGCTGATGCTCGCAGAGAGCTGGCTCGAAGCTCCGCTCGCACCGGCGACGCCGGAGGCGAAGGCGGAACTTCTGCGCCGCGGGATCGCAGCGATCGGTCCCACGTCGACCGCCGACCTACGCACCTGGTCGGGCATGACCGGGGTGAAGGAAGCGCTTGAGCCGCTGCTGCCGGAGTTGGTCCAATTCCGAGACGAGGCCGGCCGAACGCTCTATGACCTACCCGACTCGCCGCGCCCACGCGCTACCACCGAAGCACCGGTGCGCTTCCTCGGCGAGTTCGACAACGTTGCATTAAGCCACGCCGACCGAGCCCGCATCATCGACCCGGCCGACGCGAAGCTCTTCAACCTCAGCAAGAACGGCCGGCGCGCCTTCACGGTCCTGATCGATGGTTTCGTCGGCGCCTCTTGGCGGATCGAGCGCAAGAAGGACGACGCCCGGATCATGCTTTTGCCCTTCCACAAGGAATCCAGGTCCACCCTCGACGCCGTCGCGGCAGAGGGTGAGGCGTTGCTTCACTTCATCGAACCGGACGCCAAGACGTACGAGGTCGAGGTCGCGAAACCCGAACTCTGATTGCGAACGTTTCAGCTATTGCTGTCAACGGCCTGCCCAGACGGGCAGGCCGTTGGAAAACTGGCTGCTTACTCAGGCGCCGGTTGTTCGTCCGCAGCGACGGTCTCGTCGGCGTCGTCGGCATCGAGTTCCGGCTGATCACTGGAAGGGTCCGGCGCCGCCGCGGCCGCCTCCTCAAGCACCTCGTCCTCGTCGCCGCCATCGACCACGCGGGCGACGGCCGAGACTGAGTCCTCGTCGTTGATGTTCATCACTCGAACGCCCTGAGAGGCTCGCTTGTACTGCGAGATCTCGCCGGCGCTGGTGCGCTGCACCATGCCGTTCTGACTCATGAAGAGCAGCTCGTCTGATTCCTGGACAATCAACGCCGCGGCGAGTTCGCCCTTCTTGTCGGTCAGCTTGATCGTCTGGACGCCCATCGTTCCGCGGCCCTTGGTCGGGTATTCGCTGATCGCCGTGCGCTTGCCGTAGCCGGACTCGGTGACGACAAGCAGGTCGCACTCGTCGCGAGCGACGACCATCGCGATCACCTCGTTGCCCTTCTGCGAGACGTTCATGCCGCGCACGCCGCCGGTGGCGCGACCCATCGGGCGTGCCTGCTCCTCCTTGAAGCGGACGGCGTTGCCCGAGCGCGAGATCATGATCACGTCGTCGTCGCCCTCGGTCAGCCTGACCGCAACAAGCTCGTCGTCTTCGGCGATCTTGATCGCGATGATTCCGTCGGCTTTGATCGGCGTGTTGTAGTCGAGGAACTCGGTCTTCTTGAACTGTCCCTTCTTCGTGGCGAAGGCCAGGTACTTGGCCTCCTTGAAGTCACGCGTCGCGATCACCGCCTGCACGCGTTCGCCCTCGCGCAGCGGGAGCAGGTTGACCAGCGCCCGGCCCTTGGCCGTGCGCGCCATCTCGGGCAGCTCGTAGACCTTCTGGCGGTAGACCTTGCCGACGTTCGTGAAGAACAGCAGGTAGTCGTGAGTGGACGTGACGAAGAGGTGCTCGATGTAGTCGTCATCCTTCGTGTCCATACCCTTGATGCCCTTGCCGCCGCGACGCTGCGAGCGGTAGGTGTCAAGTGGCAGCGACTTGATGTAGCCGCCGTTGGTGATCGAGATCACCATCTGACGGTCGGCAATCAGGTCTTCGAGCGGGATGTCGCCTTCCTGGTCGAGGATCTTCGTGCGGCGCTCGTCGGCGTGCGACTCCTTGACCTCGA
>CAZRAA010000104.1:0-3936 GCA_964597975.1 uncultured Thermoleophilaceae bacterium | reverse complement strand
GGGATGTCCGGCGGCGTCAAGCGCCCGCAGACCAAGGCAGAACGACGCGCTGCGCGCGCCAAGCGCAAGCACGGGAGGTAGTGGAAGGTTATGGCTGCTCTTGCATGGGTGATGATGGCGATCGCCATCTGGCACTTCACTGTCTTTGTCCCGGACCGCTTCTGGGCTGGAATCGTCGGCGCGTTCGGTGCGGCGATCGTCGGCGCGGTGGTCTTCGGCTTCGTGGTCAACGGGTTCACGGTGCCGGGCACCAGCGAGACTGATCTGATCCAGGCGATCGAGGCGATCCCCGGAACGCTGATCGGTCTGGGTATTTGCTACCTCGTCGGTTCGCGCCAGGTGGCTGCGAGCGCCGACGAAGACGCCTCCTGAGTCCCTTCGGGACCGTCACGCAGGCTCCGTAGTCTCTCTGCATGGGCGCAGAGGCATTGGCGGCGGATCAGATGAACGATCTTGAGGCTTCGCGCCTCGAGTCGGCGCCGGTTGACATCGCCCCCGATCAGCCGCTGGTCGAAGCCGCGGACTGCGATTGGGAGCTGGTGCGCACGTTGCGGCGGGAGCTGGGCCTGCACTCGCTCGCGGCCCAAGCAATGGTGCGGCGCGGGGTCGCTTCTTTGGAAGACGCGCGTAGCGCGCTGGACCCCGGATCTGCGAATGACCCCGAGACGCTCCCTGGGGTTGGGGCCGCGGCGGACGCCATTCTCGTGCACGTCAAGCTCGGCAGCCGGATCGCGGTCCACGGCGACTATGACGTCGACGGCGTTTGCTCGACCGCGATCCTCGTGCGCACGCTCTCGACGCTGGGGGCCGATGTGACGTGGCACGTCCCCAGTCGCTTTGGGGACGGCTATGGCCTTACGCGTGCTTCGGTCGATCGCCTGGCGGGGGCGGGAGCGCAGTTGATCATCACCGTCGATTGCGGAATCGGATCGGTCGCAGAGGTGGCCCACGCGAAGTCGCTGGGCGTCGACGTGGTGATTTGCGACCACCACACAATTGGACCTGAGCTGCCGGACTGTCCGGTGGTGCATCCGGGGCTCGAGGGCTATCCCGATCCGTTCATCTGCGCCGCCGCGGCCACACACAAGCTCGCAAGCGTGCTGACCGCGCGAGCGGGCAGCGGGCACGATCAGTTGGACGATGACTTGGCAATGGTTGCGCTCGCGACCGTCTGCGATGTCGTCCCGCTGCGCGGCGAGAACCGCGCGTTGGTGCGGGAAGGGCTCGCGCGGTTGCGCTCCACGCAGCGACCCGGCCTTAGGGAGTTGATGCGCGTCGCCGGCGTGGATCAACTCAAGCTTGATGCCGGCGCGCTCGGATTCGCGCTTGGTCCGCGAATCAATGCCGCGGGTCGAATGCATTCTGCCGAGCCTGCGGTCGAGCTGATGCTGGCCACGAGTGAGCAGCGCGCCGCTGAGCTGGCCGGCTCCCTGGGTGCGGCGAACCATCGCCGGCGCGAGATCGAGCAGGAGACGCTGCAGGCGGCCGAGGGCCAGGCGCGCGAGCAACGTGATCAGTTCGCCATCGTCGTAGCCGGCGAGGGCTGGCACCCCGGCGTGCTCGGAATCGTCGCCGGGCGGCTCGCGGAACGTTTTCGCAGGCCCGCGATCGCGCTGGCAATCGAGGGCGACGTTGCAGCCGGTTCTGGCCGCAGTGGCGGACGCTACGACCTACACGCGGGACTCGAGGAGTGCGCGCAACTGCTCGTTCGCTACGGCGGTCACCGCGCGGCGGCTGGTTTGGAGCTAGACCTCGATCGTCTGGGTGAATTTCGTTCGGCGTTCGTCGCCGACGCCACCAGGCAGCTCACAATCGACGACCTGCGACCGCGAATGGTGGTTGATGCGATCGGGTCTCCCGCTGACATCAATCTCCAGACGATCGAGGAGCTCGAACGGCTGGGACCGTTCGGCGCTGAGAATCCACGACCGCAGGTCTTGATCCCCGCCGCCGAACTCGTCAGCGTCAACCGCATGGGCCGCAGCGGCCAGCACTTCAAGCTGGCTATTGCCGGGGACTCGGCGCGCGCCGCGGTCGTGGCGTTTCGCCAGGAGCGCGTGATCGACGGTCAGGACGTTCCGCGTCACGTGGACCTGGTGGTCGAGCTCCAGCGAAACGAATTCAACGGCCGCGAGGAGGCGCAGGCGGTGATGCGGGGGCTGATTGAACGCTCGGAATCCCGCGCGCAGCTCTGGAACAGGGAGTGCGAACAGGCGCTGGCCGATGGCCTGGTCGAGCCGGGCGAGGGCATTGACGAAACGAACTCTCGCGACCTGCGAGAAGAGGGCCCGGTGCTTGCGCTGCTTGAGCTGGCTGCACCCGATTCGCGGATCGCACTCGCCGTCAACGACCCCGAAGGCTGGCGCGGCGCCTTCGCCGGAGTGCTCAGCGAGCTTGTTGCCCGCTCTTCGGTGGAGGTGCTCGGCTACGACGATCCGCGCCTTGCTGGCGGCGGGTTTGATCTCGTGCTGATGGCCGAGCCGCCGCCGACGCCAGAGCTGGCGTCGTTCGGAAGCGCCGAGGCGGTCGCTTGCTGGAGTCTGCAATCCGAGCTCCGCGCAATCGAGCGCGCCGATGACCTCTTGCTCTCACGAGAGCACCTTGTGAGTGCTTTCCGAGTGATTCGCGAGACCGACAGCGACATTGAAAGCCTGTTCAGAGCGCTGAATGCCGCCTTGCCCAGCGCCCGCATCGCCGGTCGTTCGCTTCGCGCGCTTGAGGAGATCGATGTGATCGCTATCGAGCGATCCGGCGAAACGGTCGATGCCGTGATTGCACGCGATTCCGGCGCCCAAAGCGGTGCCAAACGGGATCTCGACCAGTCCTTCACGTTCCGCTCCTATAGTGGATACAGAGAGGCATCCCAGCAATGGCTTCGCAGTTTGAACACACCACGGACACAGCGGTAGCGACGAGTTCCGCGCAGGGCGCCGGCAACGGCTCCGGGCGCAAGCCTGTCGAAGTGGCCGCGGGGACGCGCGCATCGTTCGACGAGCTGCTTGCCGTGATTGAGGAGCACGAGGGCGGCGGTCTCGAGCCGATCGACATCGAGATGGTCGGCGCCGCGTTCGAGTTCGCGGCCGGACGCCACAAGGATCAGATGCGCCGCACCGGCGAGGACTTCGTCGTGCACCCCGTCGAGGTCGCGAAAATCTGCGTCGGAATGCGCCTTGACACGGCGACGCTCTGCGCCGCACTGCTGCATGACACGGTCGAGGACACGTCGACGACGCTCGCCGAGATTCGCGATCACTTCGGGGTTGAGATTGCCGGGTTGGTAGACGGCGTCACGAAGCTCACCGGCATCACATTCACCTCGCGCGACGAGGCGCAGGCCGAGAACTACCGGAAGATGATGGTGGCGATGGCCGACGACATCAGGGTCATCCTGATCAAGCTCGCCGACCGCTTGCACAACATGCGCACGATCGGCGCGATGCCCAAGCAGAAGCAGATCGAGAAGAGCCGCGAGACACTCGACATCTTTGCGCCGCTTGCCCACCGCTTGGGTATTCACGCGATCAAGTGGGAGCTTGAAGATCTGGCTTTCGCGACGTTGCACCCGCGCAAGTACGCCGAAATCAAGGCGCTGGTAAGCCAGCAGCGCGACGAGCGCGAAAACTATGTCGAAGAAGCCGGCGAGTACCTCGCCGGACAGCTCGCCGATTCGGGAATCGGATCGATGATCACCGGGCGCGCCAAACACTTCTACTCGATCTACGTGAAGATGACAAAGAAGGGTCGCGAGTTCAACGAGATCTTCGACCTCACCGCGATGCGCGTGATCGTCGACGACGTGAAGGACTGCTACGGCGCCGTCGGCATCGTGCACAGCATCTGGAAACCGCTCCCCGGGCGCTTCAAGGACTTCATCGCGATGCCCAAGAGCAACATGTACCAGGCGCTCCACACCACGGTGATCGGGCCGGAAGGACG
>CAZRAA010000103.1:0-4280 GCA_964597975.1 uncultured Thermoleophilaceae bacterium | reverse complement strand
CCGGGGCTCTTGGACTTCCGGCGTAGGGACCGAGTGAGGCTCTTTTGCGCCAATGCGGATGAGAGGACTCGAACCTCCACGGGGTTGCCCCCACGGCGACCTGAACGCCGCGCGTCTACCAATTCCGCCACATCCGCGTGTCGGTCAGACGCGGTGATGTTAGTGGGCGGCGGTCAGCTTCCCGGCGGGGGCACCGACGCGCGTCCGTAGCCGGGTGCCGCACGTCGCTCGGTCTCCGGTTCGGGTGCGACGCGCAGGTGCGGCTCGACGTGAGGCTTTGTCGCCGGCGGCGGCGACGGGAACGCCGCGACGCCCGATGGCGGTCCGTGAGAAAGCGTCGTGTCGACTGCCTTCAGCGGCTCGCCGACTTCGAGCAAACGTTCCGCGATGCTCTCGGCCAGCGCAATCAGCCCATCGATCTCCTCCGGGCGCTTGAGCAAGTGCGGCGCGTAGACCACGAGCGTGCCGTCGTCGTACTCGAACCCGGGCGAGAGCGTCGAGTCGGCCAGGGCCTTCTGCAGGTCGGCGCGCATCAGCGCGCGCAGCCGTTCGCGATCGAAGCCGGGTCGCACCAGCAGTTCGCTCTCGCTTGCAAGCCGCTCGTGCTCGATCGTCGCCGGAAGGAGCGCCTTGCGATCGAGCCAATTGTGCCGAGCCAGCCGGCCGTGCTTGCGAGCCAGGAAGATCCCAGGGAGCGACTTCGCCGGGCGCGTCAGGTCGACCATCGCGATCGTGAAGTCGTGCGGCGTGAAGATCGCGATCGGCCGGTTGCGGCGGTCGTGCTTGTCCTCGCGCGTCTCGATCACAAAATGTGCGATCCCGAGCGGCGCCCCGCCGGCGCCCGCCAGTTCGCCCTCCATGAAGTGTTCGCAGCGCCGCTTCTCGCCGGCGCCCAGTAGCGGCGTGGACGCCAGCAGCATCATCCGCGCGCTGTAGTTGAGGTGGTGCTCCAATGCGTAGCCCTCAAAGAAGTCGCGTGCCGCCAGCCGCGTCGCCTCGCGCCAGAGCCGGACGGCCAGAACGATCAGCACCAGTAGGAGCGGTGCAAGCGCGACCAGCGGATTGCCGGTCGTCGATCCGAGCAGAAAGAGTCCGCCGCCGATGAAGACCGCAGGCCAGAGGTACTTGCGCGTGCCGGCGAGGTTCTTGACATGACGCAGGCGCGTGCTGGTCGCGCTCGCGGGGGCGCGCCTTCCCACGACCAGCACTTCGTGCTGGCCCGAGTCGGGCATCGCCGCGCCGACACGCGACCCGATCTCAGGATCGCGATCGCTCATCGAGATGATCCTCCCGGAGCCATTTGTCAAGTATCGCCAGCGGCGAGACCTGCGTCAAGTCAGTCCAGCGAAAGAACGACCTTCAGCGATTCCTGGACATGGGGGTCCGAGACGACCATGCCGCTCGAGTGGTGGCGCACGTAGCCGTCGCGATCGATCACGAAGGTCACGCGGTCGTTCATCAGTGCCGCCTTAGAAGAGGCACGCAAACCGAACTTGTCGTAGACCTCAGTCTTCACGTCGCTGAGCACCGGAAACGTGAGCTGGTGGCGATCGTGGAATGCCTTCTGCGTCTCGACGTCGTCGGCGCTGATCCCGACGATCCGCGCACCGGCCTCGGCGAACTCCTCGAAACTGTCACGAAATCCGCAGGCTTCGGCTGTGCAGACGGTCGTGAACGCCTTCGGATAGAAGAAAATGACCACCGCGCCGTCTTTGAGTAGGTCGTAGAGACGCACGGGATTGCCGTCCTGGTCCGGCAGCGTGAAGTCGGGGGCCTTTTCCCCGTCGGCCAGCGGCTTGCTTCTGATTTTCACCATCAGTCATCCTCGGAGATCTGCAGCACAACCTTGCCGGTCGCCTTGCGATCCTCGAGCAGGCGCAGAGCATCGGCCGCGTCCTCGAAGTTGAACACCGTGCCGACGATCGGCTTGATCTCACCCCGCGCGGCCATCGCGTTGACCGTCTCGCCGATCTCGTGTGCGAGCTCCGGGCGCGTGCCGACGTACGCGCCCCAGGCGACGCCGACGACTGAGATGTTGTGGAGCAGCAGGCGGTTGACCTTCACCTCCGGAATCGTGCCTTCCGCAAACCCGACCACGAGAACGCGCCCGCCCTCGGCCAGCGCGCGAAGGTTGTCGGTGAAGCGCTTGCCACCGACCGGGTCCAGCACAAGGTCAACCCCCTTGCCTCCGGTCATCTCCTTCACGCGCGGGAGCCACTCGTCGCCGCCGGCGAAGACGATCTCGTCAGCCCCGGCGGTCAGCGCGACGTCGGCCTTCTCGTCTGACGAGACGGCAGCGATCACGCGTGCGCCGAGCGCCTTGGCGACCTGGATCGCGGCGGTGCCGACGCCACCTGCGGCACCCTGGATCAGCACGTTCTCGCCGGCGCGCAGATTGCCACGATCGCGCAGCGCGAAGAGCGCCGTGTGGTAGTTGATGATCAGCGCCGCGCCCTGGTGGTAATCGAGCTCGTCGGGCAGCGGGAAGGTCATGATCGGAGCTGCGGGCACCTGATCGGCATAGGAGCCGAGCGAGAGAAAGGCGACGCGATCGCCAACCGAGAAGCCGCTGCCCTCGGGCGCGTGGGCGACCCGTCCGGCACCCTCCGAGCCCAGTGTGAACGGTGGCTCGGGCTTGATCTGGTACTCGCCCTTGGAGAGCAGAAGGTCGGGGAACGAGACTCCGGCCGAGCGCACGTCGATGATCAGCGCGTGCTCAGAAGGCTCGGGCGCGGCGACCTCTTCTTCGACGACATCGTCCGGTCCGCCGTGCTTCATGTGCGTCCTGATCGCGCGCATCTCTCCCCTATTCGCAGTCGTTGTTGCGGGCTAGATGCCCTCTCGGACCTCGATGCGCCCGGCATCGACAGCCTCGCGCATGCGAGCGTAGTCGCGATCGTTCTGGTCGGCATAGGAGGCGGCAAAGCGCGCGATCGCGACGTCGAGCGCGTCGCCCTTTCCGGCATAGGCGGCGATCGCGACGCGGTCTCCGCTGCGGGCATGCGCGCGGGCGAGCACCCTGGCGCAGAGAGCGCCGTAGTTCTTGAGCTGATCGGGCGTGAACTTCTCGATCTTGGCCGAGCCCTTCCAGTCCTTGAGCTGGCGCACGTAGTAGTCGCGCACGACTCCGTCGACGCCCTTGAAGCTCTCCCACCCGAGCAGCGGATCTGAGGCGCCTTGCATCAGGCGCTGTCCGTGGATCACGCGCTGGCCGGCGGTTTGCGCGTCGGACTTTCCGAGATACGCCTCATAGACCGAGGGACCAGCCTCCTTGACCTGAAGGAAGAGCGGGTCGTTCTCGTCGCGGCCGATCAGCAACACGATCCATACGCGGGTGCCGACGCTGCCGACGCCCACTACTTTGCGCGCGATGTCGACGACTTCGTACTGATCGATCAAGTGACGCCTGTCCACCAGCAGGCGGCCTTGATAGTTCGCCAGCACGCCCTTGATCACCCGTTCGATCTCGCCGGCAGACACCTCAATCCCTAGCTCGCTGGCGATCTGGTCGATCGGGGTGATCAGCGGCGGGTCGGCGACGATCCGTCGTTTTCCGTTTTCCACCGTCGTGAGCTTCTTGAACTCGCGCAGGCTGTCTCGGGTGTATGCCTTCTCGGCCGCCTTATGTACCGCAGAAGCGCCTTCTTGGTTATTGGTCTTCTCGAGTAGTTCGAGTATGCGGTCGACTTCAAGGCGCTGGTGCCAAACCTCCATGTTGGTCATCTGGGCCAGCTCGCGCAGTCGGTCGCGGTAGTGGGCGCACGCTTCGATCACCGCCGCGTCGGCTTCGCGCTCCTTGGCGCCGATCGACCGGGCGGCGATCACGATGCTGGCGGCGAGGCGCTTGAGGTCCCATTCCCAGGGTCCGGAGAGCGTTTCGTCGAAGTCGTTGCAGTCAAAGACGAGCCGCCGGTCGGGTGCCGCGAAGAGCCCGAAGTTCGAGAGGTGCGCATCACCGCAGATTTGGGCGTGCAGCCCAGTGTTCGCGCCAGCAGCGAGGTCGTGGGCCATCAGCGAAGCGGCCCCGCGGTAGAAAGCGAACGGCGTGGTGAGCATCCGCCCGTAGCGGATTGGGATCAGGCTCGCAACGCGGCCGACGTCGTCGGACTTGAGGATCGCGACTGGATCGCGCGCCTCATCCTGCGGGGTGAAATCGCCGAGCGAGGAACGCGGGACGCGCTTGCGCGCTTCGCGGCCCAGCTCTTTGCGTTGCTCGACGATCAAGTCGGGGAGACAGGATTTGAACCTGCGACCGCTCGGCCCCCAGCCGAGTGCGCTAC
>CAZRAA010000102.1:0-4313 GCA_964597975.1 uncultured Thermoleophilaceae bacterium | reverse complement strand
GCCCAACCCATCGCCTCGTAACCACTCGTCCGCGGCGCAGAGATGATCAGCACCTCGCACGGCGTCTCGCCGATGTTGTCGACCGTCCGCTTGTGCTCCGGGTCCAGACGCACGTAGCTGCCTGGGTCGAGTGGGTACTCGTCGCCGTCGATCACGATCGCCGGTGAGCCACTGAGCACGATGAACACTTCTTCCTGGTCGCGGTCGACCTCGTCGTGCTCGGGGATCCGCTCCCCGGCGTCGATCGTCACCAGGTTGATACCGAAGGACGATACGCCCAATGATCGCCGCGCCAGCGACCAGTTGCCGTTGGTCTCGAAGTCGTCCCGATGGATCTTGTCGAAGGCCATCTGATTCCGCCTGATCTAGTGAATTTGCAGTAGCCTGCCGGTCGCAGGTCAATCTAATGGATATTGGACCCGACAGCCCCGACGCCCTCGCGGCGATGGTCGAGCGCTACAACGACGCGTGGAACGCGCACGACCTCGACGCCATCATCTCGATGCACGCCGCGGACATGGTCTTCGAGAATCACACCGCCGGCGAACGGGCCGAAGGGGAAGCTGTTCGCGCGCATATCGCCGGGATCTTTGAGAACTGGCCCGACCTGCGATTCGAATCGGTGCGCATATACGCGCGGGACGGACTGATTACGCAGGAGTGGAAGGCGTTCGCGACCCACTCGCAGCCGGTCAAGCGCGGCGACATCGAACTCGCGCCGACCGGGCGTGAGATCAGTTGGGCCGGGGTGGATGTGATCCCGACGCTCGGCGGTCTGATCAAGCGCAAGGACGTCTATTCCGATTCCGTCTCGATCCTGCGCCAGCTCGGCTTGATGGACTGACCGGCCGCCAACTCCTTGCCTGCTCCCGGAGGGAGCAGGCAAGGAGCTCGCGGCGCTAAATTCGGTTGCGATGACGCCGGTGACTGACATCGTGGATCTGGGCCAACTTGGGCTCAAGCCTGGCGGCGCGATTCGCTTTGACGCGCGCGTACCGGTCGGCGACTTCGTGTTCAGCTCAGTGCACTACAGACTGGCCGAGGATCCTGTGCCGGTCAAGGTCGAGGTGACCCGCACGACCAGCGGCAACGTCATCCGCGTGCAACTGACGACGAGCCTGGAGGGTCCTTGCATGCGTTGCCACGCCGACTACTCGTTCCCGGTCGAGGTTGATCACTCCGAGGTCCACGAGCCCCACCTCGACGAAGACCTACGCTCCGAGTACGTCGAGGGGCTGGAGCTCGACCTTGCGGCGCTTGTGCGCGATGCGATTGGCTTGAGCCTCCCGACTTCAATCTCCAGCCCTGCAGACGAGAGCGGTATCTGCACGGTGTGCCCGGACGCGGCCGAACGGATTGCGCTCCTGCGCGACTCGGACCCGGGGGCCGAAGAAACCCAGCCGGACCCGAGGTGGGCCAAACTGCGCGAGCTCGAGCTCTAAGCCGAGATCGCCAATCGGCTGGTACCCTTCCGGCCTCTTATGGCAGTCCCGAAGCAAAAACAGAGCCACTCGCGCACGAACAAGCGTCGTTCGCAGCACAAGATCACGAAGAAGACGTTGAACGAGTGCCCGCGCTGCAGTGCGCCAAAGCTCCCGCACCGTGTTTGCGGCGAGTGTGGCTTCTACCACGGCCGCGAAGCCGTGGACACCGACGCGTAGGTCCCTTATGAAGATCGCCCTCGATGTTCAGGGCGCCGACAACGGCATAGAAGTCGTCGTCGATGGCGCGCGTATCGTCGCCGCGGAGGGGATCGACGTTGTGCTCGTCGGGCCGCCTGAAGAGATCGGGCGCTGCGGCGAACTTCCTGCCAACGTTTCTGTGGCCGCCGCCAGCGAAGTCGTCACAAACCACGACGATCCTGCGACCGCGGTGCGCAGCCGCAAGGATTCCTCGATCGTCGTCGCTGCCAAGTTGGTCGCATCCGGCGATGCCGATGCGCTCGTCTCCGCGGGCCCGACCGGTGCGGCCCTAGCGGCATCGCTCTTCAACATGAAACGCATCAAGGGCGTCAAGCGCCCGGCGATCGCAGTGATCCTGCCCGATGGACGAGGCGGTCGATCGTTGCTGCTCGACGCTGGGGCCAACATCGACGTACCGGCCGAGATGCTCGTCCAGTTCGCCCACCTGGGCGCGCAGTTCTGTATCCGTGTGCTCGGGATCGCCGAACCGCGCGTCGGCGTTCTCTCGATCGGCGAAGAGGAGGGCAAGGGCAGCGATCGAGTGGTCGAAGCCGGGCGCCTGCTCGCGGACCCGGAGAACTCCCACCACTTCAAGTATCTCGGCAACGTCGAAGGGCGCGACATCACCAACGGCGCCGCAGACGTGATCGTCACCGACGGCTTCACCGGCAATGTGGCGCTCAAGTCGATCGAAGGCGCCGCCAAGGCGACGATGTTGGCGATGGTCGAGGCGATCAAGTCGACCCCGACCTCCAAGCTCGGCGGCCTGCTCGCCAAGCGCAGTCTGATGAAGATCCGCACGGAAGTCGATCCCAACACGACCGGAGGGGCCCTGTTGCTGGGCCTTCGCGGGGTGTCGGTCGTAGCCCACGGGTCTTCAAACCCCGACGGAATCGCCGCGGCATGCCGGCTCGCGGCAAGATCGGCCGAGGGTGATGTGACCGGCGAAATCGCCGCCGCGATCGCTGAGCTCAACACCCACGTCGCCGAAACTCAGGCGCCCGGTGGCGCTGTTACGGTGGGATCCTCCGATGACGCGTGACGAGATTTACGAAGCATTGAAGAAGACTCTGGTCGAGGAACTTGAGATCGATGGCGCCAAGGTGACGCCTGACGCCGATTTCAAGACCGATCTCGATGCCGACTCACTGCACTTGGTCGAGCTGGCGATGGAGCTTGAGGACAGCTACGGGGTTTCAATCCCAGACGAAGTGGCGCTTGAGCTGAAGACTGTCGGATCGGTCGTCGACTACCTGCAGGGGAAGCTGGCCACGGCGTGAGCGAGGGCTCGCGTCGTCTGCTTGAGCTGCTCGACGGACTCGCGCCCGAACTCAAATCGCGGGTCTTCACACACAGTTCCTGGACCGACGAGCGGGCCGATTCCTATGAACGGCTGGCCTTCCTCGGAGACGGCGTACTGGGGATGGTCATCGCAGAGGTGTTGCTGCGCGAGAACAAAACCGCGACCGCGGGGGACCTGACGAAGATCCGTGCCCAGGCAGCGAGTCGTGCGGCCTGTGCGCGCGTAGCCGAATCGATCAACGCAGGGGATCGCCTCGCCGCTGCCGCGCCAACGTCCGCCGAGTTGCCGATCGAGGACGTGATCTCGGCCCAGAGTGTGCTCGCCGAGGTTTGTGAAGCGGCGATCGGGGCTGTCTTTGAGCAGTACGGCTACGAGGTCACGGCGTCGGCGGTGGCCGAGGCTTTCGCCGAGGAAATTGCTTTCGCGGAGGCCAGTCCGGCCGACTTCAAGTCGAGTTTGCAGGAGCTTTTGGCCCGCCGCGGTCAGAAGCCGATCTACGAGGTGATCGACTCCGAGGGACCGCCGCACGATCGCCAGTTCGAGTGCGCAGTTGAGATCCGAGGCGACCGTTACGGTACGGGCATCGGACGTTCAAAGAAGGAGGCCGAGCAGGCTGCCGCGCAGGCGACGCTGGCGATGCTTCGACCGCCTTCGACCGTTTCCGACGAAGACTGACGCATGTATCTCAAATCCGTACAGATGAAGGGGTTCAAGTCGTTCCCCAGCAAGACCCGCCTGGATTTCGGTCCGGGCGTGTCGGTGATCGTCGGACCCAACGGCTCCGGCAAGTCGAACGTCTCCGACGCGATCGTTTGGGCGCTGGGCGAGCAGAGCGCCTCGGCTGTGCGCGGACAGCAGATGCAGGACCTGCTCTTCGGCGGTGCAGACGGCGTGCCTTCGGCGTCGGCTGCGGAGGTCGAGCTAGTCTTCGACAACTCCGACGGCACGCTGGATTCGGGGTTTTCTGAGCTGTCGGTTACACGCCGGCTCTCGCGCGATGGTGAGGGCGAGTACCGCATCAACGGAGCGCGCTGCCGGCTCGTAGATGTGATCGAGGTTCTCTCCGACACCGGTCTTGGTAAGGAGATGCACTCGGTGCTCAGCCAGGGCAAGGTCGACGAGATCGTCGCGAGCAAGCCGAAGGACCGCAGGCTCCTTGTGGAGGAGGCGGCGGGCCTGGGCAAGCACCGTAAGCGCCGCCGGCGTGCCCAGCTCAAGCTCGCAAAGACGCGCGACAATCTCGACCGCGTGCTCGACGTCGAGCGCGAAGCGCGCTCGCGCTTGAAGCCGCTCAAGCGGCAGGCAGAAGCCGCCGAGACGCACGCGCG
>CAZRAA010000101.1:0-4361 GCA_964597975.1 uncultured Thermoleophilaceae bacterium | reverse complement strand
CCGCATCAACTTCGAGGACGCCGGCAAGAACTTCGCCCCCGCCCCGGGCAAGATCGGGAACTTCGTCGGCGCCTACGTCGAGCCCTCCGGCCCCGGTGTGCGCGTCGACTCCGGTGTCACGATCGGCAGCGAGATCTCGCCGCTCTACGACCCGATGGCGGCGAAGCTGATCGTCTGGGCCGAGGACCGCGAGGCAGCGACCAAGCGGATGATCCGCGCGCTGGGTGAGTACAAGATCGATGCCACCACGCTGATCCCGTTCCACATCGGCCTGCTCTCAACCGATCAGTGGAGCAACGGTGAGACCTGCAAGGACCTAACCGAGGACAAGACCTGGCTCAAGCAGTTCGCCAAGCCCAAGGCCCCCAAGCCGGCCGAGGGCGAGGAAGAGGTGGAGAAGGTCACCAAGTCCTACACCGTCGAGGTCTCGGGCAAGCGCTACGACGTCAAGGTCGAGGGCGAGGCCGGCGGACCCGGCGGCGGCGCAGCTCCGGCAGCCGCCAAGAAGGCTCCCAAGCGGAGCGAACGCTCTGGCGGCAGCAACGGCGCATCGAGCGAGGATCTCACTTCACCGCTGCAGGGAACTGTCTTCAAGGTGACGACTGAGGTCGGCGCCGACGTGGCCGAAGGAGACGTCCTCTTCATCATCGAGGCGATGAAGATGGAGAACGAGATCACCGCCCACCGCGACGGCAAGGTCGACTCGATCGCGGCCGGCGAGGGCGACTCGGTTTCGGCCGGCGACACGCTGGCGATCATCAAGTAGTTCGCGGCGTACGTCAGAATCGCGGTCGTGGCCCCCTCGCCCGACCGCGACATCCGCCTGCTCTTCCCGCTGCCGCTGGCGACGATCGCCTCGCAATCGAGCATGGCCTCGATCCCGCCGCTGTTTGTCGGGATCAGCAAGAGTTTTGACACAACGATCGGCACTGTCGGTCAGGTTCGGTCGATCAGCGCGCTCACAGCGGTGCTCGCCACGCTGCTGGTTGGCGGCTGGATTCACCGGCGCGGCGCGCGACCCGTGATGCTCGCCGGTGGACTGCTTGGTGCGCTCGGCGCCGCCCTGAGCGCGCTCGCGCCGTCGCTCGTGGTCTTCGGGGTAGCCCAGGCGATCACCGGCGTCGGGATCTGTTTTCTGCTCTCCTCCGGCTTTGCCGGCGCCGGTGAGTTCTTCGCGGCCGGCGCGCGCGACTGGGCGATCGGCTGGGTGGTCGCACTGCAATCCCTGGCGTGGATCGTCGGCGTGCCGATCGTCGGACTTCTGGCCGACGCCTTCTCGTGGCATTACGGATTCCTCGTGCCGATCACCTTCTGCCTGATCGCAGCCGGCGCGTCAGTGTTCTTCGCGCCGCGCCTGAATCCGGACCTGCGCGCGGCGGACGAGCGCACCGGGCTGCTCGCGGCATTGGCAGACCGCGGCGGGCGCAGGTGGACGATCGGCGAAATGCTCGCCTTCGCGGTCTGGACCGGGGAGATCACCTACATCGCCGCGTTCTACAGCACCGAGTTCAATCTCAGCGAGGCGTGGGTTGGAATCCTCTTGCCGTTGGGTTCGCTCGCCTTCATGTTTGGTTCGACCGCTGCCAATCGGATTGGCGAGCGCTGGTCCAAGCGCGCGCTGTTGATCGGTTCGACGATGGCGATGGGACTGATCGCCGCCGCGCTTTTTGGTTTCCACCCATTGCTGGGGATCACTCTGGGGTTGGCGATCGCCATGGGCATCGCGGCCGGCCTGCGCGCAGCCGGCTCGTCGACGCTGGCGCTTGACCAGTTGCCCGACAAACCGGGCGCGATGATGGCCGCCCGCACGGGGGCCGTGCAGATTGGCTACCTCGTCGGAGCCTTCGTCGGCGGAATGATCGTGGACTCCTCGGGATTCGGCGCGCTCGGCGCGTTCATGATCGTCGGGATGACCGCGAGTGCGCTGGTGATGGCTGGGGTGCCGTCGCGAGCCCGGTCCAGATCGGCAGCTTGACGGTTTAGAGCAGTTTGTTGTCCAACGGACTGCCCGCCGGGGAAGGCCGTTGGAAACTGCGCCGCTACACCTTCAGCTTGTCCGCCAACTCCCGCAGGTTCTTGACTTCCAGATCCGGCTTCTTGGCCTTGGGGTCTGGGAGCTTCTCCTTGTGACGGTTGACCCAGATGGTCGGCAGCTTTGATTTGAGCGAAGGCGCGACGTCGTAGTAGTAAGAGCTGCCGACGTGCATCCAGCCCTTCTTGCCTCCGATGCGGCGGGCTGTCTCTGTGAAGTGCGCGGTCTCGGGCTTGTAGCTCCTGACCTGCTGAGCGGTGACGACGATGTCAAAGTCGCTGCGAATGTGACGGCGGCTGGCAACGAGCAGCTTGTCGTCGATGTTGACGACGAGGCCAACTTGGTATTTCTTGGCGATCCGGTCGAGCGCGGCGTTGGCCTCCCGGTAGGGCTTCCAGCGAATCACGGAATCCGGCAGGAAGTTGGTGCGCGAGGGCTCAAGATCCCATTCGAGGTCCTTCGCGATGCGCAGTGCGATCTGACGCAACACCTCGGCGTAGAGCTCGTACGAGCCGCTGGTTATCTCCTCTTGGTGCGCGTTGAACAGCTCAATCAGCTTGGCCTTGTCAGGCAGGTCAAAACCCGTGCGCTCGGCCTCACCCTGGAAGGCTTCGTATACGCCGCTCTCCCAGTCGATGAGCGTGCCGTACACGTCGAAAGTGATCCATTTGATGTCTTTTGGAATAGCCATGTTCTCGCTGATAAGTTCTCCGCGCGCCGGAGCTGTGACACATAGTACGAATCGCGCTCGGCATACCGCATTTGCGTATCCCCTAATCGGAGTACCCCTAGGATGGATCTTCTCGAATACCAAGGCAAGCAGCTCTTCGGCAAGCACGGGCTGACTGTCTCCGACGGCAAGGCCGTCACCAGCGTCGAAGACGCGCTTGCCGCCGCCGACGAAGTCGGCTATCCAGTGATGGTCAAGTCGCAGGTCCTGATGGGCGGGCGCGGAAAGCTCGGCGGAGTCAAGTTCGCCGCCGACGCCGAAGCCGCCAAGGAACACGCGACCAACATCCTCGGCCTCGACATCAAGGGCCACATCACCCGCACGCTCTGGATCGAGCACGCCTCGGACATTGACGAGGAGTACTACGCCTCGATCCTGCTCGACCGCTCGGCCAAGAAGCCGATGGTGATGTTCTCAACCGAGGGCGGCATGGACATCGAGGAGGTCGCGGAGAAGACCCCCGAGAAGTTGATCAAGCACCACGTCGACCCGCTGGTCGGACTGACCAAGGAAGAGGCCGTCAAGATCGCGACCGACGGCGGAGCCGCTGCCGACGTGATCGACGGTGTCGCTGACGCTCTGGTCCAGCTTTACGAAGTCTGGATCGAAGAGGATGCGACGCTCACCGAGATCAACCCTCTGCTGATCCAACCCGACCGCACGGTCAAGGCGCTCGACGCCAAGGTCTCGCTCGACGGCAACGCAGAGTTTCGCCACCCTGAGCACGCCGGCCTTGGCGACGAGGCCAACGCCGATCCGATCGAAGTCAAGGCCAAGGAGCAGGGCGTCGTCTACGTCAAGCTCGACGGCGACATCGGCATCCTCGGCAACGGCGCCGGGCTGGTGATGAGCACGCTCGACGTGGTCGCCCAGCACGGCGGAAAGCCCGCCAACTTCCTCGACGCCGGCGGCGGATCTGACGCCGAGAAGGTCAAGCAGGCAGTTGAGCTGATCCTCTCCAACGAGAACGTCAAGGCCGTGCTCTTCAACATCTTCGGCGGGATCACCCGTTGCGACGAAGTGGCCAAGGGCCTGGTCGCCGCATTCGAGGAGCTAAAGCCCGAGGTGCCGTTCGTCGTGCGCCTAGATGGCACCAACGATGTCCAGGGTCGCGAGATCCTCGAGGCGGCGAACTTGCCCAACGTGCACGCCGCCACAACGATGGACGGCGCGGCCGAGCAGGTCGTCGCGCTGGCAAAGGAGTCCTAGATCAATGTCGATTCTGATTGACGAGAACACACGCCTTGCCGTGGCCGGAATCACCGGCCGCGAGGGTTCGTTCCACACGCTCAACAACCGCGCCTACGGCACCAACGTCGTAGGCGGGATCAACCCGAAGAAGGCCGGCGAGAACGTCGAAGGCATACCCGTCTTTGCCAACTGGGCCGACACGGTGGCCGAGACGCAGGCAAACACGGCGATGATTTTCGTGCCGCCGCCATTTGCGGCGGCGTCAGCACTCGAAGCCGCCGAAGCGGGCGTGGAGCTGGTGGTGATCATCACCGAGGGCATCCCCGCCCACGATGAGCTCAAGCTCTACAACCAGGTCAAGCGCGACTTCCCGAACACGCGGATCGTCGGCCCCAACTGCCCGGGCAT
>CAZRAA010000100.1:0-4530 GCA_964597975.1 uncultured Thermoleophilaceae bacterium | reverse complement strand
CACCGGCTCTTGCTACACCTGCAGCAGCTGCGGCAACAACACCGGTTGCGGCTGAACGGCGACCACCGCATAACTGTTTGAAAAAGGCGCCTCCCGAGGCGCCTTTTTCACTTCTGTAACAGAAGGGTGGCTCGATCGGACCACCCTTCTGCATGGGATTCGGGTTTGCTGACGAAATTCCGATTACAGCGCTAATGCGCCCATCTTGTCCTGCCGACTTACCCGCGAACCCCCTGTGAACTCCACCAGTCCCGCCGCACGACGATTCGATCCGGTCCTGGCCGCGATCGTCGTGCTGGCGGCGACCGGGGGTGCCCTGTTGATCGGCCAGGCTCGCAACTGGGTGGTGATGCCCGACGAGCTGATCTACACAGAGATGAGCCGTTCGGTTGCCGGATCACTCGCGCCGCTTCCGGGCCTCCAGGGCCGCTGGGCCGGGATCTACCAAGTGCTCTACCCAACGCTGATCTCGCCACTGGCCGGCGCGCTGCGGATGACCGACGCCTACTCGTGGATCGTCGTCCTGAACGCAACGGTGATGGCCAGCGCCGCGATCCCCGCCTACTTACTCGCCTCATGGGCGACCGAGAGCCGTGCGGCGGCCCGGTGGGTCGCGCTCTGCACGGTTGTCACGCCTTGGCTCGTCTTCGCAACGAAAGTGCTGCCCGACGCGACTGCCTACGCGGCCGCCGCCTGGGCCTTCTACGCAATTGCTCGCACTGCAGGTCCATCTGAGCGTCCGCTCAAGGGTGACCTGCTCGCACTTCTTGCCGTCCTAGTCGCATATCTGGCGCGCAGTCAGTTTCTGCTGCTGGTGGCCGTCTGGGTGGGGGCCGTGGTCCTTGCGCAGCTGGCGCAGGGGTTCGCAGACGGCGGCTGGCGCGGCGCCGGTCGCTCACTGCTGCGAACGCCGCTTACGCGACCAGTTCCCGTATTCGTGTTCATCGCTGTCGTGCTGCTTGTGAAACTGAAGCCGATCTGGATCGTCGGCACCTACCTTGCCGTCACGAACACCGGCACCGATCCATTCGCCAGCGAGGGGATCGTCAAGGAGCTGATCAACCACGCGAGCACCGTTGGGCTCGGGATCGCCGCGCTCCCGGTGGTGCTGGGCCTCCCCTGGCTGCTCACGGCGCTCACTCGCATCAAAGATCGCCGCCAGAACAACACCGCGATCCTGATCCTCCTCGCGACCGGCGTCGTGCTTTATGTCGGAGCGAGTTTCGACATGCGCTTCGACCCCACCGACCGCGTTATCGAGCGCTACGTCTTCTACGTCGCGCCGCTCTGGTTCGTGGCGATGGCGGCGTTCTTCCGCCGCCCGCCAACAAACCTGCCCGCGTTCGCTCTCCCGGCGCTCGCCGGTGCGCTGCTGCTGATCGCCACACAACCCTACGGCCTGGACACCGCACTCGGCCGCATGACCAACCGCGTCTTCTCGCCGACGCAGGTCGTGCTGATCGGCTGGCAGAAGGTCGCCGACGCGATCGGCACTTCGATCTCGGGGTTGCTGATCGTTTTGCTGTTGCTGGTCTGTGCGTTCGCTTGGTGGATGCTCTCGCGGCAGAAGGTTTCGCTGGCGCAGGACGTCTGCTTCGGACTGGTGGTGGCGGTGCTGCTCGCGGGGACGCTCTCGACGGTCCCAGATGCGGTCAAGGCTCAGAACGCCGCGCCGATCGCCCTCTTCGGCAAGCGCACCGGACTGCAGAAGCGCTGGGTCGAAGTTACGACGGGACACAAACCGTACGCACTCGCATATGCCCCGCGCGCCTTGCTGGATCGACCGATCGGCGGCGGGCCTTCGGTCGAGCGCCGCGCAGCCTGGAGAGATCTCGTCTTCTGGAATCGCCGCCTCGCCGCGACCTACGCCCCCTACCGCGACTTCTCTGTTGTTCGCGCGCCGATCCCCGGCCACACGTACACGATGATTCCCGACTGGGCGACCGGCCAGATCGCGCGCTCAAGCTACGACGATTCCGAGTACCTCGTGCAGTCCGACGCCGACCCGCGCTTCGCTCCGCAATCCGCAGCGCCGCCGGTCCGGCGCGCTGGCTTCGCGCTCTACAAACTCGGCCAGAACTTCCACGCGGCCTGGGCGATCCGCGGGCTGACCGAGAGCGGCTTCGTTCCGCCCCGCGGCGCGATGTTGCGCGTCTGGGCGCCGCGCGGGGCGAAGCGGAGCACGACGTTGCAGATCCGGCTGACGATCGAGACGACCAAAAAGAACGCCGAGCTCAAGGGATTCAAGATCGATGGGGCAGGCGACGTGCGGACCGCGCGCGACGGACTTGAGACAACGTTCACCTGGAAGACGAAAGTCACGCCCGGCGGTCGCGCCGACTTCGAGCTCGTGCGCGGCGACGGACCCGCGCACGTCAACCGAGTCAGCGTCAGCGAGACATCTCAGGGCTCTGCAGGTACGAGCCGCTGACGTTGACACGGCCGGCGTGCGTGCAACCCATCGCGCCGGCCGCAAGTTGAGCATCGCTCGGCGGATTGAGAACGAGCAGCTCCGGCAGCGTGACCATCGTCAAGTCGCTCTTGCGAATAGCGGGGATGATCTTGGTCTTGAACGCCTTAAGCGTCTCCGGCTTGCCGTCATGGAACAGCAGGATCGCGCCGGGACCAAGTCCGTTGATGGTGTTCTCGGCGATCGTCGCAGCGGGCTTGGCCAAGCCGTCCTGCGAGTCCGCACTCCAGAGCATCTCGGCGTAGCCGGCTTTGCGGATCGTGCGCTCGGTCTGATCGTCGCGCGCTCCGTATGGCGGGCGCATCATCATCCAGTCTTGGCCGGTGGCCTGCTTGAAGACTTCCTGGGTGTCGGCGAGCTGGGTCTTGATGTCCTGGGTCGAAAGCGTCGTGAACGCCGGGTGGTCCCAGGAGTGGTTTGCGACCGGGCCGTACGCGGCCTGGGCTTTGAGATTCGCCGGGTAGGTGTTCGAGTTGTTGCCGAGGTTGAACCACGTCGCCGGCAGACCCTCGTCCTTGAGCAGCTTGATCAGCTCGGGCGTGATCGTCGACGGGCCATCGTCGAATGTCAGCGCCGCGTACTTCTTCGTGCCGCCGCAGAAGAGCGGCTGCTTGAGCTTGACAATCCGCTTGACGGCGGCCTCCTGCTCTGCCTCGCTGATGTAGATCGCGTCGGAGGCCGCTAGATCCAGTCCCATCTCGCGTGGCAGGCTCGAAACCTCGACCGACGGGCGCACGACTTCGGTGTGCGCGAGCGACGTCGACATCGCGAAGATCATCGACACGAGCACCACTCCGGCGCAAACCAGCACCGCTATGCGGAGTTTGGGATTGGGTCTAAGACGTTTGTCCATCTTGCTTGCTGAGCGGGAACATCGATCCTACGTTGATCTTGACCGTGATTTGGACAACGATCCCTCTCGGCTGCCGACAGGGAGTTTGCATCCGAATCATTGGTCCACATCCTGATCGGATGTATCGCGAACTTCTAGCCCCCGTTCTCTGAGCTGCTCGGAGGCTGGAATGCCCAACTTGACTGCGGAGGCCAAGTTGGGCCCAAGCAGCCGGCCCAGGCCGGCTGTTTCTGGTTAACGCGGGCCGTCCTCTAACTCTTGACCTCCACAACGCGCGGCTCACCTTCGCGGTGGTGACCGTCACGGCCGACGTAGCCGCCTTCGGCGCCGAAGCAGATGTAGAGCGCCTCGGAGTCGCCGATGTTGGCGATGCTGCGCTGGGTCTCGGGGGCCACGCGAACGACGCCTCCGGGGCCGAGCACGACCTGCTCGTCGTCGGCCTCGCCGAACGTGAACCGCAGCGTGCCGCGATGGACGAAGTAGACCTCTTCCTGACGCTCGTGCCAGTGGGTGCCGCTGCCGATGCCGGCCGGCATCGCGATCGCGTTGACGCCCATCTCGGTCACACCAAGCTCGTGGCGCACCTTGCGAAATCCGGGCCCCTCGCCCATCCCGTCGACGTTCCCGGCCGACCAGCCGGAACCCTCGACAACTTCGATCTGCAGTTCGCTCATCGGAAAACTCCTCGTAATCGCCGCAAAGACGTTGTGCAGACTAGTGTCGCTCGTCTCTTGGAGGTGAAGTCAGTCACAGTCGCGGTGCCGGTGCTCAACGGCGGCGAGCGCTTTCTCGCGCTGCTTGCCGCGCTCGGCGAGCAGCAGAACGCCGCGGGCGTGGATCTCGAGATACTGATCGTCGATTCCGGATCGACCGATGGCTCAGTCGAGGCCGCGCGATCTGCCGGCTCCCGCGTGATCGAAATCGACAAGTCCGAGTTTCAGCACGGACGCACGCGCAACATGGCGGTGCGCGAGGCAAAGGGCGACGTCGTGGCGCTCCTGACCGACGACGCGGTGCCTGCGACGCCGCATTGGCTCGACGCGATCGTCGAGAGTTTCAGGATGGCCGACGACGTCGCGCTCGTCTTTGGTCCGCAGCTCCCACTCCCCGAGCATCCGCACTTCGTGCGCCGCGAAATGCTCGACCACTTTCGCACCTGGGATGCGCACGGCGCGCCGCATCTGCACCGCATGCCTGAGGGCCCGGA
>CAZRAA010000099.1:0-4557 GCA_964597975.1 uncultured Thermoleophilaceae bacterium | reverse complement strand
GCTACTCGCCGTGGTGGTCGGCCAGCGCCTTCGCCTTGGCGCGGTCGAACTCTTCCTGCGAGAGCACGCCCTTTTCCTTCAGCTCGTTGAGCTTGGCGAGGTCGTCGACCGGTGAGCCGGCCACCTGGCGGATGTATTCGTTTTGCGCCTTCTGGATGTCGGCCGCTTCCTTGATCGCACGGTCGCGCATGCCGCTGCCGCGAACGATCAGATAGATCAGCGCCGACAGGAACGGAATGACGATCAGGAACAGCAGCCAGATTGCCTTGCCCCAGCCGCCGAGCTCGTGGTCGCGGAAGAGGTCGACGACGATCGAGATGAAGATCCAGATCCAGATGACGAAGAGGAAGATCTCGATGGTGAGGAGCAGCGCGTCACCGAGTGACCAACTGTCCGTCGCCGCAAGAATTGCGTTCATTGTTGCTCGTTTCTCATAAGACGGTGGATACCGATTGTCTTGATCATATGCGTGCTGCCGGTGCGCCGTGGTGACGGCAATCTGAGCGCCAAACCGTGTTGTCCGAAAACCGCTGGGTTATCCGCGATGGTCGTGCAAGGATGGGTTCGTGTTCAAGTCCGGCGAACAGTGGCTCCCGAGTTTTCAGCAGTGCGTTGCGGCCTGCGAGGACAAGGATTCTCGCTTCGACGGTTGGTTCTATGTAGGCGTCACCTCGACCGGCATTTATTGCCGACCCAGCTGTCCGGCGCGCACGCCCAAGCTTTCGAACATGCGCTTCTACTCGACCGCGGCGGGAGCGCAGTCGGCGGGCTTTCGCGCCTGTAAGCGCTGCCGGCCCAACGCCGCGCCGGGTTCGCCCGAGTGGGACCTGCGCGCCGATGCCGTCGGCCGCGCAATGCGCCTGATCGCCGATGGAGTGGTCGATCGCGAAGGTGTGCCGGGACTCGCCGCGCGCCTCGGGTTCTCCGAGCGCCACGTCCACCGCATGCTGGTGGACGCAGTCGGAGCCGGGCCGCTGGCGATCGCCAGGGCGACGCGCGCCCAGACTGCGCGGGTGCTCCTCGAGACGACCAGCCTCACGGCGACAGAAATCGCATTCGCCGCAGGATTCTCGAGCATCCGGCAGTTCAACGCGACGATGCGCGAGATCTACGCGGCATCGCCGAGCGAGCTGCGGCGAATGCCCCGAACCTCGAGCAACCGCCGCGGCGTTACTTTGCGCCTCGGGGCAAGAGCGCCGTTCGATTTCGACCGGGCGCTCGGGTTTCTGGCGCACCGCGCCGTTGCCGGGGTCGAAGAGATCAGCGCGGGGACGTATGTCCGCAGCCTCGCGCTACCGCACGGCGCCGGCACGGTCGAGATCAGCGCGGATGGCGACGCCGTGCTCGCGCGCTTCGAGCTTGCTGACATGCGAGACCTCGGCACCGCCGCGGTACGGGTCCGGCAGCTTTTCGATCTCGACGCTGACCCAGCATCTTCGGATGCCGTGCTCGCGCGCGACGAGTTGCTCGCCGCGAATGTCGCCAAGCGCCCGGGCATGCGCGTGGCGGGCACCGTAGACCCACACGAGCTGGCGTTTCGAGCGGTGCTCGGGCAGCAGGTCTCGGTGCGCGCGGCGGCTACTGCGGCGGCGCGGTTGGTCGCGCTCTGCGGCGCCGAGCTGAACGTCCCGAGCGGTTCGGTCACGCACACGTTCCCGACTGCGCCGGCGCTTGCCGAGCTCGACCCGGAAAGTCTGCCGATGCCGCGAGCACGCGCCAGGGCGCTGGTCGGCCTTGCCGGCGCGCTGGCCGCCGGCGATGTTCGCTTGGACGGCGGTGAGGATCGCCCGCGTGTTCGCGCCGCGCTTTTGGCGCTGCCGGGAATCGGGGACTGGACGGCGCAGTACATCTCGATGCGCGCGTTGCGCGATCCCGACGCCTTCTTGCCCGGGGACCTCGGTGCTCGTCGCGGTCTCGAAGCTCTCGGCGTCGCCGGCGATGCGCGCGCCGCGCTCGCCGCGGCAGAGCAATGGCGCCCCTATCGAGCGTACGGCCTGCAGCACCTCTGGGCCGTGGCAGAAGCCCAACAACTCAGACGAGCGGAGGCTCAGCAATGAAATCTCAGGCCACCCACTACGCGTCGGTCGACAGCCCGATCGGCGAGCTCCTGTTGATCGGCGACGGGCGATCGCTCAGCGCATTGAAGATGATCGACGATGGCGACTACAGGGGGCAGAGCGAAGGGCTCACACGCGACGACGCGCGATTCGTCGATGTGATCGCCCAGCTCGAGGAGTATTTCGCCGGCGAGCGCACGGATTTCGAGTTGGACCTCGCGCCGGAGGGCACAGAGTTCCAGCTGTCGGTCTGGGATGCGCTGTCAGAGATCCCGTTTGGCGAGACCCGCAGCTACGGCGAGATTGCGGCGGCCGTCGGCCGCCCCAAAGCCGCGCGGGCCGTAGGCATGGCCAACAATCGCAACCCGATCGCCGTGATCGTGCCCTGCCATCGCGTGATCGGTGCGAGTGGAGACCTCGTCGGCTACGGCGGCGGGATGGACCGCAAGGTCTGGCTGCTGGATCACGAGCGGGCCGCAGAGCGCAGCGCGAACTCGAGCTCGTAGCGCGCATCCGGATCGTCGAGTTGTTCACCGAGTAGCTCCCGCAAGCGAGCCAGCCGGTAGCGCAGCGTCTGCTGGTGCACATGCAACTCGCCCGCGGCCGCCGCGATGTTGCCGTCGTGTCGAAGCCAGGCAAGCAGCGTGTCTGTCAGGCGCTCACGTGAGCCCGCCGTCTCCTCCGCAAATGGCGCCAGGCGGTCGTGGACGATCTGCGTCGCGAGCAGTCGGTCCGCGCCCGAGATCAGCTCGGCGCGATGCTCGTCGGCCGAGATCACACCGGCTGCGTCGGTGTCATGTGCGAGTTGAAGCATCGTCCGCGCGTGTTCAAACGAGTGCGGAGTGTTCTCAATACTCACTGGGGTGCCAAGCCCCGAGCGAACTTCTGCGAATCCCGATCGCAGCTGATCGCGTCGCGCGGCGTCACGCGGCTCGGGAACCAGCGCGACGTAGTTCTCCTCGTCGCCATGCGCGATCGAGTTCTGCGGCAGCCGTCCGGCGGGGCCGCGGCCGAGTGCCGCCGGCCAGATCAGCACCGCGAGCTGACGCGGGAGGGGCCAGCGCGCCGTCTCGGCGGCCGCCGCGAGTGCCAGTGGGTCGGCGCCCAGCCGCCCGCGCGTGAGCAGCTCGATCAGCTCGCCGCGCCGTGCGTCCAGTTCACCTGCGCGCTCGGCCTGCGCCTGCGCGTAGCCCTCGGCCGACTCGGCCGAAAGCTGGTCGATGTAGGCGAAGATCGCTTCGGCCAGCAGGTTCGTCTCCCGCTGGTCGAGGTCGCTGCGCAGCGACGCCTCGGCCAGGCGCCGCCAGGCGATCTGCGCGCCGAGCCGGTACGCGGCAAGCAGCGCGCCGATCGAGCGGCCCGAAGCGACCTCTCCGCGACCGAGCGCGAAATAGACGCGCCGGCCTTCTTCTCGCAGCGAAGTCTCCGGGTCGCGAACCATCGCGACAAACTGCGCCAGCGCCTGGTTTACGCCGGTCTTCAGGGCCTCCCCGAACGCGCCCTCAAGTGGGCGGGTGTAGGCCGGGATCTCGCGGCCGATCGCGTCGAGGATCTCCTCGGTGATCGCCGAGCGCTCCTGCTCCATCAGTCTTGCCGACTGCTCGGAAAGTCGCTCCCAGGGCTGGCTGCCGCCGCTGAATGTCGATTCACCCGCTTCGATCGGTAGATCTTATAAGAAACCAACAAAAAATGTCCAAAAGTTCTGATAATCGGGCGTGAAAATGTTGGGAATTGCGGCTTATCTTCAATGCCATGAGCAAACTAGAACGCCGCATCACCATTGCCGCCGTCACCATCCCCTTCATCGGTTTCCTGGTGGCCATTGTGCTGTTCTGGAACAACGGAGTCGACTGGCTCGATCTCGGGATCCTGGCCGGCATGTACCTCTTCACTGGGTTCGGCATCACCGTCGGATACCACCGTCTTCTGACCCATCGTTCGTTCGAGACGAAGGAATGGGTCCGCGTCACGCTCGCGATCGCCGGCTCGATGTCGGTGCAGGGTGCCCCGATCCACTGGGTCGCCGACCACCGCAAGCACCACGACTTCGCCGACGAAGAGGGCGACCCCCACAGCCCGCACACCCACGACCACGAAGGCGTCAAGGGCATCTTCGTCGGTTGGTACCACTCGCACATGGGCTGGCTCTTCAGCCGCGACGACCGCGCTTCGGCCAGTCGCTACGCCCGCGACCTGAAGGACGACCCGAACATCGTCTGGGTCGACAAGCACTTCTTCAGCTGGGTGCTGCTCGGCCTTGCGATCCCCTTCGCGCTGGGCTTCGTGCTCGGTGGTTTCTCGCTCTACGCCGGCTTTACCGCCTTCATTTGGGGTGGCCTGGTGCGGATCTTCCTCCAGCACCACGCGACTTGGAGCGTCAACTCGATCTGCCACATGTACGGCAACCAGCCGTTTGAGATCGAGGACCAGTCGACCAACAACTGGGCTGTGGCGTTCGTCGCGCTCGGCGAGGGCTGGCACCACAATCACCACGCCTTTC
>CAZRAA010000098.1:0-4648 GCA_964597975.1 uncultured Thermoleophilaceae bacterium | reverse complement strand
CGTCCTGAACCTCTGGCACCTGGTAATTGTGCGCGAGGATCACGGCGTTCTTCTCTCGCGCGAGTTCGCGCACCTCGGCCGATAGCTCCGCACTCTGCTCGGCGCTCGGTGGCTCGGGCAGGGGCGGGGGGACGACCGGAAGCATGAATGCCTCCGCCTTCTGTGGCTGCGTGACTGTGTCGGTCATGACCGCTACAACTCCGTCGGTATGTTCCGCCTCGAAGCCGATTCTGGATTCGCAGGACGGAATGTCTTGGGTGGGGACAGTCTAGGTCAAGCGCCGCGCGCCCGCACCGCCTGGCTAGCGAAGCCGCATGCTGACGGTCTTCTCTCGCGCCGCCATCACTATGTTGCCGCCAAAGTCCGCCGTGAGCGTGGCCCTGCGCTTGCGTTGGGCTGCCGGCAAAGTCAGACTGAAGGTCGTCCGGCAGATCGCCCCCACCCCGCGCTTGACCTTGCGCGTCGCGCGAGCCCGCGTGCGCTCGCCGCTCTTGACACGCAGCTCAATCTTCCCGCTGCAGGCCAGCGCCTGATCGATGCCCGCGGGCACCGCAAACGCAACGAGATAGTCGGTCCGAAATCGCTTGCCCCCGCCCACGCTGCGCGCGCGCCGAGTCTGCTCGATCACCATCGCGGGCCGTGCTCTAACGCCGGTTCCACGGAGCGCGAGCGACAGCTTTGGCGTGCTCAGCGCGTTGGTGGATAGTTCGATCATCGCCGCCCGCTCGCCAACCGCAGTCGGAGTGAATGCGACGCCCACCGTGCAACTTGAGCCGATCGCAATACTCACCGCCGCGACGCAGTTCTCGTTCACCGAGAAAGCGGACGTATCGCCACTGATGTCCGCCGAGGTGATCCGCAACGGGCCGACGAAATTGTTCGTGATCGTGAACTCGCTGGTGGTCGAGGTGCCAAGGCGCACTGATCCGAATGAGGCGATCGTCCCCGGAGCGACGCTGACCTCCGGCGCACCGATCGTCGTGCGAATCCACTCGCGCAGTCTTGAGACGCGTGCGTAGACACCCGGATACGGCTCTTCGCCGCAGCCGGCGCCCCAGCTGACCACGCCCACCAGCAGCGGTCCGTCGAGCGGGTTGTCATAGACCAGCGGCCCGCCGCTGTCACCCTGACAGGCGTCGCGCGCCGGCGGCGGATCGAAGTGCACGGCGCAGAGCATCGTGTCCGACCAGGGATCGACGCCGAAGGCAGTCGCGCACGAATCGTCGGAGGTCGATTCGACGTCAGCCTCATAGAGAGCATCGGGGTAGTCCGAAGTCGCATCGGCCGGATCGATGTCGCCCCAGCCGGCGACGCGCACGGTTTCTCCTTCGGCGGGATCCTGGGCAGTGGTCGCCAGCGGGATCAGCGGTGCCGAGGAGCGGGCACTCAAGTGCAACAGCGCAACGTCGTACCCGTCTGCCGTGTCGCCACTGAAATCAGGATTGATCATTGCTTGATCGACCTTGATGATTTCGCCTCCGCTGGAGAGGTTCTTTGTGCCAAGCAGAACCCAGCGCTCGGCAAACGGATTGCCGTAGACGCAGTGCGCGGCGGTCAGCACCCACTGATGCTGGACGAGACTGCCTCCGCAGTACTGCGTCGAGTACGGATCTTCCGGATCGCCCAGCACGGCGGCAACGAAGGGCCAGTCGGTGCTGTCGGTGGCGACCGGATTGCCGCCGACGACGTCAACCCCTGGCTCGGGCTGGGCCGCACGCGCCGAGCCAATCAACAGGGCGCAAAGCGCAACCGTCACCGTGAGCAACAACCGGGTCGCACCTTGATTCTTCCCGCCCCTGGCCATCAATCAAAGGCTATAGACCCGCGCGGGCGCAAATCTTTATTGACACGGCGTTCAATATCGGCTACGATCGTCTTGACCGTCAGTCAAAGTCCAACCCGGATCGGGGGATCCGGAGCGGAAAATCATCTCCGGCCGGCAACGGGCGGAGCGAGGGGAGATCGAAAAACCATGCTCGAACCACGCAGGCTCGGCAGAGCACATCTGCCGATGCGCAACCTCACGATCGGAGCGATAGCCGCCGCCTTTCTGACGGCCCTGTTTTTGCTCGCAGGTACCGGCGAGGCCCGCGCCGACGCACCAAACCTGACCTCACGCAACGGAATCACGGTCACCGGCAATCGCTGGATCAGCTCGCGCACCTTCGAGGTCGATGTCTCGAGCGCCTACGTCGCCGCGAGCGCGATCAACGGCCCGCATCGCATTCGCGTGACCCTGCCGAGCAACTATTTCCAGGCGCCAAGCGCCCGTTATCCCGTCGTCTACCTCCTGCACGGCGGCGCCGGCGGAAACTCGGCCCAGTGGACGACCGGCGGCGGTGCTGCCGAGGCGATCACCAACGGCAAGCAGGTGATCACCGTGATGCCCGACGGCGGGAAAGTCGGCTGGTTCACCAACTGGCTCGACCAATCCAAGGGCGCGCAGCGCTGGGCCGACTTCTACCTCGACCAGGTGATCCCGTTCATCGACGGAAACCTGCGCACGATCGCAACCAAGCAGGGCCGCGGCATCGCGGGACTCTCGATGGGCGGCTACGGAGCGGTGCGACTGGCGCAGGACCGCCCCGACCTCTTCGGCTCGGTGGCGAGCTTCTCCGGCGCACTCGACCTTGAGAACAGCGGAACGCAGATCGTCATCTGCGAGCAGGCGGTCGAGAACGGCTACGGCTGCAGTTCGCCGTTCGGCAGCCAGTGGAGCACCTACAACCCGGTCAAGCGCGCCGCGCGTCTGAAGAACCAGAACATCCAGATCCTGCTCTACGCGGGATCGGGGATACACGACGCTGACGTGCTCGAGCGCACCGTCGGTTGGTCTACGGAGGTATTCAGCCGCGCGCTGAACGCCGAGGGAATCCCGCACTTCTGGTGGATGTACGGCCGGCCGGGTCCGTCGGTTCCGTTCGGCTGCGACGGCGGACATAACTTCAGCTGCTGGAACTTCGCTTTCAACGACGCGCTCCCGCGCATGCTCGGTGCGCTCTCTCCGGCGACCAACCAGCCACCTCCGCCGGCGCCGCCCGCTCCTGGGACGAACATCATCGTCAACGGCGGCTTTGAGGGTTCGATCGCACCGTGGGTCTGCTCGGGCCAGTGCGGCCGTGACTCCGGAGGGCTTGCGCGCTCAGGCTCCGGTAACGGCTGGATCCGCAACACCAGCGGCTGGAACAACCTCTTCCAGACGCTGCCCGCACAGGCGAACCGCAATTACCGCGTTACCGCTTGGATCCGCACCTCGGCCAACAACGCCGACGGTTACTTCGGGCTGCGCAGCAGCTCGGGCCAGGTGCTCGGCGAGCGCCGCTACGGGCGGCTTGACAACTACACCCAGATCACGTTCGACGTGAACTCAGGTGCCAACACGGAGATTGTCGTCTTCGCCGGGTTGTGGGCGAACGGCGACACGTGGGCGCAGGTCGACGACGTCTCGGTCGTCGCCCTCTAGCCCTGGCAAGAGGTCATCGCGGCGCCGGTTGGTCCCCCCGGCCGGCGCCGCGAACGGCTTCAGTTCTGATCGGCAGCGACGCGGCGTGCGGCGCCGACAATGCCGTCGAGCGCCCCGACAAGCAGATCGCACAGCTCCTGCTCACTCATGTCGCGTTTGCGCAGCCAGTCGGCCGTGACGATCCGCGCGAAGGCGAGCCAGCCCCAGATCGATCGACTGAGCAGGTCCGATGGCACTTCATCTTCCGATCCCGGTCCGCCCGGCATGTCGCCCATCGCGCCGACCATCTGGCCGATGATGCGCTCTGCCGCCTCACGGAAGACCGCGTCGATCTTCGCGTCACCGGCCGACCAGGTCGAGAGGATCACCTCTACGCCGTCAGTCTCGGCCGCCCAGGACACAAACTCGGCGACCGCCGCGAGCTCGCGCTCGCGCGGTGGAAGCGAGGGATCGGGCGTAGTGCGGGCAACGAGCGCCGCCATCAGCGACCGCACGACAGCAATGTAGAGGCCGCGCTTGCTCTCGAAGTAGTAGAACGCGAGGCCCTTCGCCACTCCGGCCTCGGCGACGATGTCATCGACGCGAACCTCTTCGTAGGGGCGCCGGAGAAACTGCCGCGTCGCGGCCGTCAGCAGCGCCTCGCGCAACTCGGGCCGCTGACTCCCTGCCGGCGGGCCGGCCATCTAGGACTCAATGATCATCGAGAGATCGAGCGCCGGCGCCCCGTGGGTGAGCGAACCCATCGAGATGAAGTCGACGCCGGTCTCGGCGGCCGCGCGGACATTCTCGACTCGATAGCCGCCCGAGGCTTCAAGTTTGGCCCTGCCCGCGACCTGCGCGACCGCGGCGCGGAGCTCGGCGGTGTCCATGTTGTCAAGCAGGAGGTGATCGGCGCCGGCCGCGAGCGCCTCGTCAATCTCGGCCGGATTTCGAACCTCAATCTCGAGCGGGAGCTTCGAGCCGGCCCGGCAGCGCTCAATTGCCGCGCTGATGCCCCCGGCGGCCGCGATGTGGTTTTCCTTGATCAGGATCGCGTCGTAGAGCCCGATGCGGTGGTTGGTCGCACCGCCTGCCGCCACGGCGGCCTTCTCGAGCGCACGCATCCCGGGGGTGGTTTTGCGCGTGTCGAGAATCTTCGCGCCGGTGCCCTCGACCGCCCGGACCGCGTTCGCGGCGGCGGTCGCC
>CAZRAA010000097.1:0-5207 GCA_964597975.1 uncultured Thermoleophilaceae bacterium | reverse complement strand
GAGAGCTCTTCCTGGCGCGGCAGGATCTCGCGACGTCGCGCGTCAAGTTCGAGAGCTTGGCCTAGACGCTCTTCTGAGCCGTCTTTGCGCCGTGCCAAGGCATCGAGCACCGGCTGCGGGTCGTTGCGGATCGCCTTCAGATCGAGCATGTGGTGAACGTATACCGTCCGCCGCGGCAGCAAGCGCGCCGCGCGTGCTCAGTCTTCGGTCTTGGTGCCGGAGTACTTGGCGAGGAAGATCGCCACTGCCTTGGCGTCTTCGCCGGTGACGATGTTGCCCGGCATGATCGCGCCGGAGAACCCGCCCTGGCGGATCGCCGTGATCGCGGAGTCGTATGACTCCTTGCGCGTATCGAAGTTCGGGCCGTTGGTGCGGTCCTTCGAGTTGATCTCGCCGTCGGGCTTGGATCCGTGGGTGCCGGCGGCCGCGATCGTGTGGCAGCCGCCGCACTTCTCGGCGAAGATCGTGGCGCCTTCGTAGGCGACCGTGCCTTCGGGCACGCTGATGCCCTGGCTGCCGCATCCAGAGGCGAAAGCGGCGGCCGCAACAAGGGCCAGCACAAGCAAAGATCGAGTGCGGTTGAACATCTCGGGCGGGGATAATACGCGACTCGAAACGGGAGGGCTGGTTGAATACCCGGGCGCATGGGCGATGACGTAGAAATCCGGCGGTTTCGGGCGGCGATCGGGCACTTCGCAACGGGCGTCTGCGTGGTCACGGCGTTTTCCGAGAATGGCCCGACGGGGATGACGGCCAACGCGATCACCTCGCTTTCGCTCGACCCGTTGCTGATGATCGTCTGCTTCGATCGCACCGCGCGCACCCGTATCGCGGCTGAAGCCAGTGGCCGCGTCGCGGTCAACGTGCTGGCGGCCGAACAGGAAGAGCTCTCGAAGGTTTTCGCCTCGAAGGCGTCTGAGGAAGAGAAGTTCGCAGGCGTTGAGTGGAGCGAAAAGGCCGGCGCGCCGGTGCTCGGCGGATCGCTTGCCTGGTTCGCTGGAGAGCTCACAGACCTGCGTCCCGGCGGCGACCACGAGATCGGCATCGTCGCAGTCGAAGAGTTCGCTGCCGAGGGCGGCGAGCCCCTCCTCTACCACCAAGGCGCCTACGCCCGCCTCCTCTCCGAACGCCCCTGACGCGCGTCCTACAAAGATGCACCTTTGACGTACGTCAAAGGTGCATCTTTGTAGGAGTTGCCGTTGGTGCTCCCGGGATACTGTCGCTGCGTGGAGATACCGAGGACTCAGTATGTGCGCAGCGGGGAGATCGCGATCGCGTACCAGGTGCACGGCGAGGGCGAGCACGATCTGCTCTTCAGCGGGTCGACCGCGTCCAACGTGCGGGCTGCGTGGGAACTGCCGGAGGCGGTCCGGCTCTTCGAGCGTCTGGGTGCGTTCGCACGGGTCATTCGTTATGACCGACGCGACTCCGGACTCTCAGACCCGATCAAGGACGACCTGACGATTGAAGCCCACGCGGCCGATGCGCTGGCCGTGGCCGATGCCGTCGGCGCCGAACGCCCGGCGTTGTTTGGCGGCACCGAGGGCGCTCGCTCGTTGGCTGTGCTTGCCGCGACGCGGCCGGAACGAGTGGCGGCTTTCGTGGCAGTCTCGGCCACCGCACGTGGGGTTGCGGCGGCAAACCCCGAGGCAGCCGCGCAGTTTGCGGCGGGCATCAGCGATGTCGGCGAGTACCCGTATTCCCTGGGTGGCCTCTTTGCGCCGTCGTGGGCAACGGACCCGACGCGTCGCGACAAGCTCGCCGAGTACATCAGTGCATCAACGTCGCCGCGCCAAGCCGAGCGGCTCTTGCGTCTGTCGATGACTAGTGACATCAGCGACGTTCTGCCGATGGTTCAGACCCCGACGCTAGTGCTAAATCCAAAGAGCTGCGCCGTTCCGACGGCCGAACAGGTGAGCGAGTTCGCCGAGCTGATTCCGGGCGCCCGGCTCCACGAGATCCCTGGCGACGCAGCGCTCATTCATGCGCTCGACCCCGACGTCGTCGCCGACCAAGTGGAAGAGTTCGTCACGGGTACATCGCCGAGTAGGCCGACCAGCCGCGTCTTGGCGACGGTGCTCTTCACCGACCTGGTCGCCTCGACGGAGCACGCCGCGGCCGCGGGGGACGCCGCGTGGGCGAACACTCTCGGCCGTCACAACGACGCCGCTCGCGCAGTGGTCGAAGATGTCGGTGGCGAGCTGATCAAGACCACAGGTGACGGGGTTCTCGCACTCTTCTCCGGTCCGGCCCAAGGTGTGCGCTGCGCCGAGCGCATCATTGCTGACGCTCGTGAGCGCGGGCTCGGGTTGCGCAGCGGACTGCACACCGGCGAGGTCGAACGCACCAGGGACGACGTCGCCGGCCTCGCTGTCCACCTCGCGGCGCGCATCATGGGACTCGCGCAGGCCGGGGAAATTCTCGTCTCTCGAACGGTTCGCGATCTCGTGATCGGAAGCGAACTCGCCTTCACCGATCGCGGCGAACACGAGCTCAAAGGCATCCCCGACCGCTGGTCGCTCTACGCCGTCGCCTGACCCGTCCAACAAAGGTGCACCTTTGACGTACGTCAAAGGTGCATCTTTGTCGTATCTAGAAGGGGTGGCCGCTTGTTGTTGCGGCTCTTAGGCAGAGGGCGGCGATGATTAGGCAGCCGAGGGCCATCACTCGGGTCTCGGCGATGAAGATCTTCATTGCGAGGTCGCGGGCCTCGTCCTCGGGCAGTTTGCGGTAGTCGATCTCGCCGACCACCTGTTGCGCGGCGCCGACCCGCATCATCTCGGTGATCAGCATCAGCGGTAGCGGCAGCAGCCCGTAGAGGTAGTGCAGGTCGCTGCCGGCCTTGTGGTCCGAGAGCAAGAGCGCGATCCCGAGCACGGTCTGGAGGATGATCATCACCTGCGCGACGCGCAGCAGGTACCAGAACGCGACGCTCGGTTTGCGCGCGAGCCAGGCATAGAGGCCCCAGAGTCCCGCGACCAGGTTGGCCGCGACCAGACCGACTCCGACTATGAGGTGGATGCTCGCCATGCGGGAGAGACCCTAGAGGGCATTTCTAGTGGCATTTTGCACTATGTAACAACTTGTCACAATGTCATATGATGGTCGCTCAGACGCTTGCCTTGAAGCGCGCTGAGACTTTTCGCCCCCCGACTCAAGAAAGGTCGCAACGGATGCTCAATGAATATCTGCCGGTACTGATCTTTCTGGTGCTCGGCCTTCTCGTCGGCGGCATCTTCACGGTCGGGAACATCTTCGTCGGGCCAAAGCGACCGAAGTCCTGGACACCGTCCAAGCAGGCACAGGAAGACTCTTACGAATGCGGCCTGCCCTCCGAGGTGCAGGAAGGCTTCCGCTTCGGCGTCAGCTTCTACCTGATCGCGATGCTCTTCATCCTCTTTGACGTAGAGGTGCTCTTCCTCTATCCCGTCGCGGTCGAGCTGAAGGCCTTCGGCACGTTCGCGCTGATCGAAACGCTCACCTTCAGCGTCTTGCTGCTCGTCGGTTTCGTCTACTCGTGGCGCCGCGGCGCTCTGGACTGGCGACTGTGAGCGACCAGCTCCCAAGTCCCTTCTACTCCAATCAGCCCGGATCTGGCGAGGAGTTCCGCGCGCGCCAGCTCAAGGCCCGCGCGATGCTGCGCGGCGACCTCGAGGGCGAAGAGTTCGAGAAGTACGTCGAGCAGTCGGTCGGCCTCACCACTATGGAGAAGGCGCTCAACTGGGCGCGCTCGCAGACCGTCTTCCCGATGACCTTCGGCCTTGCCTGCTGCGCGATCGAGATGATGTCGACCGTCAACGCGCGTTATGACATCGCGCGCTTTGGCAGCGAAGCCTTCCGCGCTTCGCCGCGCCAGGCCGACCTTCTGATTCTCTCGGGCCGCGTCTCGATCAAGATGGCGCCGGTGATTCGCCGTATCTACGACCAGATGCTCGAGCCCAAGTGGGTAATCGCGATGGGCGCGTGTTCATCGAGTGGCGGGGTCTTCTCCAACTACGCGGTGGTCCAGGGCGCCGACAAGTTCCTTCCGATCGACGTCCACGTGCCCGGCTGCCCGCCGCGACCCGAGGCGCTGATGTACGCGCTGATCAAGCTCCAGCGCAAGATCAAGGGCAACCCCGATCTCGGCTGGCGCGAGCGCTACGACGCCTACGGGACGGAGGAGTATCCGTACGGCGCGGCCGGCGCGCCCGAGGGCGTTGACCTCGACCAACTGATCGCCGAGCGCAAGCGCCAGATGGGCAACGGCCGTCCGGCCGGCAGCATCCTTGCGGAGGACGCAGATGCCTGACGCACCGGGGCTTGAACTGATCGCCAACGCCGTGCGCGAGCAAGTTGGCGAAGCGGCCGTCACCGGCACCAGCTACTTCCGCGAGCAGGCTTGTCTCGAGGTCGCGCCCGGCAGCGTGCGCGATGTGCTGAGCTTCTTGAAGGGCGCCGAGGGTCACGAGTACAACTTCCTCTGCAGCGTGCACGGCTGCGACTACCTGCCCGAGACCCCGCGGCTGGGCGTCCACTACGAGCTGATGAACATGCGCCGCGTCGAGCGCCTGCGCGTGAAGACGCGGGTTGAAGTCGAGGAGGCGAAGCTCCCGAGCGTCGTCGAGCTTTTTCCGACGGCCGACTTCCAGGAGCGCGAGATCTACGACATGTTCGGCGTCGAGTTTGAGGGTCACCCGGACATGCGCCGGATCCTGATGCCCGAGGACTACGAGGGATTCCCGCAGCGCCGCGACTTCCCGCTGGGCGGCGAGCCGGTGATGTTCACGCACAACGAGCCCGAGGGACCGGGGTGGTACGAGTGACCACACCGCCGACAACTCCGCCGAGCGTCACGCCGAAGGATCCGCTGGGAGTGGGCTACCGCGAACGCGAAGAGTCGATCACGCTGCAGTCGCTGACCGAGCAGATCGAACAGCAGCGCGAGGCCCGGCGCCGCGAGGCCCCCGACGGCTGGGCGCCTGCAAGCCAGGCCGACACCGAGTTGCGGCCCGAGACCGAGCTGCTGACGATGAACATCGGTCCGCACCACCCGGCAACCCACGGCGTGTTGCGCCTGCTCACAACGCTTGAGGGCGAGGTCGTCAAATCGACGGTCCCGTTGATCGGCTACGTGCACACCGGGATCGAGAAGAACTGCGAGGACAAGTCCTACTGGAAGGTCATCCCGCTGATCGAGCGGATGGACTACGTCTCGTACTACTTCA
>CAZRAA010000096.1:0-5245 GCA_964597975.1 uncultured Thermoleophilaceae bacterium | reverse complement strand
GAAATGGGGGGAGGGGCGACGCGGCTGATGCCGTCTGCCGCGTCGCCCTCGTGCGCGTTTTCGCCGGCGGAGCGGGCTGCCGCTGCGCGGCGCCCTTGAACCCCATGCCTCGGTGCCGGCGAGCTGTCTCCTGTTGTGTGCGCACGAACAACTGCGGAACGCGCCACCGGGCGCTCCAAAGCTTCGATCTTCTCTGGTGAGGCCTGCGTCACGGCGGCCAGGCGCTGGGCGCCGAGCAACGTCATCGGATCGACGTACCCCCGATCCTCCGCTCGACGCACCGAAAGGTGCACGTGCGGCCGATCGGCCGAGCGCCGGCCGCTGGTGCCGACGCTTCCCAGACGCATCCCCGCGCGCACGCGATCTCCGATCCGGACGTCGCGGTCTGCGAGATGCAGGCTGCTCACGAGCCAGGCACCATCCGCGCTGCGGATGGTGACGCCGCCGCCGCCGTCGGGAAGCCTGCCCGAAAAGCTGACGCGGCCGGGGGTGACCGCCAGCACCGGCGTCCCGGCCGGAGCGGCGATATCGACCCCTCGGTGTTGACCGGCGGCATAGCGATCGCTGCCGTTCTTGTACGGCGTGATCACTTCACCCAGCAGCGGCCAGGGCCATGCGCCGCTTCCACTCGCTGCGGTCGCCGCTGGCGCAAACGCCGGCGTCGCGAGCAGAACGAGCGCGATGGCGATGACGGTGGCCAAGCTGCCGGCCGCGCCAAAGCCGCTGCGCGCCGCCAGGCGAACAGAGCTCTTCGGTTGGGCGACCCTCGTCAACATGGCGGCCACCGTAAACCGATTGGAAGCTCCCGTGGGGCGATCGGGCGCAGGTTTTACAGCGTCGTCGCCAACTTTTTACAGCGCCGTCACAGACGGCGCAGATTCATGGCTGATAGAGGTCGTTGGCGCGCAGGCCAGTGAGCTCTGCGACGACCTTCGCGGCGTCCCGAGCGCGGGCCCCAGATTCCGCCAACCGGTCGACCGCGGCGCGCGCGTCGGCCAGCCTGCGGTGCTCGAGCGATTCGGGCGAGGCCGCACCGACCACCAGCACGATTTCGCCCTTGACCTCGCCCCCGCCAAAGTGCGCGGCGAGCTCCTCGGCGGTTCCGCGCGCGACCTCTTCGTGCAGCTTGGTCAGCTCGCGGCAGACGGCCGCCGGCCGTCCAGGGTCAATTGTCGCCAGCCTCTCAAGTGTCGCGCCGAGCCGTTTGGGCGACTCAAATGCGACGAGCGTCTCGGTGAGGTTTGCAAGCAGAGAGTCGATCTCCGATGCCTTCCGGGGCATGAAACCCTCAAAGCGCCAGTGGTCGCTCGGCAGGCCGGCGGCGACGAGCGCGGCAAGCACCGCTGATGGCCCCGGGAGCACCTCCACCGGAAGCCCGGCGGCGATGCAGGCCTGCACCATCACGTAACCGGGGTCGGACACCAGCGGCATACCGGCGTCGGAGACCAGAGCGACAGTCGCGCCGGAGTCCATCTGCTTAACGAGCTCGCCGGCGCGGCGGCGCTCGTTCTGTTCGTTGTAGGAGACCAGTTTGCCCGAGACGCCGAAGCGCTCAAGCAGTTTGCCCGTGCGGCGAGTGTCCTCGCAAGCGATCACATCGGCTTCGCGCAGAGTGGTAAGGGTCCGCAGCGTGACGTCCTCGAGGTTTCCGATCGGAGTCGGACAGACAATTAATCGACCGGGCATCTAGATGTCCTCCAGGGGTTCGTCAAGGCACTCGACGAATGCCAGTGCAGCAGCTCCGAGCATGCCGGCCTCGGCGCCGAACTTGGCGGCAAGCACCGGCGCCTGCTCTTTGTTGGGCGAGAGCGCGCTTTCTGTGAGGTGCTTGCGCGCAGGTTCGAGCAGCAGTTCGCCGGCACCGGCGGCAGCGCCGCCGCCGATCACGATTGCTTCTGGGTTGAAGACGTTGACAACTCCGACCAACCCGGCTCCCAGATAGTGGCCGGCCCGTGCGAGCACCTCGACGGCGCCGGCATCGCCGCTGTGCGCAAGATCGCTGGCTGTCGCACCTGTCACCTCGCGCCCGGCCGCAAGTTCGCGGCCGAGTCCCGAATCGGGATTGGCCTCGGCGTACTCGCGGGCGTAGCGACCGATCGCGGTTCCTGAAGCCATCGTCTCAAAGCAACCGCGGTTGGGGCAGAAGCCCTGGCAGCGAGGCCCGTCTGCGAGCACGGTCATGTGACCAAGCTCGGCTCCCGAGCCGTGAGCCCCGCGGAAGAGTCTGCCGTCGATCACTATCCCGCCGGCGATCCCGGTGCCGACGCCGATCATCACGACGTTGCGCTTGCCACGGGCTGCACCGAAGCGTTGCTCGGCCAGCGCGGCGACGTTGCCGTCATTGTCGAGAGCGACCGGCAGCCCAAGACGCTCAGTCATCAGATCGCGGATCGGCACGTCGGCGATCGGGAGGTTGACGCTCATCACCGCGCGCCCCGAGGCTTGGTCGATCAGCGACGGAATCCCCAGGCCAACTGCCTCGACGGGAGCCTCGTCGTCGCTTCCTTGCCGCAGCTCGTCGACTACCTCGACGATCATGTCCAGCAGCTCGGTCTGACTTACGCCGTGCGACGGACGCTTCGCCCGGTGGTGGACCCTTAGGTCCCCGGAGACAACCCCGGCCGCGAGCTTTGTGCCGCCAAGATCGATCCCGATCACTCTGCGTGCTGCGGCGGAGTCGCTCATTGAGCGCATGCTAATCCGGCAGGCGTACGGCGCGATTCGCGGAAACAATCCTGCGCGAGCGTTGTTCCCTTTTCTTGCCGACGATGAACGGAAAGCTTCCATACAAGACCTACCGCGCCAAGCGCCGCCCCTGGGACCGCTTCAGGAGGTCTCAGTTCGACAAGCTCAGCGAAGCGCCACCGCCCCAGCCGGGCGATCCGCATTATCCGGCGCCTCCGCCATCGCGCAGTAGGGAGGACGCCGGCATGCAGCCGGCACCCCCGCCCAGACGCGCTCCGGCCTCGGGCGGATCGGCCCAGCGTCAGCCGCGCAAGGCACCGAAAGTCAAGAAGCCGCGCAGCACCGGCACCTGGCTGAAAGTGCTCAAATGGGTAGCGATCTGGGCGGTCGCCTGGGTTGCGCTCAGCGCGGCGCTTTTCGTCGTCAGCGCGACGATCCAGCAGTCGAAGGTCTCCGACGCCACGAACGCGCAGCTCGGCGGCGGCGGCAACTTCGTCACCAGCCCAGGCAACGTGTTGGTGATGGGTCTCGACGAGCGACCGAAGAACTGGAACGCCGAGCACGGTCCCGCACGCACCGACACCTTGATGCTGCTGCGCGTCGGCGGCGGCGAGGCACGTCGGCTGTCGATTCCCCGCGACTCCTACGCGCAGATCCCCGGATACCAGGCGCAGAAGATCAACGCCGCATACGCATATGGAGGCGCCGCGCTGACGATCCCCACGGTCGAGGACTTCATGAACGTCGGCGGCGGGAACATGCAGATCAACCACATGATCATCGTCGACTTCGAGCACTTCCCGGCGCTGATTGACGCGCTCGGCGGAGTGAAGGTGAAGGTCGATCAGCGGTGCATCCGCAGCACGTTCGATGGCAAGACCTTCAAGCTGGGTCGCGGGGAGCACAAGCTAAACGGCGAACAGGCGTTGCGCTTCTCACGAGTTCGAAAGAACAGCTGCAACCCCGGCGAAGACGACATCGATCGCGCCGCCCGCCAGCAGCAGGTGATCTCCTCGATGAAGCACAAGATCTACAACCCGCTCACATTCTTCCGGCTCCCCTGGATCGCCTGGGCCGCGCCGAAGGCATTCGTGACGGACATGAGCCCGTTCACGCTGATGAGCTTCATGATGTCGATGACGATCGGCGAAAACCCCAAGCCACGCGTGCTGGAACCTTCGGGGCCGGGACCCGCCGGCAGCATCGTCATCCCCGAAGGCGAACGAGCCACCTGGGCCCGCCGCTTCCAAGACTGATCACGAACCGACCGCTAGAACAAGCGACAAACACTCCTTGCCTGCTCCCGGAGGGAGCAGGCAAGGAAGAAGCTGCCGGTTAGTAGGTCGGCGGTGCTGGCGGTTGCGGGGGCATCGGGCCCTGCGGCGGCTGTTGGTTGCCCTGGGCCATCATGAAGAGGCCGAGCACCAGGCCGATCACACCCGCGACCATCAGGATCACGCCGACGACCTGGATGTCGATGCCGGCGACCGTTGCGGTCACCGCGAATTTGAGGATCGCGCCGACCGCGATCAGGAAGATTGAAGCGCCGATTGTCATTTGGGCTTGTCCTTCTTCTTCGGGGAATCGGAAGTTGAGCTGCTCTTTGATTCTGACTTCTTCTCGGACGTATTCCCGCCAGCCACCGAATTTGAACCTGAGCTCGAATCGTCAGGAGCACCCTGGCCGGATTTGGCGCGGCGGTTGCTCGAGTAGTCGGTGTTGTGGAAGCCGGATCCCTTGAAGTGGATCGCGGGCGCCGTGTAGACGCGTTCGACCGGCTCACCGGTCTCGGGATCCTTCGTCAGCGGCTCGTCGGTGAACTTCTGGATCACCTCGAAAGTCGAGCCGTCGGCGCGCCTGTATTCATAGATCGGCATGGCCGTTAGGGTAGCTTTTGCGCCTCAATGGGGGACCTTCCGACACCAGAATCGGCCGCGCAGGACACCGTCACGATGGACAAGATCGTGTCGCTCTGCAAGCGGCGTGGGTTCATCTTCCAGTCCTCCGAGATCTATGGCGGACTCGCCAGCACATACGACTACGGCCACTACGGCGTCCTGCTCAAGAACAACGTGAAGGCCGAATGGCGCCGCTCCGTCGCTCAAGAACGCGACGATGTCGTCCTGCTCGACGCGGCAATCCTGATGCATCCCAAGACCTGGGAGGCCTCCGGCCACCTCGCTGGATTCTCCGATCCGCTCGTCCAGTGCATGGGTAAGTGCAAACGGCGCTTTCGCTACGACCACCTCGTCGAAGAGCTCGAAGCCGAGGGCAAGCCGACCGACAACGTCGTCTGTCCGGTTTGCGGGGGCGAGCTGTCCGAGCCGAAAAACTTCAACCTGATGTTCCAGACGAACATGGGTCCGGTGCAGGACGAGGGATCAACGATCTACTTGCGTCCCGAGACGGCGCAGGGCATCTTCGTCAACTTCAAGAACGTCATGCAGTTCGCGCGCAAGAAGCTGCCGATGGGCATCGCGCAGATCGGCAAGTCATTCCGCAACGAGATCACGCCCGGCAACTTCATCTTCCGCACGCGCGAGTTCGAGCAGATGGAGAT
>CAZRAA010000095.1:0-5399 GCA_964597975.1 uncultured Thermoleophilaceae bacterium | reverse complement strand
CCCGCATCCCGGGGGTGGTCTTGCGCGTGTCGAGGATCTTCGCGCCGGTGCCCTCGACCGCCCGGACCGCGTTCGCGGCGGCGGTCGCCACACCCGAAAGATGCATCATGAAGTTCAGGGCGGTGCGCTCTGCCGTCAGCAGCGATGCCGCGCGGCCCGAGACCGTCGCAACCTCACCGCCGTCGCCCCAGATGCCCTCCGACTGCACGCGGGCGTACTCGGCAGTCGGGTCGATCTCACGAAAAACATGCTCGGCGACGTCGTGCCCGTAGATCACGCCGGGCTGCTTCTGGCGGATAGTCGCGGTGGCGGGCTCGAGCAGGTCGACCGTCAGCTCAGTGGTCACGTCCCCTCCCCCGACATCCTCAGCGATCGCCATCGCGACGAGCTGGGCGTAGTCCTCGCGCGCCACCGGCACCGGGCTAGCCATCCTGCGCGCTTCCGGCGCGTTCGCTCGGGCGTCCGGCGGCACGTCGCGAGAGTTCGGCGTGGACGAACCCGTCAAGATCGCCGTCGAGCACACGCTGAACATCGCCCATCTCAAAGTTTGTGCGGTGATCCTTGACCATCGAGTACGGGTGCAGCACGTAGCTGCGAATCTGCGAACCAAAGTTGACGTCGATCGCCTCGCCCTTTTCGGCGGCAAGCTCGGCGGCGCGCTTCTCTTCCTCGAGCGCGACGATCCGCGCGCGGAGCATCTTCATCGCGGTGTTCTTGTTGGCGCCTTGCGAGCGCTCGTCCTGACACTGGACGACGATGCCGGTGGGCCGGTGCGTGATGCGCACGGCGCTGTCGGTCTTGTTGACGTGCTGGCCGCCGGCGCCGGAAGCGCGGTAGGTGTCGATCTGCAGATCGGACTCGTCGATCTCGACATCGAGGTCGTCGTCGACCAGTGGCGCGACTTCGACCCCGGCAAACGATGTTTGGCGGCGGTGGGCTGAGTCGAACGGGCTGAGGCGCACCAGGCGGTGAACCCCGCGCTCGGCGGCGAAGAGTCCGTAGGCGTTTTCGCCGTGCACCAGAAATGTGGCTCGCGTGATCCCGGCCTCCTGACCGGCGTTGATTTCCTTGAGCTCGACCTTGAACCCGCGGCCCTCGGCCCAGCGGGTCATCATCCGCAGCACCATCTCTGCCCAGTCCTGGGCGTCGGTGCCGCCGGCGCCGTCCTGGATCGTCACGACCGCATCGCCGGCGTCGTACTCGCCAGAGAAGAGACGCTCCTCCTCAAGCACCGCCATGCGTTTTTCGAGGTCCGCAAGCTGTTCCTCGAGCTCGTCGGCCATTGACTCGTCTTCGGTCGCCATCTCGGCGAGCGCGGTGAGGTCCTCGACTTCTGATGAGACGGCGTCGAACTCTTCGACCTTGCGGTTGGTCCGCGAGTACTCCGAATTGATCTTGGCCGCCTTCTCCTGGTCGTCCCAGAACCCCTCGCCGCCCATCTGCGATTCGAGCTCTTCCACGCGAGCGACCAGCGTCGGCCGGTCCAATGCGTCGCCCAGCAGCTTCAGCTGACCCTGGATCGCGGCGATGCGTTGCTGGAGTTCGTGCTCGTCGAGTGCCATCTGCAGGGCAAGGCTATCGGCGTCGTCCCCGCGGGCGCATAGTCTTGCCGGATGGGAACAGACGTTCGCAGTGCACCGTCCCGAATCGCCGCCGTCAGCGTCGGCGTACTGTGGGGTCGCAAGCACCGCGACCGGCGGCCCGAGCAATTGCCGGTGACCTCGATCGGCGTAGCGATCGTCGACCGTCAAGGTGCCGAGCTCAGCATCCGGGAGCGGAGCGTGCTGGAGGGCCCGCAGCTGAGCAACGCGCCCGCACGCCTGATCGATCTCGGGCTTCCGCTCGTCTCGTTTAACGCACTTCGCTTTGACTGGGTCGCGCTCGACGCCTTGACATCAGCTGGTGATCTGATCGAGCGCACGATCGACATCTACTCAGCGCTCTACCCGAGCGTTTCGGAGATCGTGGACGCCGAGGGCGACTCGGCGTTTCCGGTCAATGGCGAATACGGCGTTCTGCACCCCCATCGCGTCGCCGAGACGAATCTTGGCTACCTGCCAGGTGGCGGGGAGGATCCTCTCGGCGAGGCCGAGCTGGCCGCGGAGCTCTGGCACCACCTGCTCAGCAACGAGCGCGCTGTGATCGCCGGCCGCACCCACCCGCTCGATTCCGAGCAGCTTGAGTTGCTGCGCGGCGAGCGCCCGGCGTTCAGCGGCGAGCCCGAGTGGCGCGCGATGCTCGCTGAGCGGCGCGAGCCCACCCCATTTCGCCGCAGAACCCGCCATCCCGTCACGTTTCCACGGGTGGATCAGCGCTACGTGTAACAAAAGTTGCGCTTTTGTAGCGCTTGTAGCGCTTCTTTAGCGCTAAATGCTGTATGGTGGCTTTATGGCCACGATTCAAGTACGAAATCTTCCCGAAGAGACCGTTCGCGCATGGAAGGTCCGCGCCGCGAGGTCGGGGAAGTCGCTCCAGGAGTACATGCGCGAGTACCTGACCGCTGAGGCAGCCAAACCAACCGTGGAAGAGTTGGTCGAGCGCATGGAACGGCGGGCGGCCGAACGCAATGCCCGCGGAGAGGGTTTTGATCTTCCGCTCGAATCGACCCTGAAGGGCATCGAAGAAACCTGGGACTGAGCTTGATCGTCGTCGACTCCTCTTTGCTCGTCAACGCATTCGGCGGCTCCGGGCCGCTTGCCGCCAAGGCGCGAACCGCACTGTTCGACGAAGAGCCGGCCGCGCCGTTTCATGTCGACATCGAGACGCTCTCGGCATGGCGTCGCCAAGTCCGAACCGGGGCAATGCCAGTCGCTTGGTTTGAAGACGCGCGCGACGACTTGCGCGACGCACCGATTCTCAGGATTCCCCACGAACCGCTGCTGGATCGAATCTGGGAGCTACGAGACAACGTCACGCCGGCTGACGCGGCTTACGTTGCGATGGCGGAGGAACTCGGCGTTCGATTGGTGACCTGCGACGCCGGGCTGACGCGCGCGCCCGGCACCCGCTGCGAGTTCGAACTCATCGAGTAGCGCTTGCGCTACTTGCCGTGGCAGTTCTTGAACTTCTTGCCCGACCCGCACCAACAAGGCTGGTTGCGGCTCATCGGGTTGCCGTCCGGGTCGTAACCGGCCGGAGCTGCCTTGCCGCCGGCGGTGGTCGATGTGACCTGCGGCGGAGGCGGAATGACTCCGGGCGCGCCGCCTACTGCCCCGGTTGGGGCGTCGACCTCGGCCTCGGCCATATTGGCCGCCACGGCCGCGCCGACCCCGTACTGCGGTGCGTCACTGCTTGAGTAGTTGAATTGCGCCGTGTTGGAAGACCTCGACTGCTCGGCGAGCTGCTGCTGGGCGCGCTCACGGGCGGCGTCGTCAGTCAGTTCGAAGTGGTAGATCACGCGCGCGAACTCATCCCAGATCGAGTCCATCAGCTCGCCGAACATCGTGAAGCCTTCGTTCTTGTAGGCGACGATCGGCTGCATCTCTGCGAAGCCGCGGAGGTGGATTCCCTCGCGCAGATAGTCCATGTCGTTGAGGTGCTCGCGCCAGCGCTCGTCGATGATCTCGAGCAAGACGTGGCGCTCGAGGTCGCGCATCAATTCCGGCGAGAGTTCTTCTTCCTTCTCCTCGTAAGCCTCGATCGCCTCCTCTGTGATGGTGTCGACGAGGTCGCTGCGCTCCATGCCCATCACGTTGATGTCCTCGGCGCCGAATGAGATCGGGAAGACCTGGTCGATCTGCTCGAACAAGGCGTCGACGTCCCAGTGCTCGGGCGCGTCGCCCTGGGTGTACTCGGACACCAGGCGCTCGATCACTCCGTGCATGTTCTCGCGGGCCTGACCTGACATGTCGGCGCCTTCGAGGATTCGGTCGCGAAACTCGTAGACCACTTCGCGCTGTTGGTTCATCACGTCGTCGTATTCGAGTACGCGCTTTCGCGAGAGGTAGTTCTGCTCTTCAACCTTCTTCTGCGCGCCTTCGATCTGCTTGGTCAAGATTCCGGCCTCGATCGGCAGCTCGTTGCCGGCGTCATCCTCGCCACCAAGGCGGTCGAGGATCTTGTAGATGCGGTCGCCGGCGAAGAGGCGCACGAGGTCGTCCTCCGCCGAGAGGAAGAAGCGCGTCTCCCCCGGGTCGCCCTGACGTCCTGAGCGTCCGCGCAGCTGGTTGTCGATCCGTCGCGACTCGTGGCGCTCGGTGCCGCAGACGTAGAGTCCGCCGGCCGCCATCGCCTTTTCGCGTTCGGCCTCGACCTGGGCCTCGTACTCGGGGAGGATCTCGGCGAAGACCTTCTCGTACTCCTCGTCCTCCGGGTCGATGTTGCGCTTGCGCATCTCGATGTGCGCCTGCTCCTCGGCGTTGCCGCCGAGCTTGATGTCGACGCCTCGTCCGGCCATGTTGGTCGCGATCGTCACCGCGCCGGGCCTTCCGGCCTGGGCGATCGTCTCGGCCTCGCGCTCGGCGTACTCGGGCTTGGCGTTGAGAACTTCGTGCGGGACGCCGTTCTTCTTCAGCCGCTTGGAGAGGCGCTCAGAGGTCTCTACGGCGATCGTGCCGACAAGTATTGGCTGACCCTTTTTGTGCCGATCGAGGATCTCGCGCTCGATCGCCGCCCACTTGCCGTCCTTGGTCTTGAAGATCTGGTCGTTGCGATCCTGGCGAATCATCTCCTGATTGGTCGGAATCTCGACCACCTGGAGCTCGTAGATCTTCATGAACTCGGTCGCCTCGGTGAGGGCGGTACCGGTCATGCCCGCGAGCTTGTCATAGCGGCGGAAATAGTTCTGATAGGTGATCGTCGCGACCGTCTGGTTCTCTTCTTGGATCGCTACGCCCTCCTTGGCCTCGACGGCCTGGTGCAGGCCTTCGCTCCAGCGGCGGCCCTCGAGGATGCGGCCCGTGAACTCGTCGATGATCTTCACTTCACCATCGATCACGGCGTAGTCGATGTCGCGCTTGTAGAGCGACTCGGCCTTCAGCGCCTGGATCAGGTGGTTGACCAGCGTGCCGGTCTCGGCGAGGTAGAGGTTTTCGATCCCAAGGAACTTCTCGGCCTTCTCGACGCCCTGCTCGGTGATCGAGACAGTCTTGTACTTCTCGTCGGCCTCGAAGTCGAAATCGGCGATCCAGTTGCGGTCCTTCGCCGAGATCTCCTTCGGCTTCTCGCCCTGGACCATCTGCTTGGCGAGCTTGGCGAACTGCTTGTAGTAATCGGCGGCCTGCTCGGGCTGGCCGGAGATGATCAGCGGCGTACGCGCCTCGTCGATCAGGATGTTGTCGACCTCGTCGACGATCGCGTAGGCGTGCTTGCGCTGGACCTTCTCTTCCTCGCTGTGGGCGAGGTTGTCGCGCAGATAGTCGAAGCCGAACTCGTTGTTGGTGCCGTAGGTGATGTCGCTG
>CAZRAA010000094.1:0-5459 GCA_964597975.1 uncultured Thermoleophilaceae bacterium | reverse complement strand
GCACGCCGAGGTGTGCAACCTCCTGGACCGCATGACCAGGTAGTCAGTCCTGAAGCAGTTCCAGCACAAGCCCTCGGCTCGCAAGAGCCGGGGGCTTTTGCGTTTCGTTAAGTGCAGAAGCGACTGAATTGCGGTAATCGGCTTGAGCTAGTAACGGGAAATGGTTTTCCGGTGCGATTACGGCGTGTACTGCAGATCCGCGCTCAACGGATAGCGAGATCGCCTGAGGCCGCCGAATGACTCGCCGGCAACACCAGTGCCCCGCTCTGTGTGACTTGTACCGCGTAGTTCGTCTGTGCGGGACCTGATCAGTTCGGGAGCCTCCGGTTCGAAAGAATCGTGGGCTTGGTGCCATCAAGTTCCAGTACTCAGCCTAAGATTCTCACCGCAGGCCAACGAAGGCCCGCAACCGACGTGCAAATTGAGTCTTATGGGGGAACAACGGATGACAACTCGAATTGTCGCGGCCGCGTGTGCCGTGCTTGTAGCGCTGGCAATCGCCGGATGTGGGGGGGATGAGGCCGCCACCGCGCCGCCACCCGCGCCCGAGCCAACTGCGAAAACCGAAGGCCCGACGTCGACTGCTGACGGGAAGTTCCGACGCGAACCCAGCCCGATCCAGCTCTATCAGTCAGCCAGCAGCGGCAACCGAGTTGACAAGCCCGTCGCCGTCGCGATCAAGAACGATGCGATCCTCGAAAAGTGGGTTGACGGCGAGTTCTCTCGTGAGCCGAAGAAGCGCACCTACATCGCCGCGGATTTTGGCGACAACCGGCAGGTCTGGGCAGTCTTCTTGCCGAAGAGCCCGCGGGGCACTCGCGTGGCGATTACCGGGGCTGCGACCAACGGCGAGACGACTCGCCTGTACGTGACGAAGCTGCTGCCAGAGAAGGACTGCCCGCCCAATCAGGCGCCCGCGAGCTACCCGTCGGCGTACGTCGAAACTCGCACGATGCCGGCGCGGGCAAAGTTGAAGATCACGACCGTCCGCCAGGGTTGCTGACGAAAGATTGAGCCGGCTACTTGGCCCGGGCGCGACCAGACGCAGGCTTCTTCGCCGGCGCGGTCTTGCCCGCGGTCCCGGTCGCCGACCCACCGTTGCTCTTGCGCTTGGCCTTCGCCCGCGAAGCAGTCTTGGCCGCACCCTCAGCAACTCCGGCGACGCCGGCCTCGGCAATCGCTTGGGCCTCAGCGTCGGCACTCGTGCGCATCACCTCGCGCACCTTCGTCTTCACCTGCGCGGTGGCATCAAGTAGGTCGTCACGCGAATCTGAGAGTCCGTCGGCGATCACCTGGATGTCTGGAACCGCGTCGTAGTCGCCGAGGATGCCGAAGTTGATCCGACCGTTGTAGCTCATCACCGCGATCGCCGTCGTGTGGTTCTCGGCCAGGAACGGGATCGGGAACGCGTCGACCATCTGACGGTCGAGCAGGTAGAGCGGCAGCTGCGGGCCCGGCACGTTGGTGACGAGCAGATTGAAGAGTCGCGTCGAGAAGTTGAGCCGCGAAGCCTGGGCGAGGATCGTCGGCGGGGCAAAGTTCTGCACAGCGGTGAGCGCATCCGCGGCTACCGCTTGGTTGCTGCGCTTGAGGCCGTCCATCGAGTTCTTGATGTAGGCGAGGCGCTTGAGCGTGTCCATCTCCTCAACGGGGAGGTACCCGCGCATCGCCAGCAGCTCGTTGCCGGTCGACGCCGATTCGCCGCGCTTGGTCTTCGGCCGGGTAGACACAGGAACGAGCGCGCGCAGCTTCAGGCTGTCGGTCGGGAAGTAGCGCGAGCGCAGCCAGCGGCCCAGCGAATCTGAGGTCACGGTGAGCACGACATCGTTGAGCGTCGTGTCCAGAAGCGTCTTGATCTCCTTGAAGTCATCGAGCGAGTTGCGCACCAGCTTGTAGCGGCGGTGCTGGGTGATCGGCCCGTTGAGCGGCGTGCGCGGGGCTTCGTCGAGCAGCTCAGACACGGCCTTCGTGGCGCCGCCGACGAAGTTGCCGACCTCCGCGCGCGCGTCGCCTTCGCCGCGCACCAGCGCGGCAGCCTTTCGCGCAAGTCCAATCGGAGCGCGCGCGGCCTCGCGCAGTCCGACCTCGAGCAGCTCGCCGCTGGTCGGAAGCGGTGCCGCACGCCAGGGCTGGGGCTCGTCGATCTCGGTGGTGGGCTCCATGCCCAGCAGCACCGTGCCGACGTCGACGCCGGCGATACCGTCGATCACCGCGTGGTGGGTCTTCAAAACCAACGCGAAGCGACCACCGGCCAGACCGTCGATCACCCACATCTCCCAAAGCGGCTTGTGGCGATCAAGCCGCTGGCTGAAGATGCGCGCGACTACAAGCTCGAGCTGCTCGTCGTTGCCGGGCGCCGGGAGCGCGGTGTCGCGCACGTGGTAGGAAAGATTGAATTCTGGGTCGTCTGCCCAGAACGGACGGCCGGCCTCCATCGGCGCCCAGACCAGGCGCTGGCGATAGCGCGGCACGAGGTGAAGACGCGAACGGATGTGGCTCTTGAGCACATCGATGTCCGGCATTGGTCCTTCGAAGACCATGATGCCGCCGATGTGCATGTGCGATCCCTCTCGTTCCTGTACGAGGAAGGACGCGTCGACTGCACTAAGACGGGACAACTCTCGCTGGCTCATCTGACCCCTGACTGATAAGTCGGAAAATGGAAGGATGCGCCGGCGCCTGCCGAGGCGCCAAGCGGTGAAACTCTCCACGAGATCGGCGCCCGGTGGTGCGGCGCTTAACTCTTGTTGGATTTTACGGACTTTTCGTCAGTTCATGGTGCGCTACCGCACACAAGTGACTTTTCGTGCAGGGCGTCCCGCCTACAATGGGGATGCAGTGACCCCAGTGCCGGAAAAGGTTCTACTCGCTTCACCACGCGGGTACTGCGCAGGCGTCGACCGCGCCGTCCAGACCGTCGAGCATGCACTCGACATCTACGGACCGCCCGTCTACGTGCGCAAGGAGATCGTGCACAACAAGCACGTGGTCGAAACCCTGCGCGCTCGCGGTGCGATCTTTGTTGACAGCGCTTCTGAGGTGCCGGAAGGGGAGACGGTCGTCTTCTCGGCCCACGGCGTCTCACCGGCGGTGCACGCGGAGGCTGCCGGCCGCAGCTTGAAGACGATCGACGCAACCTGTCCGCTGGTCACAAAGGTGCACGTCGAGGCCAAGAAGTTCGCAGCCGACGGCTACAAGATCATCCTGATCGGCCACGAGGGCCACGAAGAGGTTGAGGGCACAATGGGCGAGGCCCCCGACGCGATGATTCTCGTGGAGACGGTTGAAGACGTTGCTTCGCTTGACGTTCCCGACCCCGAGAAGCTCGCGTTCATTTCGCAGACGACGCTTTCGGTTGATGAGACGCGCGAGATCATCGCCGCGCTCAAAGAGAAATTCCCGAAGATCGTCGGGCCGCGCACAGATGACATTTGTTATGCGACGACCAATCGCCAGGCTTCCGTCAAAGAGCTTGCCGCTGAGTGCGACGTCGTGCTGGTGATCGGATCCAAGAACTCTTCCAACTCGAACCGCCTGGTCGATGTCACGCGCGACCTCGGAACCGACGCTTACCTGATCGACAACGCCGACCAGGTGCAGGACGAGTGGCTTGTTGGCAAGCCGATCGTCGGCATCACCTCCGGCGCCTCAGCGCCCGATGAGCTGGTCCAGAATCTCGTAAAGGTCTTCCGCGATCGCGGCACCACTGACGTCTCCGAACTCGAAGTGATCCAGGAGAACATGCGCTTCATGCTCCCCAAAGAGATCCGCGTCGCGCTTGAGGAGAACTCGCTGCCGGTTGCGGGTTGAAGCTGTTTTCGGTCAGCCCGACGTCGGAAGTTCAGGCGTGAACTGAAACCCGTGGAAGCGCAGGCCGGGGCCGGGTGCCTCGACCGTCACCTTCCCGCCCTCGATCGGCACCTCGTGCAGGCCCGGGTATTCGACGCCTTCGCCGGAGAGCACTGCCCAGGCTGATCCTGCCTGGCACTTGACCGAGACCTTGTTGCCGGCTTTTTCCGACTCGATGTAGTCATCGATCTGGTTCCAGGTGCCCTTGACTTTGAGGCGATCGGCGCCGTCGGGGATCGCGAGGTCTGCGGTCTGCGGGGGCATTTCGATGCCGGGCGCGTCCTCGGGGCGTATCGGCTCCATCAGCGCATCGGGCAGCTCCGCCTCTGGATCCAGCTCACGCAGAACCTCCTGGAGTGAAAGCTCGGCCTCGTCGTAGTCGCCCTCGCCGTAGTGGAAGTAGCGCAGCATTCCGTGCCGCCCGAAGAGGTATCGCGCCGGCCAGCCGCGGTTCTCGAAGGTGCGCCAGAGGATGAACTCCGGGTCGAGCATGATCGGGCGCTGGATGCCAAGCCGATCGATCGCGGCCTTCACCGTGGCTTCGTCACGACCGAACGAGTAGCCCGATGAGTGCACCCCGAGAACGGTGACGCCTTGCCCGGCGTAGCGACGCGACCACTCCTCCATGTAGGGCATCGTGCGCAGCGAGTTGATCCGGGCGAAATCCCAGAACTCGATCAGCACCGGACCCACACGAAGGAGATCGTCGATGTCTTCCTCGTGGAAGTTCACCCACGTCAGGTCGTGGGGGAGGTCCGGGACGATGATCTCCTGGTCGGTTACGCGCATCAGCCGAAGATTACGGTCTGGAGTGTCTGGGGCCAGAGATAGGCCTCGATCACTGCCGCGACGATGATCATCGGGATCGCCACCGACACCGTCACGATCGTGGCCGCGAGCAGCTCGTGCCAGTCGCCGGCGCGGCTTGCGGTCAGGAAAGCCGCCAGCGGCAGGAAGACCGCCGTCAACTCGAGTACTGCGTGGGGAAGAACCGTGAGCATTAGCGTGCTCTGCGGGATGTCAAGCGTGGTCGAGAGGTCGGCGACCTGGTGGCCGAGGATCCAGACCTGCGTGACCATCGAGAAGACCGTCGCCGCGGAGACGAAGATCATCGCGAAGGGCCCGGCGTGCTCGTGCACCCAGCGATTGATCCCGCTCTTGTACTTGGTCTGCTCCGGCAAAGTGCGCATCGCCATGAAGCCGGCGACGCAAACAAATCCGTGCAGCGCGAGCACGAGGAAGTTGCGGAAGATCACCACCAGCACGTCAGAGGCGTGCACCGGGGCGAGGATGTTGGGCAGTGCAGTTGTGCTGGTGCCGCTCGCTACCTCGGATACGCCGTAGACCGCCACCAGCATCGTCAGCGCGATGCAGAGCGATTTGAGCAGCCAGTCGCCGAGCACTTGGCCCTTGTTCTCGCCCCAGCGGTCGAGCGTCTCGCGCGTCTCGCGCATCGTCGCTTCGAGGATTTCGTTGTTTGCGCTCTCCTGCGCCGGCGAAGAAGCCATCGCGGCGTGACTAGCCGATCGAGCCTTCCATTTCGAGCTGGATCAACCGGTTGAGCTCGACGGCGTACTCCATCGGCAGCTCCTTGGTGACCGGCTCGATGA
>CAZRAA010000093.1:0-5596 GCA_964597975.1 uncultured Thermoleophilaceae bacterium | reverse complement strand
GAAGATCGTGCAATACCTCAATGAAGCTCATGGCAAAGAGCGCGAGCTCGAAACGGCGCTCCAATCGCACATCGAGATGACCGACAAGATGTCCTACAAAAAGCGGCTCCGCCAGCACTTGACCGAGACGCGCCACCACGCCAAAGAGATCGAGAAGCGGCTCAGGCAGTTGGGCGCGGGCAATTCGATCATGGCCGAGGGAGCACAGGTCGTACAAGACGCCGTGGCCGTGGGCAAGGCGATCGCCAAGGCTCCCGTTGACATGCTGCGCGGCGGCAGCGACCAGGAGACGATGCTCACCAACGCGCGAACCGAGTTCATGAAAGAGAACGAGGAGATCGCGATGTATCGCTCGCTGGAGGCGTTCGCCGAGAAGGCCGGCGACGCAGAGACGGCGAAGATGGCGCGCGCGATTCTGCGCGACGAAGAGCGCATGGCGAAGTTCCTCGATCGCGAGGTGCAGACGCTGGCCAAGGCAGTGGCGACCGAACAGGTGCCGGCCAAGCAGCGTCGCCGCAGTCGCAGTCGCACTCGCTCGCGTTCTCGCGGCGCGACCAACGGGCGCTCATCAAGCCGCACCGCGGCGGCTGCCCGCTGATGGCGCGCGGCGCGAGCGACTCTCGCGCACAACTGAATTAGAGTCAGAAGCCGGTGCGGACTTTGCTCAACATCATCTGGCTGATCTTCTCCGGCTTCTGGCTCTTCCTTGGCTGGATGCTCGCCGGGATCATCATGTGCATCTTGATCATCACGATCCCGTTCGGCCTTCAGGCCTTCAAGATTGCGATGTACAGCCTGTGGCCGTTCGGCCGCACGGTGATCAAAAAGGAAACGGCTGGCGGGTGGTCCGTGGTCGGAAACGTCATTTGGCTGATCCTCGCCGGTTGGTGGCTCGCGATCGGCTACATCGTCACGGCGGCGGCACTTGCGATCACGATCATCGGGATTCCGCTGGCGATCGGGAACATCAAGCTGGTGCCGGTCGCACTTTGGCCGTTCGGCCGCGAGATTGTTGAGACCGACGAGATCGTCGGTGCGTTGACAACTCAGCGGTAGGCGCCGCGCCGTCCGCGCCGGCGGTAGTGTGGAGTCGCTCGTCGGTATTCGTTAGTAGTTGGGGAGAAGGGCGGTGCTGCATTGCCAGCTGAGCCAGGCCTCGGGGAGTCTGCGGACTTGCGCGCGGATGACGGTCGCGCGGCACGCGTGCCCGCGGTGATCGTTGAAGGATTCACGCTCGGAACCGAAGTGCCGCTCGACGCGGATTGGAACTTCAACCGTCGGCTCTACGAACTGTGGGCGATCTACGAGCACTGGCCCGAGGGTTATCTGCTGAGCCTCTCAGGCCCCGACGCCAAAGGCGTGATGATCCAGGCCGTTTGGCGCAGTCAGGATCACGAGCGCAACTACATGACGACGATCGGTGTGGAGCGATACACCGAAGCGGTCCGGGTGCTGTCTGAGGAGAACTATCGGCCGGCCGACGTGCTGCCGCAGAACCGGCTACTCACTTCGCTCACTTTTGGACCGCTCGCCAAACAGTTCGTGGACATCGGCCCCGACCTTGACGAGGCAGCAGCCAAGCGACTTGGTACGACCTTGACGGCCATCGATCTGGTGGTCGACGGTTTTTCGGGCGACGACGATCGCGCGCTTTGGGCGCAACTTGATCTGGCCGAGAACTTGGACCCGCGCTTGTTGATGCGGCTCGCGGTCAGCTACGACGAGTCGGTCAAGAACACGCTCGTTTGGTCTTCGGAGCAGGCTGCGCGGGAGTTTGTCGATCAGCAGCTCCTCTCCGCCATCTCGCAGGTTTCCCCGGGATCCGAGCAGACCGCGCAGGTCGAGCTGCGAGAAATCAAGCGCCTGGCGATCGGCTCATCGGAGCTCACGCCGGAGACCCTCTCCGCGCTCGGCCTGTAGGCCCGCAAACACCCGATGGCTGGGTCTTGGCAGATCCCAGATCCCGCAATAGACTCGATTCATGGCATTTGTGCGCGCGATACCCCTGCGGCGCGGTGCTGCAATCTCGGCACTCGGCATAGCGATCCTGATGATGGCGAGCACGAACGCGATTGCTGCATCCCCCCGTCCGGATTTGATCTCATCGAAGCCGACGCTCACTCCTTCGAGTGTTCCGGCTGGCGAGTCGGTGCTTGCCAAGAGCACGATCAGCAACATCGGCAAACGGCGCGCCGCGCGGTCGACCACGGTATTCAGCATCTCTTACGACAGCAAGCTCAGCAGCGGCGATGTCTTAATCGGCGGTTTCAATACCGCCAAGACGCGGCCCGGTGTGAGCCGCACCGGCAAGTTCAGTTTTGTGGTGCCAAAGGATTTTCCGCTGGGCAAGTACTGGGTGATTTCCTGCGCTGACGGCTTGAAGACGGTGAAAGAACGTCGCGAGAAGAACAACTGCGCGGCTACGAAATTCCAAATCCTTGCGCCTGCACCTGATCCTGCCGGCACGAATGGTCCGACAGGCCCCTCCGGTCCGACCGACCCGACGGGTGAAACCGGGCCTACCGGTCCGACAGGATCAACGGGTGAAACTGGTCCGACTGGGGCTACCGGTCCGACCGGCGCATAGTGCGCTGACTGGCCCCGCGTCCGGTTGTTCGGGCGCGCACTAAAGGAGTCCGCCGCCGCCCCCGAATAGGTGAGGATGGGGAACTCGCATCTTCGCGCGGCGCGACTGCTGATCGCGCTCGTCTGCATCGCCGCACCACTCGCCGCAGCCACCAGCGCATCGGCGTTCACCCAGCCGCAGCAGCTGCACAGCAAGAACGGTGTTCTGCGCGCCACCTTCACTGCGGCACCGGGCGCGGCGAAGATCGACGGGCGGCTCGTTCACGGTGCTTACACCTATAACGGTCAGTACGTCGGACCGACGCTCAACGTTCACCCGGGCGACCGCATCGAGCTGACCGTCAAGAACGATCTGGCCGAGGAGACCAACATCCACTTCCACGGCCTGCACGTCTCGCCGGCCGGGATCGCCGACAACGTGCTGCGCAGGTTCCTGCCGGGAAAGACCTACAAGGTTTCGGTGAAGGTCCCGCACGACCACGCGAACGGGCTCTACTGGTATCACCCGCATCTCCACGGCCAAGTCAACAACCAGGTCTTTCGCGGGATGGCGGGGATGATCTCGGTTTCCGGTGGCGAGAAGCGCGTGCGATCTCTGGGGCGCTATCGGCAGCGTCAACTTGGCCTCACCGTCGCGCAGTTCAACATGTCCGGCGACGCGCTGATCGATCCGAATGACCAGAACGACGCGACCGCGACCACGCTCGTCAACCGCCGCAGCGACCAGCGCGCCGACGTGCGCTCGGGCAAGACCGAACTCTGGCGGATCGCCAACATGAGCAACGAAATCTTCATGAAGCTGCGCCTCGACGGCCACTACATGTGGGTCGTCGGAGAGGACGGCAACCCCACTCGCCGGCCGATCAAGCGTCGCACGATCGTCATCCCGCCGGGCTCGCGCTCTGAAGTGCTGGTACGCGCCGGCGCCCCGGGCACCTACAAACTGCGCCAGCTCCCGTTCAGTGATGGCTTCAACAACTTTCCGGCCCAGGAGCTGATGACGCTTAGGGTCGGCTCGGCTGGTGGCGCTCCGGCCTCGCCGCCGCTACCGCGCAAGCTTGCGAGCTTCGAAGATCTCTCACGCGCGAAGGTCGGAACCAAGCGCACCTGGCGGCTCTCGTTCAGCCCCGACAGCGCGCCGACTTTCTACGCGATGATCAACGGCAAGCAGTTCAACCCGGAACGGGTCGACACCGTCGCGCGCCTGAACGAGGTCGAGGAGTGGACGTTCCTCAACGAGACCACCCAGGCGCACCCGATCCACCTGCACACCAACGACTTCCAGGTCGTCGCGCTCAATGGCAAACGGCGCAAACCGGAGGCCCCGATCGACAATTACATGGTGCCGCCCAGCGGCAGCGTGACGATCCGTTTCAAGCCGCTGACCTACACCGGCACCGCGGTCTTCCACTGCCACATCCTCTTCCACGAAGACGTCGGGATGATGGCGACGATCAAGTTTGTGAAGGATCGACCCTCCACCTCGGTGGTGCGAGCGTCGAGCTTCCCATCGGTGCACGACGAGGCCGTGACGACCGAGCGTGTACTCGATCCCGGATCGATTGCTCCGATCATGCCGTCGCCACATCAGCATCGGTCCCACGATCGCGCAAGCGTGGCCAGCAGCGGGCGGCGAAACGACGTCGGCTTTCGCGACGTGAACGCCTGGATCTACTGCGACCTGCGCGAGTGACGGTGCTTGCGGCGCGCCGGTAGTCTGCGCCGCATGAACCGTGCAACCGCATATCTCGCCCTGGCAATCGTCGGCTTCATCGTGCCGCCGATGCTGATCACGCTCTACGTCATCGACTACGGATCGCTCGACCTAGGTGCGATTCTCGAGGCCGCCTTTGACAACAAGATCGCGATTGCGGTCTTCATGGACATCACGATTTCATCAATCGTCTTCTGGGTCTGGGCCCAGCACGAGGCAGTGCTGCATGGTCTCAAGCACTGGTGGTGGGTGATCCCCGCCAACACGCTGATCGGACTTTGCTTCGCGCTGCCGCTCTTTCTCTACTTCCGCGAGCGCGCGATCGAGGCTGGGAGCTGATGGCTTCGGGTCGCGTTGTCGTTGAGCGCGCCGATGGGCTCGCACACGTGCGGCTGGCCAGGGCAGAAAAGCTCAACGGTCTGGATCTGCCGATGCTGCGCGGTCTGGTCGACGCCGCCAAGCAGATCCGCCGCGACAAGTCGGTGCGCGCCGTTGTGCTCTGCGGCGAGGGGGATGCATTTTCCGCCGGGCTCGACTTTGCGTCGGTCGCAAAGCAGCCGGCGGCGGTCGCTCGGGCGTTCGCCAAGGTGCCGCGGCTGCAGAAGCTCAATCTGTTTCAGCGTTGCTGTTGGGTCTGGCGCGATCTGCCGGTGCCGGTCGTTGCGGCGCTGCACGGTCGTTGTTATGGCGGCGGATTGCAGCTCGCGCTTGCCTGCGACTTTCGCGTGGCCTCGCCCGATTGCGAACTCTCGGTGATGGAGGCCAAGTGGGGCTTGATCCCCGATATGACGGGGAGCGTGACGCTGCGCGAATTGGTGCCGATCGATGTTGCCAAGCGTTTGACGATGACGGCTGAAGTCTTTTCCGGCGCGCGTGCGCTGGAGCTGGGGCTGGTCACCGAGGTGGCGGACGATCCACTCGCGGCCGCCGCGGAACTTGCGCGTGAAGTGAGCGCGCGCTCGCCGGACGCTGCCGGATCTGCCAAGCGACTCTTTCACCGCAGCTGGGCGGCGTCCGAGCGCAAGGCCTTCTGGGTCGAGTCACGCGAGCAGGCGCGACTGCTGCGCACGGACAACCACCGCCGCGCACGCAACGCCGGCGGCGCGCCGGACGGCTGGCGAAACCGAAAGTAAGCGGGAAATCTTCCAACAGGCGACCCCGCGGGGTCGCCTCATGGAGTAAGAACCGCATAAACAAGCCAAGGCGCCGATCTTCACAAAACACCGACAAATCTGATCGGTATTAGGGGTATTGTGTTGGCAACGTCAGATTTCGACTGCCGGCAGGCGGTCAGCA
>CAZRAA010000092.1:0-5630 GCA_964597975.1 uncultured Thermoleophilaceae bacterium | reverse complement strand
GAGGCGAGCTCCATCTTGTTCGGCGCGTACTTCTCCATGAAGCGCTCGCCGGCGGCGTTGTAGAGGTGCGCGCCCTCGCCGCGGGCGCCCTCGGTGATCAGCAGTCCGTTGCCCAGCAGCGTCGTCGGGTGGTACTGGATCATCTCCATGTCCATCAGCGACGCGCCGGCGCGGTAGGCCATCGCCTGGCCGTCGGCGGTGCAGACGAGTGCGTTGGTGGTCGGCTTGTAGATCTGGCCGGAGCCGCCGGTCGCGAGGATCACGGTCTTCGCGCGGAATACCTCAAGCGAACCGTCGCGAATGTTGCGCATGATCGCGCCGGAGCAGCGACCTTCGTCGTCGGTCGTGATGTCGACGGTGAACCACTCTTCGTAGCGGTCGATCTGATCGCTGTACTTGAGCATCTGCTCGTAGAGCACGTGAAGGATCGCCTGGCCGGTGATGTCCGCCACGTAATAGGTGCGCGCAGCCGAGGCGCCACCAAAAGCACGCGTGCCGAGCAGGCCCTGGTCGTTCCTGTGGAAGGTGACGCCGAGGTGCTCAAGGTGCAGGATCTCGTCGGGAGCTTCGCTGCACATGATCTCGATCGCGTCCTGGTCACCGAGGTAATCGGAACCCTTGACGGTGTCGAATGCGTGCGACTCCCAGGAGTCGTCAGGGTTCAGCGCCGCGTTGATCCCGCCCTGCGCGGCGTTCGAATGCGAGCGCACCGGGTGGATCTTGCTGATGATGCCGACGGTCACGCCCTGCTCCGCTGCAGCGAGGGCGGCTCTCTGTCCGGCGAGTCCGGCGCCGATTACTAGTACGTCGTGTTCAGGCAAGGCGGGGCGAGTATAACCACCGGCCGATTACCTACTATTTGGAACCACCAAGCCGCGAGCTCGACAGACTGAGCCGACGGTCACCCCCTTCCAGACGGAGAACCCCCTCCTTGATCATCGATCCGCACATTGCCGTGATCCGCACCGCGCCGTCAACCGAGTTCTTCGACAACGTCGTGCAGCGGGTGCTGGCCCGCGACGAACAGCCGGAGGGCGTGCTGTTGCAGTACTCAGCGATTCACCGCGGCGAGTTGATCGTCGGGACGCTCTTTCGCGACGCCGAGGCGATGCGCGACACCTTTGTCCGCTTCACCTCGATCGAGGCTCAGAACGAGATGCGCGAGACCGGCGAGTCGTTCGACCTCACTCGAGACGAGTACGAACTCGAGCGCCTGCTGATTGCCGAGGATGTACCGGCCGAAGAATTCAGCGCAACTCCCTCCAGCAAGATCGCAGCGATCACCAGCGAGCTCTACAAGCTGACCCCGGACGAGTACCGCGAGGTGACCTCCGAACTCGGCTGGTTTGACCGGCCGGCGCCGGGACGCATCGCCCACGTCGCCTACAACCACAAAGGCTCGATGCGCTCGATCGACTTCTGGGAATCACGCGCAGCCGGCGAGGCCTGGCTCGATTCGTCAGTGACAGCGGCGTTTGAGGAGATGTACCCCGGGCGGCGCTCCGACGAGTTGCGCGAAGCAAGCTGGCTCGATGTGCACTCGCTGGTCGTATCGATTGAGCGCGACGATCCGCTGCGCGACTTCGCCCGCACACGCAGCGGACCGTCGCAGCAAGCCGAACCAGACAACTAGGTCGCCTCGCGCGGAGGTTCCTTCTGTTCCGTGGCGCGCGCGATCGCCTCGCGCAATGCGCGCTGCACCTGTTCGAGCGTCACTACCCCCGAGAGTTGCCCGGCGTCGTCGATCGCCATCAGCGATCCGTGATCGCGGATCACTTCGTTCACCAGCAGCGCGGTGAGCGGAGTGTCATCGCGTACAGATCGACCCTTCTCGGTGCCGGGCGCGATCAGTTCGCTTGCCCTGCGGGTGCCGAGCTCGCTCTCGTCAAGCAGGTCGACCGAGTGCTGCTCGATCAATCCAAGAAACTGCCCACCGGGTCCCACGACCGGAAACCACGGCCAGCGATAGCGCCAGAAGAACTCGTCGAGCGCGCGCTGGGCGGATGCATCGGCCGGCATCACGACCGGCTGGCGATCCATCACGTCGGCGACGGTGAGGTCACGCGCCTCCCCGAGCACGCTCTCCTGCATCGTCGCCGCCTGCGCGGTCTGCGCCAGCGACCAGCCCATGAACATGAAGAGTGCCCCTGCGATCAGCGCACCGACGCTCGCGATCATCGCTACGCCAAGACCGATCAAGATGTATCCGAACCACTTGCCGATCGTCGCCGAGACCAGCGTCGCTCGGTGTGAGTCGCCGGTCGCCGCCCAAATCGCGGAGCGGGCGATCCGGCCGCCGTCGAGCGGGTAAGCCGGAATCAGGTTGAAGGCCAGCAGGAAGACGTTGATCCATCCGAGCGTCGTCAGCGCGAAGACGAGCGGGGCTTCACCCGAGACGAACGTGAGCGGACGCAGCTCCTCGATCGGGCCGTCGTGAATCCCGAACGCGGCACCGAGCAGGCCGATCGCGAGGATCAAGGTCACGAACGGCCCGGCGGCGGCAACGCGGAACTCCACGCCGGCGGTCGGCGGTTCGCGATCCATCTTGGCCAGGCCCCCGAGCAGCCAGAGGTCAATCCCCAGGATGCCGATGTCATTGCGGCGGGCGACGATCGCGTGCCCGAACTCGTGGAGGACGATCGAGCCGAAGAACGCGAAAGCCACGGCGACGCCGTAGACGAACGCAAGATTCTGCCGCTCGGGACCCAGCAGCTGCTGGTAGTCGTCGACCATCACGAACATCACGTAGCCGAGCGCGATCAGCCAGCTCCAGTCGACCGACACCTGGATGCCGGCGACCCGGAACAGAGGCATGTTTCGACCGCCACCAAACACTTGCGAATAGTTTGTCAGGCTAGGCTCGCGGGCATGGAGCTTCACGGAGCAGTTGCGGTGGTGACGGGCGGTGCATCCGGACTTGGAGGGGCCACAGCACACGGCTTGGTCGAGCGCGGAGCGAAGGTCGTGATCGCCGACATCAACGTCGAGAACGGCACCCGCCTGGCGCTCGAGCTCGGCGAGAACGCTGAATTCATCAAATGCGACGTGTCGGTCGCCGACGAGGTTGAGGCCGCCGTCGGCGCCGCCGTCGAGCGCTTCGGCAGGCTCGATCTTGCGGTCGGCTGTGCTGGGATCGGCTGGGCGCAGCGCACCGTCGGAAAGGACGGCGCGGCACCGATCGAACCGTTTGACGCGGTGGTCCGCGTGAACCTCGTGGGCATGTACAACCTGCTGCGGCTCTCGGCTGCGGCGATCTGCCAGAACGAGCCGGGCGAAGACGGCGAGCGCGGCCTCATCGTGATGACCGCGTCGATTGCCGCATTCGACGGTCAGATCGGTCAGACCGCCTACGCCGCCTCCAAAGGCGGGGTCGCGGCGCTGACGCTTCCGGCCGCGCGGGACCTCGCTGCGCGCGGCGTGCGCGTGATGACGATCGCGCCGGGGATGTTTGACACCCCGCTGCTTGCGGCGCTCCCCGAACCTGCGCGCGTCGCGCTCGGTGAGAGCGTGCCCTTCCCGGCGCGCCTGGGCGACCCCTCTGAGTACGCGGACCTCGTCGCGTCAATCGCCGGCAACGTGATGCTCAACGGCGAGACGATTCGACTCGACGGCGCGCTGCGAATGGCCCCGCGCTAGACGCCGGCCATCATCGAAAGAGCCGCGACGACGGTCACGAGTTCGTCTTTGAGCGCGAGCACACCATCGGCACCCTCGGTGATCAGCATCTCGCTGACCGGCTCGGTTACGGCGCCGACGACGGCCATGCCCTGTACACGGGTGAGCGACGGGTAGTCGGGGTAGCTCTTGCGCACAACCTCGCGCATCGCGACGTACTGGTCGGCGAGCGCGCGGTGCGTCGCCTTCATGTGCGTGACGGCCTCTGGCCCGGCACCGACGATCTCGATCAGCACGATGCGCGACTGAGCCTCGTGCGCTGCGACGTACTCAAGCAGCGCGCCGACCCCGTGCTCGACGCGCTCGGCCGGCGGTGCCGTGTCGGAGAGCGCCGCCGCCGCGGCGGCCATCACATCCTGTACGGCAACGTCGTAGGCCGCGATCAAACAGGCCTGCTTGTCGGCGAAGTGTTCGTAGAAGGCCGGCTTGGCGACCCCGGCGACGCGCACGACATCGGAGATCGTGGTGTTGGCGTAGCCCTGAGTTCCCGCGACCTCCGTCATCGCGGCGATCAACCGCCGCCGCTGCGATTCGGCGACGACTTCGCGGCTCGCCGCGTGGCGGCCGCGTGGAAGCTTGGCCGGCGGATCGATCTTCGGGACGTTCACGACTTGCATTCTGGCGCTCGTCGTGGTAGTTTTCGAAAAAACCTTGAGGTTTTTTTGTTGCCTCGGGGTTTTCCGACCAAACAGATGCTGTCCAGGGGGATAAACAAATGGGGAAGAAGTTTTCGCGGGCGCTGCTCGCACTGACATGCTGCGCCGCGCTGGCGGGGGCCGGCGCGAGCAGCGCATCGGCCGACCTGCCGGTGATCTATTCGGCGGCGACCGGCACAGCCGGCTTTCTGTCGCCCAACACGCCGCCACCGGGTGCCAACGACTGGAACTGCAAACCGTCAAGCAAGCACCCTTACCCGGTCGTGCTCGCGCACGGCCTCGGGTCGAACATGGGCGAAAACTGGGGGACGCTCTCGCCGCTGCTCAAGAACAACGGCTACTGCGTCTTCGCGCTCAACTACGGCGAGACTTCGCTCTCGCTCGGCCGCATCTTCGGTCTGGCACCGGTGGTCAAATCGGCCGCTGACCTCTCTGCGTTTGTGGACAAGGTGCTCGCCGCGACCGGCAAGCCAGAGGTCGACATCGTCGGCCACTCGCAGGGCGGCCAGATGCCCAACTATTACATCAAGTTCCTCGGTGGCGCCGCGAAGGTGCACACCCTGGTTGGCCTGGCGCCCGACAATCATGGGACCGATGTCTCTGGACTGCTCAAACTCGCCAACCAGTTGAGCGGTGCTCTGCCGATCCTCGCTGATGTGATCTACGGAGCGCTCAACTGGGATTCGCCTGGACTCGCCGACCAGAAGTTCGATTCGGCATATATGCAAACGCTCACGTCGGTGCCAGACACGGTCCCGGGCGTCAACTACACGGTGATCGCCACCAAGTACGACTCGGTGGTCACGCCCTACAAGTCGGCGTTCCTCTCCGGGCCGGGTGTGAAGAACATCACGATCCAGGACAAGTGCGTTCTCGACTTCTCGGAGCACATCGGCCTGGCGTGGGATCACGTGGCGCTTCGTGAGGTGCTCAACGCGCTGGATCCCGCAAATGCTCGCGGCACGCTCTGCACACCGGTGCCGCCGCTGACCGGCGGCTGAGGCCAGCTCGCTGTGGTTTGCCCACGGAGTGGCCCCGGGCCACTCCGTGGGTCGCCAAGGCGCTACTTTTGACAGCGTTACAGCGACGCCTGCGCCTTCATCGATCCCCGCGCGGCGTTCCCCACACCAAGGAGCATTTTTTCCGTCATGAGCAGAAAGAAGATCACGGTCGTAGGTGCCGGCAACGTGGGCGCGACCGCAGCGCAGCGTTTGGCTGAACGCGACTACGCCGACATCGTGCTTGTCGACATCGTCGACGGCATCCCGCAGGGCAAGGCCCTCGACCTCAACCAGTCCG
>CAZRAA010000091.1:0-5883 GCA_964597975.1 uncultured Thermoleophilaceae bacterium | reverse complement strand
GGTTCTTGGCGATGCTGACCACGAGGCGCAGGTTGGCCTCGACCATGTGCTGCTTTGCTCGGTCGTCGCCGCGCTCGATGCGCTTGGCAAGCTCGACCTCTTGCTCCGCCGTGAGCAGGTCGACACGCCCGATCGATCGCAGGTAAAGACGCAGGCTGTCGACCGAGGCGTCGGTGGCGACTTCCTCGACCGGCGCCGAAGACTTCTTCGCGCGCGGCACCGACGCCTTCTTTTCGGTCTCGGTCTCGGTCGGGCCCTCGTTGGCCGACCCGACGAGATCGATGCCCTGCTCGGTGAGGTCTGTTTTGAGTTCCTGGATCTGCTCGGGGGTGAGTTCGGCGTCGATCTGCTGTTCGATCTCCTCGATTGAGACGAACCCGCGGTCGCGGCCGGCGGTGATCAGATCCTCGATGCCCGCGATCGACGAACTCGACTCCGCGGCATCATCGTCGGGCGCGGCGAATTCAGGCGTGTCGGCACCCTTGGCTTCCGGAGCCTCGTCTGACACCTTGTCCTTCTCCGAATCCGTCATCGCGTCCCGTCGTAAAGAGTTGTTCTGGCTATCGGCTTCCTCCCCGGAAACCTTTCGCCGCCGGGCGGCGCAGAAGCCTGCCGGAGTTCGAAACGTAGCACCTGTCCTGGGCGCCGAATCTGGGCTTCAAAGGGTGCTGGAAATCGGCACATTTGTCGCTAGAGTCGGCCCATGGGCACGAGTACTGAGACCCCATTCGACAAGACCGCTCCGCGGCGCGATGTGCAGTCCGAGCAGCCGCGCGTGACGGCCACGCTCTCGCGCGTCGGAGTGACCAATGTCGAGAAGATCGTCCGCATCGGTGCCGGCGAGGAGCAGAACTTCTTCCACGCCAAGCTCGACTGCTTCGTCGACCTTGCGGCCGCCCAGAAGGGCGTGCACATGTCGCGCTTTGAAGAGGTCGTGAACGAGGCGATCGGCGAGGTCGTGGTCGGCGGCGCATCTCTGAGGGCAGAAGTGCTCGCCGGGCAGATCGCCGAGATCATCCGCGAGCGCCAGGGCGGCGCGCGCGCCGAGGTTTCGATCGAGGCGCGCTACCCCGAGTACAAGCCGGCCCCGGTCAGCGGCGTCAAGACCCAGGAGATTTACACGATGTTCGGGACCGCCGTGGCCTCCGCGCGCGGGACCCGCCAGCTGGTCGGCGTTCAGGCCCAGGGCATCACCGCCTGTCCGTGCGCGCAGGACCTGGTCGCCGAGCGTTCGCACGCGCGGCTCTCGGAGAAAGGCTTTGACGAGGGTCAGATTGGCGAGATCTTCGAAGCCGTGCCGGTGGCGACGCACAACCAGCGTGGTCTTGCGACGCTGCACGTCGGCTGCCCGGAGGATTGGGACGGCGCAATTGAAGCCGCCCGGCTGCTGGAAATCGCCGAGAGCTCGATGAGCTCGGAGATCTACGAACTGATGAAGCGATCAGACGAAGTCGAGGTAGTCGAGAAGGCCCACCGCCGCCCGCGATTCGTGGAGGACTGCGTGCGCGAGATGATCGCCGGCGTGGTCGCTGAGTTTGGGGAGACTCTGGGCCCCGAGGCCTTTGTCTTCGCCCGCCAGGAAAACCTTGAGACGATCCACCAGCACAACGTCGTCGCCGAACGCTACGGCCTGATCGCCGAAGTCGCCTCAGAGCTGCAAGGCGAAGCCGCCGCAGCCACCCGCCACCTCACCCTCCGTGAGTGGCTCGACCCGCGCTAACCCAACCCCCAATCCCCGCCCGCAACTGCGCACCTTTGGTGCGCAGTGGAGATTCTCGGCTGAATTTGGCTTATTCAAGCGGTAGTTAGCTGCGCACGTTTGGTGCGCAGTTGCTATCTGCCAAGAGAATTTTGACTGCGAGGGGGTAAACATCCCGCGCCTAAACCATTAACGAGAGATGACAGTCATCTCGCCCACCGGAATCAACGTCTTCCAGGCAAATCGCACCTACCACGTCACGGCTCGCGCAATCGGAAATCTGAGACCGTTCAAGTCGCCGGCGCAAAAACAAGAACTGCTCGATCGATTCGGCCATCACCTGAGCCCAGAGCCGACTCACAACAAGTGGGGCAGGCCCTACACCAAGCTCGATCGCGAGTTGAAGACGATCAGCTTCAACGTGATGGACAACCACCTGCACGATGTCGTCCACCAGCTCGGAAAGGACGCAATCACGCGGTTGATGTCACGCGTGATGGCCAGGCAAGCGGACTCGTTCAATCAGCAGACCAGTTGGCGAGGCAAAGTGTTCAGCCCGTTCAACGCGAAGGCTTTCGAGGAGTTGATCGATCCCACCCAGATCAAAGACATGATCGCGTATGTCGAGCTGAACGACCCGATCCGCCAGTTCGAAACGCCGTACACGAGTTTCCAGGCGATGATCGGGAACCTGCGGTGCGATTGGTACGACCCGACAATCGCCCTCGGCGTCTTCGGAGGCGTCGAGGGGTACTGCGAGTTCATGAATCGACGCGGGCCATCGATCGTGCAGCGGAAGTTGTTCGAGTGGAACATCGATCCCAAGCGCCATCGGTATCGGCCGCTCGATCCGAGATCGAGCGATTTCGATCTCGCGCGACAACTGCTCACCAAACGTGCGCAGCTAACTACCCCATAAACAAGCCATTCTCGCCGCACAATTCTCACTGCGCACCAAAGGTGCGCAGTCGGGCGCGGGGGTTTTAGGGGGTTGGGGATTGGGTGTCGAGCCGCTTGCCGGTGTTGACGAAGTAGTCGGCTCCGGTGATCAGGGTCACCGCGACCATGATCCACACGAGCACATCGACCGCCGTTGAGGGTTGCGCGACGATCACGATCAACAGGACGAAGCTCTGGATCACCGTCTTGAGCTTGCCGTACTGCGAGGCGCTGATCACTCCGTCTTCCTTGCGCAGGTAGCGCAGCGCGGTGACGGCGAACTCGCGGCCGAGCACCAGTCCCGTGGCCCACCAGCTCATGCGGTCAAGCGCGCTCAGCGTGACGAGCGTGCCAACGATCAGCAGCTTGTCGGCGACCGGGTCCATCACCTTCCCGAATGTCGTGATCAGGTTGCGCGAGCGCGCGTAGTAGCCGTCGAACCAGTCGGTCGCCGCAGCAGCAGCGAAGGCCACGCCGGCGATCACGTCGCCCGACGGCGATTCGGCCAGCAGGCCGGCGATCACCACCGGAACCAGCAGGATCCGCAGGACCGTCAGCACATTGGGAAGATTCAGCTCGCCCATCGCGCCGGATGCTAACGGCGCGGCGTCACCCGCTTCAGCGCGTGAGCTTGATGCTGAAGGGCAGCGGCTCGCTGGAGAGGCCGTTGCCGTCGGTCACGACGATCGAGATCTTCAGCCGCACCGCTGTCTTCGCCGCCAGCAAGGCGCGCACGTTGCGAGCGGTCGCTGCCGAGAGCTTGACCTTGACCGCGCGTGTGCCGGCCGCGCCGCGTTTGACCTTCAGCTTGGTCTGCTTGAAGGAGATTCCCCTGGCCGCGGGCCGCGCGGTCAAAGCCGCCGAGCAGACCTCGCTGCAGCGCAGCTTGAACTTCACGACGCGGGACTTATTCACGCGGGAAGCGGACGGGCGCACGATCTGAAACTGCAGGGTGCTGCCTTTGGGAGGCTCCACGGGAGGAACCACGGGATTGCCCCCGCCGCCGGATCCGCCGCCGTCACCACCGGGATCGGTCGGCTGGGCGGGCGGCACCGGCCAGTCGCTGCCGTTTGAGGGCGCAGGGCACGGGGTGACTGCGGCGGTCGCATTGCCGACGTCCAGCCTGCCGCCGTAAGCGACCTTCGTGCGCGCCGCCGTCAGCGGATCAACGCTCGTCACAACCGCCTTCTTCACTTGCGAGGACTTCAGTTGCGGGCACTTGCCCCAGATCAGCGCAACGGCACCTGCGACCGCCGGGGTCGACATCGAAGTACCCGAGAGCAGTTGGAAGGCGTACGGCCCGCCGCCGAGGCCAACCGGCGCCGTCGGGTCATCCGGGTTGTAGGGACACTCGCCCTGGTCCTCGGCGCTGGTCGCCGGCGTCACGCACGGCTTGGCCGCATAGATGCTCGCGCCGGGCGCAAGCAGATCGACCGAGTTCACACCGAAGTCCGAGAAACCGGTGATCGCGTCGCGCCAGTCGGTCGCCCCGACGCAGATCACGTTGGGCAGACCGATGTCGCAGGGGTAGCGATGCGATGTGCCGGCCGCGGCGTCGTGGTTGTCGCCGACCCCGTCGCTGCCGCCGTTGCCGGCAGAGAAAACAAACAGCGCCTCCGGGTGCTCGCGGATGAGCTCCTCGAAGGCCGGATCGTTGTCGGCCCCGCCGAAGCTGCCATTGAAGACGCGCACACCGAGATCGAGCCCGTAGGCAACCGCCTGTTCGATCGCCGCCCACGAGAAGTTTCCGTAGCGATCGGCGGCGCGCAGCGGCATCACCCGCGCCCACGGGTCGACGCCGGCCGTGCCGACGCCGTTGCCCGCGACGCCGGCGGCGATCGAAGCGACGTGCGTGCCGTGTCCGTTGGGGTCGCGTGGGTCGCGGTCACCGTCAAAGAAGTCCGAGCCCTCCACCATGTTTTCCTCAAGATCCGAGTGCTCGTAGGCGACTCCGGTGTCGATCACACCAATCTCCTCAGGCCACACGGTGACTGGGTCGATCGCAGCCCAGGCGGCCGGCGCTCCGATGTCTGCACCGGCCGTCCCGCTGACCTCCTCAAACTGTCCCGCGACGAAGCGGGTCATGAACGTCCGGCCGGTGTTGCTGAGCGCCCACTGCTTGGGTAGGAACGGGTCGTTGAAGAAAGGCTGATCGACGTCGTCGGCTTCCCATGTGCCCGAGGCAACCGCATATTCGACGTCTGGGTTCGCATCGAGCACTTCGGCGGCCGCCGCGCTTGAGTGTCCCTGCGGAAGCGAAACCTGCTGGAGGCGCGCGCCGAGCAAAGTCGTCTCAAACTGCGCGCCGACCTCCTCACGCGCCGCCGAGCGCTCGGCCGCGCTCGTGTCTCGATCGAACTTGATCGTCACGTAGCGCCGGAAGTCCGGGCCACCTGCCGCCCCCGCGCGGTCGGTGGCCAAAAGCATCATGCAAATAGCGCAGCAGAGCGCCAGCATCGCAATGACACTGCGTGAAGCCGAGGCCCGAGCCCCCATTCTCTGCGTCAATTCATTCATCCGTTTGCGGGCGCACCTACACGGTTCATCGTCGCCGAAATCTTTAGGCTTGAGGCGAAAAATCAACTTTTGTTCGAGCCTCGGACGTCCCGGCGGCGATCCACACCCTTTAACCCGTCGCCAGCCGGAAGCATTCGCCCCCCTGATTTTCCCTATTCCGACCCGGCTTGTCGGCTACCCTTGCGCGCTGACTTTTCCGTTCCACCCATCCACCACGCATTCCGACGAGGTATTCGATGAGAATCGCGGTTCCAAGGGAGGCGGCCGACGGCGAAACGCGCGTCGCGGCAACCCCTGACACCATCCAAAAGCTCGTGAGTACGGGCAACACGGTGACCGTCCAGAACGGTGCCGGCGAGCTCGCCGGCCACCCGGACTCCCAGTACACCGACGCCGGCGCGCAGCTGGCCTCAGACTTCGCGGCGACCGTCTCCGGCGCCGACGCGGTCGTCAAGGTCCAGAAGCCGACCAGCGAAGAACTCGCTCAGCTGCCCGAGGGCTCGATCCTGATCGGCTACCTCGACCCGCTGACCGACGAAGAAATCGCCCGCGCGCTTGCGGCCAAGAACATCTCGGCGTTCGCAATGGAGTCGATCCCGCGCACCACGCGCGCCCAGAGCATGGACTCGCTCTCCTCGCAGGCGACCGTCGCCGGCTACGAGGCTGTGCTGATCGCCGCCACGCAGTCGCCGAAGTTCTTCCCGATGCTCACCACCGCGGCCGGCACC
>CAZRAA010000090.1:0-5925 GCA_964597975.1 uncultured Thermoleophilaceae bacterium | reverse complement strand
ATCTCGCAGTAGCCGCAGAAGATGCAGCGCGAGAGGTTGATCTCGTAGACCGCGGCGTAGCGCTCGCCGGCGCTGGTTGGGTTCTCGGGATCGTTGTCGGCCGCCACCACGCGGATGCAGTCGGCCGGACACGCTGCAGCGCAGAGCGAGCATCCGACGCACTTCTCGAGACCGCCCACGCCGGGCTCGCTCTCTTCGAACTGGTGCAGCTTGTGCCGGCCGCGAAAACGCGGGTACACAGGCGTCTTCTCTTCTGGATACTGGATCGTGACCGGACCCTCGATCAGGCGGGACAGCGTGGTCTTCAGGCCGCGCAACGTCTCTCCGAACGCACGGTAGGCACCCCCGGCGCCGCCAGGGTCGGGCCCGCGCACGACCTCAACGATGTCCGCGCCAGGGTCGTAGATCTTCGCCTCGGGCACGCTCATGTCGCCACCACGATCGCCGTGACCATCAGGTTGATCGTCGCCAGCGGGAGCAGAATCTTCCAGCCGAAGCTCATCAGCTGGTCGTAGCGGAGTCTGGGGAGAGTCGCGCGCACCCACATGAAGAGCAAGAGGAAGATGAAGATCTTCACCAGCACCCAGATCGGCCCGAGCCAGTCGGGTCCGGGTCCGTGCCAGCCGCCGAGGAACATCGTCACGCCGATGCCCGAGAGCACGATCATGTTCATGTACTCGGCAAGCATGAACGAGGCGAAGCGCATACCGCCGTACTCGGTCTGGTAGCCGGCCACAAGCTCGGCATCCGCTTCAACGAGGTCAAACGGCGCGCGGTTGGTCTCAGCAAAAGCCGCGACCAGGAAGATCAGGAAGGCGACGAACTGCGGCACGATGTTCCACATGTCGCCCTGCGCTTCGACGATCGCGGTCATCGAGAGCGAGCCGGTCATCATCACGACGCCGATCAGCGAGAGGCCCGCTGCCAGCTCGTAGCTGATCAGTTGCGCGGCCGAGCGCATCGCGCCCAGGAACGAGTACTTGCTGCCCGAGGCCCAGCCGCCGAGCATCAATCCGTAGAAGGCGATCGCACCAAAAGCAAAGGCGTAGAGAATGCCGATCGAGACGTCGATCCCGTAAAGCGTGTAATTGGCACCGAAGAGCCCGTCGGTGACGGTGTTGCCGAAAGGCAGGATCGCGATCGTCGCGACGGCGGTGACCAGTGAGATCACCGGGGCGATAACGAAGATCGCCTTGCTCGCGTTGCGCGGCGCGAAGTCTTCCTTGGCGGCGAGCTTGACGATGTCGACCATCGGCTGCAGCGCGCCGAACGGTCCCACGCGGTTGGGTCCGTAGCGACCCTGGAAGCGCCCGAGCACCTTGCGCTCGACCAGCAGCACCATCGGAATCATGTTGAAGACGACGAAGAAGATCAGGAACGAGACGATCAGCTGCGCCCAGAAGCTGACTTCGAATCCGACTGTCGCCAGCGGCGTCACTTCTTCACCTCCACCAGTTCGGGGGCACCGGCGAGAGCGCGGCGTACGCCGTCGTCGCGCGAGTCGAGCAGGAAGGCGGCGCCCGCCGGGATCGCGTCACGCAGGGCGACGATCGCAACCACCTCGCCGGACTCGGTGGCCAGTGTGACCTGGTCGCCGCTCTTGACGCCGAGGCGCTCGCCGTCTTCGGGAGCGAGCTCGACGCGAGTGCTGGAGACGAGGGGGCTGAGCGTGGCGGCGTTGGCGACGTCACCCCCGCCCCAGATCGAGCGGAAGGTACCCAGGCGAAGCTTGCCGTTGGGTTGCGGGGCAGCCGCGGGTTCTTCGAGGTCGAACGTGCGGCGGCCGGGCGCGGGCAGTGCAGAGGCGGCATCGCGTTCCTGCCAGCGCACGCCGGTGCCGCCGATCTCGTCGGCGTTGATGCCGGCGTAGATCGGCACGCCCGCTGCGACCTGCGCGGTCGCCTGGTGGACGACGTTGACTCCCAGGTCGAGCCCGACGCGCTTGGCAAGCTCGGCGATCACCCACCAGCCGGCGTTGACTTCGCCGGCGCGCTCGACGGTCTGGCGCAACCGCTGAAGACGTCCATCGGCGTGCGTCAACGTGCCTTCCTTCTCCGGTCCGACCTCAAGCGGGAAGATCACGTCGGCATGCGCCTCGGCCGCGCCGCCCATCCAGGTGGCGAAACTGATCACGGTGCCGGCTTTTGCGAGTTGCTCGTCCCAGCTTGCACCGGCCGGGTAGTCGACGACCGGGTCCGCGTCGAGCAGCAGCAGTGCGTTGACTTCGTCGCCGAGTGCGTCGCGAATCTCATTGGAGCTGAGGCCGTCGCCTTCTTCGCTGAGCGCAGGGCCGAGGTTGGGCAGAAAGCCGACCTCGCGCAGGCCGCGGCCGTTGGCCTGGACCGGAATCTGCAGGTGACCCGCGCCGTCGGTCTGGCCGAGCTTCAGCTGGTCGACGATGTTCGCGATCGTCATCGCCGGCGCTGCTGTGTCGTAGTAGAGGATCTTCTCGCCCCAGAGGATCACCGGGCGCTCGGCGCCCTTGAGCAGCTCGGCGGCGGCCGCGATGTCATCCGCGACCGAGCCGGATCGCGCGGGCAGATCGCCAAGGTCTCCGCCAGTGAGCGCCGCGAGCAGCGCCTGGGAAAACGCGTCAACGGCGCGCGGTGCGTACCGGCAAACGACGCTGGCCTTCTCATCGAGCGCGCTCGGCCGCGCGGTCGCGACGACGAGCTTCGCGCCGTTGCGGTTGACCGCTTTGCGCACGCGCAAGTCGAGGATCGGCATCTCGTCGACGAGCTCGGTCCCCAGCACGAGAATCGCGTCGGCCCATTCGACATCGGGTACGGACGCCGTCACGGCCGGCTCGGTCAGCGTGCGCGCCACATCGGCGCTGAGCTTGCCGGTGCGACGAGAGTCGATGTTGCGCGATCCCAGACCCTCGATCATCAGGCGGCGCAGCAGCCAGGCCTCCTCGTTGGTGGTGCCGCCGCCGGCCAGCGCGGCGCTTTTTGCCCCGGCCTTCTTCAGCGCGGCAGCCGCGACGTCGAGCGCGTGGTCCCAGCGAGCCGGGAGCAGCTTGTCGCCCTGGCGGATGAGCGGCTGTGTGATCCGTGCCTCGGATTCCCAGGCCTGGTAGGCAAAGCGACCGCGGTCGCAGAGCCAGCCGTCATCGACCGCGCTGTTGTCGCGCGCCATCACGCGCATCACCTTGTCGTCGCGCACGCTGTAGCTGACGTTGCACTGACCCGGACACATCGAGCAGACAGAGCCGCCCTGCTCGATGTCCCACGGACGAGCCCTGAATCTGTACGCGCGGCTGGTCAGAGCACCAACCGGGCAGAGCTCGATGATGTTGCCGGAGAACGGCGCGATGTACTCGCTGCCGTCAAACGTACCGACGTGCGAGTCCGCACCACGGTCGAGCAGGACGAGTTGATAGTCCTCGCTGACCTCCTGGGAGAAGCGCACGCAGCGGTAACAGAGGATGCAGCGCTCGCGGTCGATCGCGATGCTCGGGCTCAATCCAACGGGCTTGTCGAAGTGGCGCTTGGGCTCGGCGAAGCGGCTCTTGCCGCGGCCCCAGCCGTAGGAGATGTCCTGTAGTGGGCACTCGCCGCCCTTGTCGCAGACCGGGCAGTCGAGCGGGTGATTGGCGAGGATGAATTCGACGACGCTGTTCTGTGCCTCGATCACGCGCGGTGACTTGGTGACCACGCTCATGCCGTCCCGCACGGGCGTCGAACAGGCGGTCTGCAGCTTGGGGATGCCCTCGATCTCGACAAGACACATGCGGCAGGCGCCGACCGGCGCGCCCAGCTTGGGTTCGTAACAGAAGACCGGGATCTCAACCCCGCCGTACTTGGCGGCGTCGACGAGCATGATGCCCTCGGGCGCGCGCACCTCGGCGCCGTCGATCGTGAAGCTGATCGCCTGGCGCTCGGGCTCGCCTGCCGGCTTCTTCGAATAGCCGGGCGGCAGCGCATCGACCACCGTGAATTCGGACTTGTACTGCAGCCCGGGCTTGTCCGTCGCCACCGCCGCTTCGGAACCGGTGACGTTCTCGGCGTCAAGCCGAGCGCTCGATGGCGGCAGGTTTTCGGTCATGCCCTTGCCGCCATCGCGGTTAGATTGAGTTCGTCGGCCATCGTCGCCTCGTCGAGCGGCATGCGAGCGGCGCGGGCGGCCTCGATGTGCGCTTCAAACTCGGGCCGGAACTTCTTGACCATGCTCGAGACCGGCATCGCCATCGCGTCACCGAGCACGCAGAGGCAGTTACCCATGATCTGGTCGCAGACGCTCTCGATGATGTCCAGGTCCATCGGTGTGGCGAGGCCGTCGGAGACGCGCTGGAGCATCTTTGTCGTCCAGCTCGTGCCCTCGCGGCAGGGGGTGCACTTGCCGCAGGACTCATGCTTGTAGAAGCGCGCGGTGCGCAGCGCGACGTCGACGATCGACACTGAGTCGTCGATCATGATGATCGCACCCGAGCCGAGCATCGAACCGGCGCCGGCGATCGAATCGAAGTCGTAGGGCAGATCGAAATCGTCGGGGGTCAGCACCGGCGACGATGAGCCGCCGGGGAACCAGGCCTTGAACTCGCGGCCGGGCAGAGGTCCGCCGGCCAGGTCAAAGATGATCTCGCGCGACGGGATGCCCAACTCGATCTCGTAGTTGCCGGGCTTTGCCACGCAGCCGCTGATCGATACGAGCTTGGTGCCGGTGCTCTTTTCGGTGCCGATTTCGGCGTACTTTGCGCCGGTCATCTTCGTGATGTGGGCGACGTTCGAGAGCGTCTCTACGTTGTTGATCAGCGTCGGCCCCTGGAAGAGGCCGGCGTTGGCCGGGAACGGCGGCTTCAGGCGCGGGTTGCCGCGCTTGCCCTCGAGCGAGTCGAGCAGCGCGGTCTCCTCGCCACAGATGTAAGCGCCGGCGCCTCGGTGGACGACCAGCGAGACCGTGAATCCGCTGCCGAGGATGTTCTCGCCGAGGTAACCCTTCGCGTAGGCCTCCTTGACGGCCGCCTCGAGCACATCGGCCTGCTCCTCGTATTCGCCACGGATGTAGATGAACGCTTTGTTGATGCCGGCGGCGTAGCTGGCGATGATCATGCCCTCGATCAGCTGATGCGGGTTCTTCTGCATCAGCTCGCGGTCCTTGAAAGTGCCGGGCTCGGATTCGTCGGCGTTGCAGCAGAGGTACTTGTCCATCTCACCCTTGGGCAGGAAGCCGGCCTTGGTGCCCATCGCGAAACCGGCGCCGCCGCGACCGCGCAAGCCAGACGCCTGGAGTTCTTCGAGCACCTTCTCGGGCGCAACCTCGCTGAGCACTCGGCGCAGCTCGGAGTAGCCGCCGCGCGCCTCGTAGACGTCGATCGTCTTCAGGCCCGGCTCGTCGATGCGGTCAAAGAGCAGCTCGTCAGAGAGCGACCGTGCGGCTTCCATCAGCGCTCACCTCCTTGAGAGACGTCGTAGCCCTCGGCGCGTCCGCCGTTCTGCCAGAGCGTCGCTGCGACCGGCCGGCGAGAGAGTTTCTTGCTGGCAAGCACCTCGCGCCCGGCGCGGATGTCCTCGACGAGCTGCTTGGCGTCATCGACGGTCAGCGGACCGACGAACTCGCCGTCGACGCTGGCCATCGGCGCGATGTCGCAGGCGCCCAGGCACTCGAAGTTGCGCAGGAAGATTCCGTCCTCGGAGGTGCCGCCGTTCTTCACACCGACCTGCCGCTCGAGCTCTTCCATCACCTGGTCTGCGCCGCGCAGCATGCAACTGATGTTCGTGCACATGTAGATCGTGTTCTTGCCCGACGGCTCGAGCTCGAACATGTCGTAAAAACTCGCCACCGAAACCAGCCGCGCGGGCGTCAGCTTCATCACCGCCGCCACCTGATCGATCGCCTCGGGTGAGAGCCAGCCGTGCGTCTTCTGCGCGGCCATCAGGCAGGGGATGATCGCCGACTTCTTGTCCGGGTACATCTCCATGCGGT
>CAZRAA010000089.1:0-6211 GCA_964597975.1 uncultured Thermoleophilaceae bacterium | reverse complement strand
CGCGTGCTTCGCGGCTAGCGGGCGCAGTCGACATGATCTCGGTAGTCATCCCGGTTCTCAACGGCGCGGAGTTCCTCGACGAGGTGCTCGCGGCGGTGACCAGCCAGGTGATCGATCAGCCGTTTGAAGTGCTTGTGATCGACTCCGGCTCGACCGACGGCTCGATCGAGATCGTCGCCGCCCATCCCGGGGTGCGCCTGATGCAGATCGACAAGTCGGAGTTCGGTCACGGCCGCACACGCAATCTCGGCGTCCAGAACACCTCGGGCGAGCTGATCGCCTTCCTCACTCAGGACGCGACCCCCGCGAGCGAGCACTGGCTGGCCGCTTATCGCGACGCCTTCACGCTCGCGCCGAACGTCGGGGCCGCGTTTGGCCCCCACCTGCCGCGCGACGGTGTTAGTCCGCTGATGGCGCGACTGCTGCGCGATCACTTCGAGTCGTTTGGCGGAGAGGACGGTCAGCCGGTTCTACAACTGCCGGGCGACTCGGCTTATCTATCGAACTCCAACTCCTGTATCTCGCGCGCAGCGTGGCAGGCGGCGCCGTTTCGCGACATCTCATATGCCGAAGATCAGGCCTTCGGCGTTGACGCATTCAAGAACGGGTTCGCCAAGGTCTACGTACCGGGAGCGGCGGCCTACCACTCGCACGACTACGGCATGGTCGAGTCGTTCAAGCGCTACTTCGATGAGTACCGCGGGCTCTCGGACAGCGTCGGCGAGCGCACGGAGGCGTCGGCTTCGCACGCGCTCGAGATCATCAAGGAATCTGTCTCCGAAGACCAGCGGTTCCTCGAAGAGATGGGCCAGCCGGCTTGGCGCCGCGCTGCCTGGGGAGCGCGAAGTGCGATCTACCACACGGGCCGTGTGGGATTTGGTGGACTCGGTGCGCGTGCGAACAAGCTGCCCGGCCGAGTTCGTGAAGTGCTGAGCTTTGAGGGCCGTGGCGACGGCGTGAGCTTCGAGATTCCCGCGACCGGGGCGGGCGAGTTCGCCGATGTGGCTGAAGTGGAACGCGAAGGGGTGGTCCCATTGGAGCCGCGCGGCGGCGAGGGTCCGATGCACGTCGCCTGGGTGGTACCCCCGTTCGGCATCGGCGGCGGCGGTCACACGACGATCTTCCGCATGGTCCGCGCGCTCGAGCAAGAAGGCCATCGCTGCTCGATCTGGGTGCACGATTCGGCGGGGATCGATCGCTCACATGCCGGGACGATGCGCAAGCGGATCCGCGATCACTACTTCGAACTGGAAGCCACGGTGCACCGGGGCTTTGACGAGTGGGCCGGCGCCGACGTTGCGGTTGCGACCGGCTGGGACACGGTCTACAAGGTGCTGCGCTTAGGCAGCTGCGGCGAGCGCGCCTACTTCGTGCAGGACCACGAGCCGGAGTTCTACGCCAACTCGTCGCGCGCGCTGTTTGCCGCGCGCAGCTACAGCTACGGGCTTCACTGCATCTGCGCTTCGCCGTGGCTTGCCGAGATGATGCGCTCGCGCTACGGCGCCGATGCGGTGTCCTTCAAGCTTGGGGTCGACGCGGCCGAGTACTTCCCGCTCGATTCGCCTCGGCGCAACGACACGATTGCCTTCTACGCGCGCAGCTTCACCGAACGCCGCGCGGTTGAGCTCGGAGTCTTGGCACTGGAGGAGGTCTTGCGCCGGCGACCGGGCATACGGGTTGCCCTCTACGGCGCCAACAAGTTCATCCGCGCGCCATTCAAGTACCAGCACGTCGGAGTTGTGCCGCCCGAGCGACTGCGGCGGCTCTACTGCGAGGCGACGGTCGGCCTGTCGTTGAGTCTCACCAACTACTCGCTGATCCCGCAGGAGATGATGGCGTGCGGTCTGCCGGTGGTTGAGCTGGCCGGGCGAGCTTGCGAGGGCGTCTTCGGCGACGACGGCTCGGTGATCTCTCTGGCTGACGACAACGTGGTTTCGATTGCAGACGCGCTGATCGAACTGCTCGACGACCAGGCGCTACGAACACGCCGCGCCGCCGCGGGCCTCGAGTTCGTCGCGCGCCACAGCTGGGACGACGCGACGCGGACGGTGATCGACGCGCTGTTGCAGATTCATGGCGCACCCGGCAACGAGCGACCCTGGGCGGCTGGTTCGCTGATCTAGATGTAGAAGCGGCCTAGTGAGAGCGCCATACCGGCGATGTTGATGGAGGCCAGCGCGATCACTATGGCGCTTGCGAGCGGGATCGCCCAGCGCTTTCCGGCGCCGATTCCGGCGACCACTACGTAGAGCGCGAAGACGCCGATCGCCGGGAACAGGTATCTCCCCTGCGCGAAGATCTGCCCGTCCTGCCTCCAGAGCAGGTAGCCGGTGGTGTTGATCAGGAACATCGTTCCGAGAACCGCAATCAGCGGATAGAGCACCCAGGGCCAATTGGCGCGCAGGCGGTCGCGCCTAACCCAGACCGCCCGCAGCACGAGGGCGAAGAGTGCGAGCGCCACCGCAAAGAAGATCTTGTAGAAGGCATCCGAGAACTGCGTGTCGAGTGAGTTGAAGTCGGCGAGGAAGTCGCCGAAGAACACGCGGTAGGCGGGCGGCAAGCCGATGAAGTACTCGTCCATCGAGCCGATCGAGGGCAAATACCACTGCCATAGGTAGCTGAGATAGCCGGTCGGAGTTGCGGGGCGCAATGCAACGGCGCTGGGATCGGCGGTGCCAACACTGCCGCCGGAACCGAACAGAAGGAAAATCAGTCCGACGCTCGCCAGCGGGACCAACGCGGCGAGCACGCAGGTGCGCAGCGCGCGCCAGCGCTCGGGGGCTCGGTAGATCGCCACCAGCAACACGAACGCCAGCGCCGGGGCGATCCCGAGCGCCGTCGGTTTGGCGGCGTAACCGACGACGATCGCCATCATCGCCGCCAGCACTGTCCAGAACGTCGGGCCGCGGCGCAGAATTCGCGCACCGAGCCAGAGGGTCGCGGCGCAAGCGGCGAGCATCAGGTTGTCGTTCGAAACTGCGCCTGCCAGGTGCACCGCCATCGGCTCGAAGGCCACGGCAAGTCCGGCCACCGGCGGCGCCCAGGGCATACGCGGGAGCATCTCGCGCACGAACAGCATCACGAAGATCACACCGATCGCCAGCAGCAGCGCTGACCACAGTCGCACCATCAGCAACCGGTCGAAGATGTTGCCGTAGGAACCTGCCGCATAGAACGCGGTCGCTGGCAGGTAATAGGCCGGGGAGTACACGTGCGCCGGAGTGATTCCGTATGCCTCGTCAGGGCCGGCACGCAGGCGGTTGAATTCTTTGAAGAATCCGACCTCAGCCGCCTTGGAGTGCGGGGGCTTGGCGACGGGGCGACCGATGATTCCGACCGCCGTTACCTGGCTCGCGTAGACGAGGCTCGGACGATACGAATTGCCCTGCTCTCCCGGTGCAACGTCGTGGTCGGGGAGCTGGCCGTTGGCGAGCGTTTCAACGTATGTGAAGTGGGCGAGCTCATCCGGCGCGTTGAAGGCCGGGGTCACCAGCGCCCAGAGCGCGGCGTTGGCGAACGCAATGGCGGCGATCGCGAGGATCATTCGCCGCGGCGGCCAGGACGACAGCCGGCCGGCGCGCAGCAGCAATAGCCAGCCACAAGCGATCAGCGCCAGCGCCGCCAGCGCGCCCAGCCAGTACGTCCATGCGCCGACCCACGCAGGACGAAACAGCGATGCGCGCTCGAAGATCGTCGGAGTAAGCGAGGCGGCGGAGCGCTTCTCGCCACTGACGTAAGCGAGCGCAACATCCCCGGGGACGGTCTTTCCGCCAAGCGTGGCCACCTGCGACGTGAGATTGCCGTTTGCCTCACCAGGGATCACGACCGGTGCGGAAGCGGTGCGAAAACAGAGCGTCAGGTCTTTGCGGTCGCCGGTCGGAAGATCGAATGCGACCTCGTTGCCGTCGTCAAACGGCGGAGGACTCGACTCGCCCAGGATCTTGCCAGCAGCGTTCTTGGCGGTCATGGTCATCCGCACACCGTCGCGCTCGTAGGTCAAGAGGTACATGCGCACGGCTTGGGTGCCCTCGGGCACCGAGACACCGGTGATGCAGAGCGGCCCGTTGGCAGGGGTCAGCGTCGTCAGCTGCTTGTCGATGACCACATCGTTGTTGCCGGTCGTGCGCTCGCGGGGGACCAGCAGGGCGACAAGCGCGATCGCAAGGGCAAGCAGCAGCACCACGCCCATCGCGAGCTTCTGGAGCTGTGCGCCTTCCGGCAGCCGACGTGAGCCTGCGGGCTCTTCCACTTGCAGGACCTACGCGCGCTGCGCGGCGCGCTCTTCGGCCGCCGCGCGGCGGGCGACGTCCTGGTCGACCCACTCGCGGTGCTCGCGGAACCACTCGACGGTGCGAGCGATCCCCTCTTCGAAGCGGACCGAAGCTTCAAACCCGAACTCCCGCTTGGCCAGCGAAGTGTCGAGCTTGCGGCGCGGCTGACCGCCGGGCATCGATGTGTCCCAGTTGATCACGCCGGTATAACCCGTCGCCTTGGCGATTAGTTCCGCGAGATCCTTGATCGTGATCTCGAAGCCGGCGCCGAGGTTGACGGGATCAGACTTGTCGTAGCGCTCGGTCGCCAACAGCAGGCCGCGCGCGCAGTCGTCAACGAAGAGGAACTCGCGCGAGGGCGAGCCGTCGCCCCAGAGTGTCACGTCCTCCTCGCGCTCGCCGGCCTCGATCATCTTGCGAATCAGCGCCGGGATCACGTGCGAGCTCTGCAGGTCGAAGTTGTCGCGCGGGCCATAGAGGTTTACGGGCATCAGGAAGATCGTGTCCATGCCGTACTGCTCGCGGTACCCCTGGGCGCCGGCCAGTAGTGCCTTCTTGGCGATTCCGTACGGCGCGTTGGTCTCCTCGGGGTAGCCGTCCCAGAGCGCGTCTTCCTTGAAGGGGATCTCGGCGAACTTCGGGTAGGAGCAGATCGTTCCGAGCTGGACGAATTTCTTCACCCCCGTGCGCCGTGCGTGCTCGAGCAGCAGCGCGCCCATCATCAGGTTGTCGTACCAGTAAGCGCCGGGATTTGCGCGGTTGGCGCCGATCCCACCGACGCGTGCGGCGAGGTGGATGACAATGTCGGGATCGGCCGACTCGTAGAAGGCCGCGACGTCGTCCTCTTTGGTCAGATCGAACTCAGCGCTGCGCGGGAGCGCCGGGGAGACGCCCAGCGCCTCCAGCCGATCGACGACGTGGGAGCCGAGAAAACCGCTGCCGCCGGTGACGGCGACGCGCTTGCCTTCGAAGTACTCGGCGCTCGGCTCTTGCGGCTCGCTCATGCCCGCAATCCTACGAAACCGCGCCAAATCCCCCGCCGAAGTGTGAAGTATCCGTAAAGTCCCGCCCCAAGGGAGAGACTTCACACTTATCGCCGCTTGGGACCGGGCGTCACTAGCCGCGCACGCGCCGGGAAGCCATGATCCCGCGGTAGATCCAGATGATCAGGCGGCTGAGGATGCGGTTGATCGCGACCGAGACCGGGTAGCCGGCACCGTTTTCGCGCGCGTTGACGGCGTGTTCTATGAACTGCTCTTCGAATCCGGTGATGCTCAGGGAGTCATCGGCCATTCGAAAGCGCGCAATGTCGGCGTCGACGATCAGCGGGTCGCCGCGACGCGCCAGGCGCAGCCAGAGGTCGTAGTCGGCGCTGTACTTGAAGCGTGTGTCAAGCGCGCCGATCTCGCCGAGCACGTCGCGCCGCACGAACGTGGCCGGCGAGGAGATGAAGTTGTTGGTCAGATACAGGTCGATCGAATAGCGATCCAGCAGCCAGTTCTTGTAGGCGGTCACTGCCTTGCGCGACTCGGATCCGTCGGCGCCGATGATCTTGCAGCGGCCGGTGGCCCACTCAGCGTCGTCGCCGGCAGCGATCGCAGCACCAATCGCGCGCAGGGCACCGGGCTCATAGACATCGTCCGCATTCAGCCACCCGATCCACTCGCCACCAGCCATTGAAACGCCCTTATTGAAGGCATCCGACAACCCATCGTCCGGCTCGGAGACAAATCGCAGGCGCCCAGCCTCGGCCTCGCGCTCGAGGATCTCCAGAGTCCCGTCGGTCGAACCGCCATCCACCACCACGTGCTCAAGCGCCGGATATTCCTGCGCGGCGATGCTCGCCAGCGTCTCTTCGAGCGTTGCAGCAGCGTTGAAGGTCGGAGTGACGATCGTGATCGACGGCAGCTCGGCCATCGGCGCCGCCGTCTCTACTGTCC
>CAZRAA010000088.1:5451-6560 GCA_964597975.1 uncultured Thermoleophilaceae bacterium | reverse complement strand
GCCGCGGCCTCAGTCTTCGTGTATCCGACTCTGCGCGAGGGATTCGGCCTGCCGGTGCTTGAGGCGATGGCGCGCGGCGTGCCGGTCGCCTGCTCCAACACCACTTCTCTACCAGAGGTCGCAGGCGACGCGGCAGAACTCTTCGACCCGCTCGACATCGACGCGATCGGCGCGAGCACCGAACGCATCCTGGGCTCGGCCGAGCTGCGCGAGTCGTTGATCGAGCGCGGCCGCGAGCGCGCAAAGCTCTTCACCTGGGAGCGCACCGCTGCCGAAACGATCGACGTCTACCGCGGGGCTGTCGCGGCACGGGGCAAGTCGTGACCCAGCCGACCTCCATAATGAGCGCATGCCGCAGAAGCGACTGGCGATAGTCCCGGCCTACAACGAGGAAGCCTCGATCGCGCGGGTGATCGAGAACCTCCACGCGCACGCCGCCGATTTTGACGTGCTCGTGATCGATGACGGTTCGACCGACGAGACCGCCGCGCGCGCCCAGGCAGCGGGCGCAATCGTGCTGATCCACCCGATCAACCTCGGGATCGGCGGCGCGGTACAGAGCGGCTACCAGTACGCCCTCTCCAACGACTACGAGATGGCCGTGCAGGTCGACGGTGACGGGCAGCACCCGCCGGAGGAGCTTTCAAAGCTGGTCGATCGTCTGGAATCGAATCCAGCAGTCGACATGGTCACCGGCTCGCGTTTCCTCGGCGACGGCGAGTACAAGCAGACTTTCGCCCGGCGCCTGGGGATCGTGATGTTCTCGATGGTGCTCTCAGCGATCACGCGGCAGCGCGTGACCGATCCAACCAGCGGGTTTCGCCTCGCAAATCGCCGGGCGATCAGACTCTTCGCGCACGACTATCCGCACGACTACCCCGAAGTCGAGGCGATTCTGATGATGCACCGCCATCAGTTGAAAACCGCGGAGGTCGCAGTGCGGATGGATCTACGCGAGGGCGGTCGTTCCTCGATCACGCCGCTGCATTCGGGCTACTACATGCTGAAGGTCCTGCTGGCGGTATTCGTCGGCCTCTTCCGTTCGCGCTCGGCCGCCGCCGACCACGCCGTGACCGGCGCTGCTGGTGACATCTCATGATTCTCGCTGC
>CAZRAA010000088.1:0-5351 GCA_964597975.1 uncultured Thermoleophilaceae bacterium | reverse complement strand
TTCTCGGTGACGATCTCGCGACTGTCCGACCAGAACAAGGTGCTCGCCCAGAAGCTCGCGGCGACGGAAGAACGACTGCGCCGGCTCGAGCGCAGTGACCAGTCCTGAGCACCCCGGCAATGCGGCGTCGCGAGATCATCGGCACTGCGGTCTCGATGACCGATTACGAAGAAGTCCTCGAGACGATCGACAATGCGATCGCGGCCGATCGGCGCATCTACATCTGCTGCGCGCCGGCAAGCTCGCTTGTGTTCGCGCGCGACGACGAAGCGCTCGCCGACGCCTTCGCACACGCGGAGGTCGTCACGCCGGACGGGATGGGCGTGGTGCACGCAGCCCGCCTGCTCGGCGAACAGCTCGGCGACCGCGTCTACGGACCGGATCTGATGGCCGCCCAGTGCAAGCGGGCTGCGGCCGGCCCTGCGCGCTCACCGATCTTCCTCTACGGCGGGCACGACGCCCGGTCGCTCGACGCCCTGCGCACGAATCTCTCGACGGCGTACTCCGGCATCGAGATCGCCGGTTGGCATCTGCCCCCGCACCGCGAGCTCACGTCCGAAGAAGAGGACGCCGTCGTGCACCAGATCAACCACTCGGGGGCCAAAATCGTCTGGGTCGGGATCGGCAGTCCCAAGCAAGAACTTTGGATGCGCCGGCTGCGCGGACGACTCGATGCGCCCGTACTCGTGGGCGTTGGCGCTGCGTTTGACTTCTTTTCCGCCCGCGTTACGCAGGCGCCGAGGTGGATGCAGCGTCTGAGTCTCGAGTGGCTCTTCCGGCTGCTTCAAGATCCGGCGCGGCTGGGCAGGCGATACCTCTTTACGCTCCCGCGCTTTGCGTCGCTGGCGCTCGCGCAGGCGGTCCGCGAACGCCTCTTTCGGTAGTCTGCCGCTCCAATGGCGGGAGAACTCAAAGGGCTGATTCTTTCCGGCGGCAAGGGCACCCGCCTGCAGCCGATAACCCACACCTCGGCCAAGCAGCTGGTGCCAGTCGCCAACAAGCCGGTGCTCTTCTACGGCATTGAGGCGATGGTCGAAGCGGGGATAGAGGAGATCGGGATCATCATCGCGCCGGAGACCGGCGACGAGATTCGTGAGGTGACCGGCGACGGATCGCAGTTTGGCGCGAAGATCACCTACATCCCGCAGTCGGAGCCGCTGGGACTCGCCCACGCCGTGCTGACCGCCGAGGAATTCCTCGGCGAATCGCCGTTCGTCATGTATCTCGGCGACAACCTGCTGCGCGAGGGCATCGTCTCGCTGGCGGAACAGTTCCGCAGCTCAAGCCCGGACGCTCTGATCCTCCTGACCCGAGTGCCCGACCCCGAGCATTACGGCGTCGCCGAACTCAACGACGGCAAGGTCGTCCAGCTGGCCGAAAAGCCGGCCGAGCCCAAGACCGATCTTGCGTTGGTCGGCGTCTACATGTTCACGCCCTCGATCTTCGATGCAGCCCGCGCGATCGAACCCTCCCCCCGTGGCGAGCTCGAGATCACCGACGCGATCCAGCACCTCGTCGACACCGGCCAGAACGTGGAGCCCCATTTGGTTGATGGCTGGTGGAAAGACACCGGTCGCCTCGAGGACATGCTCCAGGCCAACCGCCTCGTACTCGAAGACATCGAGACGCGGCTCGACGGCGAGCTGATCGACTGCAACGTCGAGGGGCGCGTGATTGTCGAGGACGGCGCAAGGCTTGAGCGCTGCACCGTGCGCGGACCGGCCGTGATCGCGGCCGGCGCCGATCTGATCGACGCCTACATCGGCCCCTACACCGCAATCGCGGCTGACGTGTCGATCGAGCGCTCCGAGATCGAGTACTCAATCTTGCTCGAAGGCGCGAAGATCGCCGACCTGCCCGCGCGCCTTGAGGCGAGCTTGATCGGCAAGCAATCGCGGGTGGTGCGCACAGACGGAATGCCGCGCACGTTCCAGATGCTTGTCGGGGACAAGTGCGAGATCTCGCTGGTCTGATCGCGGCATGAAGGTCGCCATCACAGGAGCGGGAGGGATGCTCGGCCAAGACCTCGCCGAGGAGGCCGACCGCGTCCACCACGAAGTCGCCGCCTTCGCCCGCGAGGATCTCGACGTCACCGACTATGACGCCGTGCTGCGCGCGTTCGAGCGCGAACTTCCGGCAGTAGTGGTCAATTGCGCCGCCTGGACCGACGTCGACGGCGCCGAGAGCCATGAGGATGAGGCCGGAGCGATCAACGCCGACGGGGCGGGCAACGTCGCCGCGGCAGCCGCCCAGATCGGCGCGCGCATTATCCACATCTCGACCGACTACGTCTTCGACGGCGAGAAGCGCGATGCATACGTAGAGAGTGATCCCGTCGCGCCGATCGGCGCCTACGGACGCAGCAAGCTTGCCGGCGAGGAGCAAGTGGCGGCGAACAACCCACGCCACCTGATCGTGCGCACTTCCTGGCTCTACGGCAGCGGTGGGAAGAACTTCGTTGAGACGATGCTCACGCTCGCGGAGGACCAGAACGAAATCCTCGTGGTCGCAGATCAGTTCGGCTGCCCGACCTGGTCGCGGGAGTTGGCGCAGGCGATCGTGGAACTGCTCGACTTCGAGCGCTTGGGAGTGATGCACATCAGCGGCGCAGGAATCACGACTTGGTACGACTTCGCCTGCGAGATCTTCCGCCAGTCGCGCGTCGATGTGACCGTGCTTTCCGGCGTCACCGCGATGCTTGATCGGCCCGCTCCGCGACCGGTCAACTCAGCGCTGGTCAGCGAACGCGAGGATGCACCGAAACTCAGGCGCTGGGATCATGGTTTGCATGGATACCTGCTCGAACGCGCCCAAAGACGCGGAGCCGAAGAGCCGCCACTCGATTCCCAGCCCGAAGAACAGGAAGAAGCGACCTAGATGAAACTGCTCGTAACCGGCGGTGCCGGATTCATCGGCAGCAACTTCGTTCGCCACGTGCTCTTGGAGCACCCCGAAGATCAGATCGTCGTGCTCGACAAGCTGACCTACGCCGGGCGCATGGAGAATCTCGCCGATCACGACGGCAATCCCAACTTCTCATTCGTACACGGGGCGATCGAGGATCGCGAGGTCGCCGAAGCAGCAGCGGAAGGCGTCGATGCGATTGTCAACTTCGCCGCCGAGAGCCACGTCGACCGCTCGATCGAAGAACCCGACGCCTTCATCAAGACAGACGTCTTCGGTACCCAGGTGCTGCTCGAGATCGCTCGCGAGCGGGGCATCGGCCGCTACCTGCAGATCAGCACCGATGAGGTTTACGGATCGATCGATGAGGGTTCATTCACAGAGCAGTCTCCGATCGACCCCTCCTCGCCCTACTCGGCAAGCAAGGCGGCAGGCGACATGCTCGTGCAGGCGTACTTCCGCACGTACGGCCTACCGGCACTGATCACCCGCGCCAGCAACAACTACGGCCCCTACCACTACCCCGAGAAGCTGATCCCTCTGATGATCCTGAACGCCTTCGCGGGCGACAAGCTCCCGGTGTACGGAGACGGCATGCAGGTGCGCAACTGGCTGCACGTGGAGGACCACTGCAGCGGCATCTACACAGTGCTGACGCGCGGCGCCGAAGGCGAGGTTTACAACATCGGCGGCCCCGACGAGTGCCCGAACATTGAGGTCGTCCAGCGGATCATCGAACTGACCGGCACAAGCGAAGACCTGATCGAACACGTGAAGGACCGCCCGGGCCACGACGTGCGTTACTCGCTCTCCTCGGAAAAGATTCAGAGCCTCGGTTGGGAGGCGAAGACGCACTTCGCCGAGGGCCTCGCGCAGACCGTCGACTGGTACCGCGAAAACGAGTGGTGGTGGAGTCCGATCCGCTCGGGCGAGTACCTCGAGTACTACAAGCGGCAGTACGGCGCGGCGCTCGGCGGCTGACCTTCGGGCCGATTGACGATGCGCGTTCTGCTTGTCACTCCAGGCGCCCCTTCTCCGACGCACGTCAATGGCGGTTCGACACGCATGCACCGGCTCTACCGGCGACTGGTGGAGCTCGGCGACAGCGTGACGGTGGTCTGCGTGATCACCGCTGACGAGACGGCGTCGATCGCGACGATGCGCGAAGAGGGAATGGCGGTGCGCGCGCACGTGCGACCACGTTCTCGGCTGCGCGAACTGCTCGCAGCGGTGGTTCGCCGGCCTTCAATCCTCCGCGGGTTGGCGTTTCGCTCGAGCAAGGAGCTGATCAGCTCGGTCTTCTGGGTCGATCTGGCCGCCACGGTGCGCGACGAGCTCGCCTCGGGCGACCACGACATTGTCGTGATCGAGAGCTCCTTCGCGGCTTTCTGGCGCGGAAAGATCGAGACCGACCTGCCTGTGGTGCTCGTCACTCATGAAGTCGAGAGCATTCAGCTGATGGACAAAGGCGCGCGGATCGGTGGACTCGCGGGGCTCGGTCGCTACATCAACGGCGCCCGCGTGCGTCGCTCCGAGCAGCGTTGGACGCCGCGCTTCGACGGCGTGGTCGTGATGTCCGAAGAAGAGCAACACCAGCTTGAGGGGATCGTCGGCAGCGCGACGATGCCGCAGTCGTACGTTGTCGGCAACGGCGCTGATCTTGAAGTGATGGACGCTGTTGGGCCTGACTCGGGAGACCAGACCGTGCTCTTCACCGGCACGATGGCCTACCCGCCGAATGCCGTGGGCGCGCAGTGGCTTGCGCGTGAGGTCTGGCCGCTGGTACTCGAAGAAGCGCCTGACGCCCGCCTGGCGATCGTCGGGGCAAGTCCGAGCCGCGCGACACGCGCACTCGATGCGTTGCCTGGCATCTCGGTGCACGCTGATGTGCCGGACATGAAGCCGTGGTTTTCCGGCGCTTCGGTTTGCACACTGCCGATGCTCGAAGGCGGCGGCACGCGCCTGAAGTTGATCGACGCCTTCGCCGCGCGCCGCGCCGTGGTCTCGACGACCAACGGCGCCACGGGGATCGACTGTCAGGCCGGACGCGATCTCCTGATCGCCGACACGGCCGAGGATTTCGCGCGTGACATCGTTCGGCTGCTCGCGGATGCGGAACTGCGCAATCGGCTCGGCCGAAACGGGCGCGCACTGGCCGAACGGCTCTACGACTGGGACAGTCTCGGCGAGAAGCTGCACGACGCGCTCGAAGGCGCAATTGCAGGCAGGACTGCGACACCGATCAAGGTCGTAGTCTCTGACCTGCATGCGTGACGGGACTCACACTTCATGAGCCAGGCCAGCGAACTGCTCGGCCACCTGCCGCTTTTCGAGACGCTAACGCCACGGGAGCTCGAAGAGCTCGGCTCGGTTGCCGTGCCGCGATCGTTCCAGCGCGGCGAAGTGATCTTCCAGGAAGGCTCGCAGGGCGACGTGATGTACGTGAT
>CAZRAA010000087.1:0-6736 GCA_964597975.1 uncultured Thermoleophilaceae bacterium | reverse complement strand
TGGCGGCCGACGGCGTCGATCTCGTCCATGAAGATGATGCAGGGTGAGTTCTGCTTGGCCTGCTCGAAGAGGTCACGTACGCGGCTGGCGCCGACGCCGACGAACATCTCCACGAAGTCAGATCCGGAAATCGAGAAGAAGGGCACACCGGCCTCGCCGGCAATCGCGCGGGCGAGCAGCGTCTTTCCGGTGCCCGGAGGGCCGAAGAGCAGCACACCCTTCGGAATCCGCGCGCCCAACGCCTGGAAGCGGCGTGGGTCCTCGAGGAACTCCTTGACTTCCTGCAGCTCTTCGACGGCCTCTTCGACGCCGGCGACGTCTTTGAAGGTGATCTTCGGGGTGTCCGCGCTCATGCGCCGCGCGCGGCTCTTGCCAAAGCTCATCACGCGCGAGCCGCCACCGCCCTGCAGGCGACCGAAGATGAAGAGCCAGAAAGCGATCAGCAGCAGGATCGGCAGAAAGAGTGTGAGCAGGCTGCCGAGCGAGTTGCGGTTGCTCGGCTTGACGTCGAAGGTGAGCTTGGTCTCGCCCTGCTTGGTCTGCTGTTTCTTGATCTCGTTGGTCAGCGTCGTCGCGTACTCAGGCGGGTAGGCCGTCTTGTAGGTGCGCTCCTTCTCGGAGAGACCCTTGGCATCCCCCGCGTTGACGCGCGTGACCTGAAGGCTGTTGTTGGCGGTGTCCATCACCACCTTGGAGACGTCTCCGCTGGCGAGCTGGGTCGAGAAATCGCCGAAGGTCTGCGATTGCTTGTCGGTCGACGGCGACATCATGCGCGTGACCAGGAAGACCACGAGGATCAGCAGCAGGATCGGTACCAGCGCGCGTTTGGCGGTCGGATTCATAAGTGTCAAAAACCTCGAAAAACGAGGCTACCAGTGATTCGGTAGCTCGCCGTCAGGTCTTTAATGCGGCCACGTAGGGCAAGTTGCGCAGTTGCTCGCCGTGGTCGAGCCCATATCCGACGACAAACTTGTCAGGAATCTCGAACCCGACGTAGCGCAGGTCCGGGTCGACCTTGAATCTGGCGGGCTTGATCAGCAGCGCGCAGACCTCCAGCGACGCCGGATTGCGGGCGCTGAGGTTCTTGAGCAGGTAGGAGAGTGTCAGCCCGGAGTCGACGATGTCCTCGACGATCAGCACGTCGCGACCCTCAATCGGCGTATCGAGATCCTTGAGAATCCGCACCACGCCTGAAGATTCGGTGCTCGAGCCGTACGAAGAGACCGCCATGAAGTCGAGTTCGCAGTCGACCTCAAGCTGACGCATCAGGTCGGCGAGAAAGAACACCGCCCCCTTGAGCACACCGACCAGCAAGACGTTCTTGCCGGCGTAGTCCTGGTTGATCTGCGCGGCGAGCGCGCGGATGCGCTGACGCAGGTCGTCGGACTGAACGAGGATCTCGCCGATCTGTTCGCGGGCGGGCACTGGGTCGAGTGTAGGCGCGCGCAAGTGCGCGCCCAGGTCAGCCCTCGTCGATCACGCGCGCGCGGCCCCGACGGATCGCCAGGCGAGCCCCCTCTACCTGTAGCTCGCGCAGTTCGCCGCCACCCCCCAGTCGCAGCGCCTCAGAAAGCATCCGCGCGGCCTTGGGCACCGGCACGGGCCGCCGCTCTTCGACGTACTGGCGCAGCACCGCCCCGCCGATCGCCGGCGGGAGCTCGGCAAGTCCGTCAAGGTCGAGTGCGCCGTCTTCGGTGGTCAGCTCCGCGGTCAGGCGCAGGACGACGCTTGAAAGCTCGTCGCTCTCCTGGCGCAGATCAGCGACCGTTTGCAGCAGGTTGGCGACGGCCGCCGGGTGCAGCGCCTCGGCATCGGCCAGCAGCTTGCGAGCGCGCACGCGGGCGAACCGCTCATCGTCGTTGGACGCGTCCTCGCGCCAGGCCTCGCCTTCTGCGGCGAGCCACTCGCGCAGTTCGCTTCGCCTGAGTCCGAGCATGGGACGCACGATCCGCCCGCGGCGCGCCGGCATGCCGGTCAGCGCGCGACGACCGGGCGAGGCGAAGAGCCGGTAGAGCACCGTCTCGGCCTGGTCGTCGGCCGTGTGTGCGGTGACAATCGCCGCCGCGTCGCCCACCTTCGCGGCGGCGCGCTCGGCCGCCGCGTAGCGCAGCTCACGCGCCCAGTCCTGCAAGTTGCCGGTCTGCGGCGGACCGGCGACCTCAACCGTCAATTCCACCCCGAGCCGCCGGCAGAGTTCGCGGCAGAACAACTCGTCGGCCTCGCTCTCGGCACCGCGCAGTCCGTAGTTGACGTGCAGGGCCTGGAGTCCCGCCGGCGGCGCAAGCTGCGCGAGAGCAAGGAGCAGGGCAACCGAGTCGCCGCCGCCGGAGAGCATCGCCACGAGCGGGGTCGATTCAACCGGTGCGCCGAGCGCCGCCAATTCTTCGCGGACCACTCCGGTCACGTCCGCGCGGACTCCTGAAGCATTCTCTTGGTTCATACGACATTCGTCCATACGACGATCGTCCAGCAATCGCGCTGCATATATGGACTCGCGCGCGCGTGCACGACAACAAGTTCGTGCACGGTGTCAGCACAGTATCTCTCGGCGGCTTGTCCGCTGGCGCATGGAAGCGCTTCGGACTCGCCGCCCTGGTGCTGACAGCACTCCTCGCCGTCGTTCCAGCAGCGCGCGCCGCGTCCGACACCGACGCGGCAACCGGGCAGCTGATCGTCGGTTTTGAGAACGGGACGAGTCGCTCGGAATCTGCCGCGATCATCAATGACACCGACGTATCGATCGCTCAGCGGCTTCCGGGCGGCGCACTCCTGGTCAATGTCGACCCGGGCGAGAACCCCGAAGGCGTCGCCGACCAGCTCGAGTCCGCAGGCGCCGTGCGCTACGCCACGCCAAACTTCGTGGTGCGCGCATCGGAGGTCGCAAGCGACCCGCTGATCGCCAACGGCAGCATGTGGAACCTGTTGCGGGTGCACGCGCCGGCTGCCTGGGCGGCGACAACCGGAAGCGGAGCCGTCGTCGCTGTGCTCGACGCCGGCGTCAACCTCACCAACCCCGACATCGCCCCAAGCCTCTGGACCAACCCCGATGAGATCCCCGGCAACGGAATCGACGACGACAACGACGGGTTCGTCGATGACGTAAGCGGCGCGGACTGGATCGACCGTGACGGCACGCCGACCGACACCAACGGGCACGGCACGCACGTCGCAGGAACAATCGCCGCTGCGGCCGGCAACGGATTTGGCGGCGCCGGCGTTGCCCCCGGCGCCAAGCTGATGCCGCTGCGCTTTCTCGATTCGCGCGGATCGGGCACTGTTGCCGACGCGATCTCCGCGATTCAGTTCGCGATCAACCACCGGGCTGATGTGATCAACGCCAGCTGGGGCGGCCCCGACTTCTCTCCTGCTTTGCGCGACGCATTCGCCCGTGCCGGCGCCGCAGGTATCACTGTCGTCGCCGCGGCCGGTAACGACGGCGTCTCAAACGATTCCTCTCCGACCTACCCGGCAGCCTTCAGCCTGCCCAACCTGATCGCCGTTGCCGCCAGCGACCGCCGCGACCAACTCGCAGTGTTCTCCAACTACGGACGCGGCGTCGCCGTCGCCGCACCGGGCGTCGGGATCCTCAGCACCGAGGGCGCCGGCATCGGCACGATGAGCGGGACTTCGATGGCAGCGCCCCACGTCGCCGGCATCGCGGCGCTGGTGCACGCCTACAACGAGTACCTCCCGCCGACCAGCGTGATCGCTGCGATCAGCGCAGGCTCGATCAAGAACTCCGCTCTGACCGGCCGTGTCAGCAGCGGCGGTGTGGCCGACGCCGCCGGCGCGCTTCAAGCAGTCGGCGCAGAGGTGTCCGATATCGATCGGGGCACCGCTCCCGGGTCGTTCAAGCTCCGCAAGCCAGGCAAACGCGTGCGCATCAAGGGCCGCCGCGGATACGTGCGCTTTGCGTGGTCGAAGTCGCGCGACTCTGACCTGATCGGCTACGACGTCGTCGTCAACGGCAAGATTCGCGCGCAGGTTCGCTCAACCCACGCCCGCATCAAGGTTCCGGCGGGCAGGCTGACCTGGAAAGTCGTCGCCGTCGACGCCCAGGGCAACACCACGACCGCCGCCCGCTCATCCAAGAGCAGCGGCAAGATCTCGGTGCTCAGGGCTAAGCGCCGCTAGCTCTCGCGCAGCTCGACGCGGAAGAGCTCGACCGAGTCGTCAAAGCCCTTCAGGCGCACGTTGCCGATTGAGACGAAGCGCAGCCCCAGCGCCTTGCGGTTCTTGACGTGGTCTCTTACTTGTGCCGTCGCCAGCACTTCATCTGCGTCGGTGCGGTTGAGCACGCGCGCGGCCATGTTGATCGCTCCGCCGAAGTAGTCGCCGTCGCGGTAGAGCGCTTCGCCGAAGTCGATGCCGATGCGTAGCTTGAAGGCGTGGTCGTCCTCTTCGGCCATCTCGACGGCCCAGCGCGCAAGGTCGCCCGGCTCTGAGCCGACGATCATCGCGCCGTCACCCGTCAACTTGATCAGGCGCGCCGAGTCCGGCAGCGTCGTCTCGATGTGCTGGCGCAGGTGGTCTGCCTGCTCGAACGCCTTCTCGACGCCCATCTGCTCGGTGTAGCGAGTGAACCCCGCGATGTCGACGAAGCAGATCGCGACGTTCAGGCGGCCGTCCGTGTGGTTTGTGCCCTTGCCCTGGACGTTCTCGATCTGGACCTGCTCGGTGTACTCCTGGAGGAACCGCGAGTGCATGTACTCAAAGAGCGGCGAGATGTGCGGCAGCACGCCGCCGATCATCTCGCTCATCACGTCGCTGACTTCCTGGGCGTCCGCGCCCTGCTGGAGCAGCGGCTCGTGCACGAACATCCGCACGAGCCTCGCCTCGGCGTCGGCGATATCGGCAAAGGCCTTGGCGGCGACGCGAATCACCTGCAGCACGGCTCCAAGCGGTACGCCGGCGTCGAGCACTTCTCTGACTCTGCGCAGCGCCTCGACGTCCTGGTCGGTTACGTGATCGGTGTTCTGGATCGACATGCCAAGCGAGAGCCAGATCTGCTCGGCTATCGGCATCTTCACCCCGGCGGCCTTGGCGGCCTCTTTCAATGAGTAGTGCTTGGACTCGACGGCGAAGAGCACATCCACCCCGCCGAGCGCGAGTCGTCCGTCGGCCGCGGCACGCACGATCTCTTCGAGCGGCTGTCCGCTCTTTCTGAGCTGGCTGACAATGCGTGCGTGCGCGACGGCGGCGCTGGTCCAGGTGCCGTCGTATTGCGGGATCGCCCCAGCCTTGATCCAGCGGCGCAGCGTCGCAACCGAGACGCCCGCGCGTTCGGCTACCTCTTCATCAGTGGTCAGCTGCGCGACTTGCGCGCGGAACTCCTCGGTGTTCTGGGGTTCCGGAAGGTCGTCGGGGTTTACCCGGCGGGATTTTGGGGATGACTTAGGCATCGGGGGGATTGATCGCCCGCGGTGGCTGCTTCGGCCTTCCTGGCCGGGCCCTCCGCAGGACTTGACGTGATCACTTGAGCCCAAATAGTGTCGCAGGCCGCGATGACGGCGAGATCACCGATTCAGGCGACCAGAAAAGCGAAAAGCCCGCAAAATGCGGGCTTTTCTGCCTTCCTACTGTGTTTCTTGTGGCTACTTTGAGGCTGGCTTCTTGACCGCGGCCGGCTTGCGGGCTGCCGGCTTCTTGGCTGCTGGCTTCTTCGCAGCCGGCTTCTTGGCGGCCGGCTTCTTTGCAGCGGGCTTGCGCGCGGCGCTGGCCGAAGTGCGGCTGGCGCTGCGGGCGGCTGGCTTCTTGGCCGCAGGCTTCTTCGCTGCGGGCTTCTTGGCTGCAGGCTTCTTGGCTGCGGGCTTCTTGGCAGCGGGCTTGCGAGCGGCCGGCTTCTTCGCGCTCGTCGAGCGGCGCTTGGCGGCGGCAGATGAGGCGGGCTTGCGCGCCGGCTTCTTGGGAGCCGCGCCCGGGGTCGCCGCGCGCACGCGGGCCTCGAGGTCGTTGAAGCGGTCTTCGAGCGAGTTGATCAGGTCGCGCGCGCTCTCGAGCTCGTCGGATGCGCTCTTGCGGATCTCGTCGGATGCCTTGCGCAGCTCCTCACCGACATTCTTGACTTCATCCACGATCGACCGGGAGAACCGGTCGGCCGCATCTGTCACCTCATCAAGCACGTTCTTGGCGCGCTTGCGATCGAAGTTGTCTCCGAGTGTCGCCTCGAAAGTCTTCTCGACGGCGGAGCGGAGTTGGTCGGTGATGCCCTGTGCGGACTTTTTCGTAGCCATAGAGGGCATACGATACCGGCGTTTGCGATGGCGCGCCTCGAAGACATCGAACTGCCAGAAGGCGATGCAGCCGAGACGCTGCACCTCAACCCAGCCGCGCAGTTTCGCCCGAACGTCTTGCTGCCCGGCGACCCGGCGCGAGCGATGGCGATCGCGACGGATCAACTGACGGCCCCGCGCATGTTCAACCACCGCCGCGGGCTGTGGGGCTACTCGGGTGAAACCGAGGCCGGCACCGGCTTCACGATCCAGGCCAGCGGGATGGGCGGGCCGAGTGCGGCGATCGTCGTAGAGGAGCTCTGCGATCTTGGCGCCGAGGTGATCGTGCGGGTTGGGACCTGCGGGGCACTCGATCCGGAGGTTCGGTTGGGCGATCTGGTTGTTGTCACCTCCGCTGTCTGTGATGACGGCGCGAGCCGGGCGCTCGGTGCTGACGGTGAGATTGAAGCCGACGCCGAGCTGCGCGGATTGTTGATCGCCGAAGCCGGCCTGACTTCACGGCG
>CAZRAA010000086.1:0-6887 GCA_964597975.1 uncultured Thermoleophilaceae bacterium | reverse complement strand
GAAGAACCACAAGCACTCGGTCAACAACCCGTACGCGCAGTTCCAGGACGAGTACACGATCGAGGAGATCCAAGAGGCCAAGGAGATCCACACGCCGCTGACCAAGCTGCAGTGCTCGCCGACCTCCGACGGCTCCGGCGTGGCGATTGTTGCCAGCGAGGACTTCGTCGAGAAGCACAATCTCTGGGACCAGGCCGTGGAGATCGCCGGACAGGCGATGGTCACCGACATGGAGAGCACGTTCGAGGGTGCTTCGTCGATCAACCTCGTCGGCTTCGACATGTCCAAGACGGCTGCTGAGCAGGCGCTCGAAGAGGCCGGCGTCTCGATTGAGGACGTTGACGTGATCGAGCTGCACGACTGCTTCTCGGCCAACGAGCTGATCACCTACGAGGCGCTTGGCATGGCTGAGGTTGGCCACGGACACGAGCTGGTCGAAGAAGAGGCCACGACCTACGGCGGCAAGTGGGTCGTCAATCCCTCCGGCGGTCTGATCAGCAAGGGTCACCCCCTGGGCGCCACCGGACTTGCCCAGTGCAGCGAGCTGACCTGGCAGATCCGCGGCGACGCTGACGCGCGTCAGGTCGAGGGCGCGAAGATCGGCCTGCAGCACAACATCGGGCTTGGCGGCGCGGCTGTCGTGACGGTCTACAAGCCGGCCGAGAAGAATCCAGCAGAGAAGGCGGCGGCCTGATGCCGATCGCCTTCACCGAAGAGCAGAACGCGTTTCGCGAGGCGATCGCCGACTTCGCCAAGCGTGAGTGCGGCACACAGGAGCAGCGCGAGCATCTGACCAACGGCGGCATAGAGCCGACGAACATGGAGATCATGAAGAAGCTCGGCGAGCTCGGCTGGACCGGCGTCTCGATTCCCGAGGAGTACGGCGGATCGGGCGGGAGTGTCGTCGATCAGACGATCTTCCTTGAGGAGTTCTCGCGCGGGATGGTGCCGGCCGCCGGCTTTGGCACCACTGCGATCGTCCAGGGCGCAGTTGAGCGCCACGGCACCGAGGCGCAGAAGCAGGAGATCCTCGGCGGTATCGCCAAGGGCAACATCGAAGCGATCGTGATGAGCGAGCCCGAGTCGGGCTCGGATGTTGGGTCGCTCAAGTGCCGCGCCGAGAAGACCGAGGGTGGCTACATCCTCAACGGCCAGAAGACCTGGTGCTCAAACGCCCAGATCGCCACCAACATCCTGACCATCGTCCGTACCGACGACTCGGGCTCAAAGCACGAAGGCATCTCGATGCTCGTGGTGCCCAACGGCATCGAGGGCATGGAGGTGAGGCCGATTCCGACGATGGCGGGGCCGCACGAGGTCAACGACATCTTCTTCACCGACTGCTTCGTGCCCGAGAGCGCGTTGCTCGGCGAAGAGAACGGCGGCTGGATGCAGCTGATGACCGGACTCAACAGCGAGCGGATCATCTTGAGCGCGATCTACCTCGGCTTCGCCCAGCGCGCCTTTGACGACACGCTCAAGTACGTCAAAGAGCGCAATCAGTTCGGCAAGCCGATCGGATCGTTCCAGGCCTTGAAGCACCGCATCGCCGACATGGCGACGGAGATTGAGTGCCTGCGCCTGTTGGTCTATGACTGCGCAGCCGCAATCGACGCCGATCCCACTCGCGTCTTCGCCAAGGAAGCCTCGATGTGCAAGCTCAAGAGCACAGAGGTCGCCAAGCAGGTGGCGCTTGAGGGCATGCAGATGATGGGCGGCTACGGATACGCGCTCGAGTACGACATGGAGAAGCACGTCCGCGCCGGGCTGGTGGGCACGATCTTCGCCGGCACGAGCGAGATCCAGCGCGAGATCATCGGGGCTACGCTGGGCCTATGAGTCCCATGCACATGCGCGAGCACCGCACCGCGATGTCGATGATTGCTCTCTTCGTTGCATTCGCCTTCGGCGCGGCGATGATCGGCATTCTCGTCTAGCGTCGTAAACAAGCGGGAAATCTTCCATGAGGCGACCCCGCGGGGTCGCCTCATGGAGTGTTTACCGCTTGAATCCGTCTCCGGCCGTAGAATCGCGACAACGTGAAGCCACGTGATCCGCACACGTCGAGCCACCCGCGCCACCAGCATCCGCTGATCTACGTGGGCGTGTTCCTGGTGCTGGCTGTCGGCGCATTGGCGATCATCGTGTTGGGTAACCAGCCGCAGGACACCGGCTCCGGTGGAACACCAGGCCCTGAACTCGGTTACCAGTGCGCGCGTGGCGTGCCGGACGGATTTGCCCTCTCTGACGTCGAGGGCAAAACGCTCGCCGAAGTCGAAAGTTGGGCTGCCGGCAAGGACTGGACCGTCCGCGTGGTCGCTGAGGACGGTGAGCCCAAGGCGATGACGATGGACTATCGCCCCGACCGGGTCAACGTCCAGCTCGAGGCTGGAGTCGTGACCCGGTACTGCGGCAACAGCTGATCTACACGGCTGGCGGCGCCGGCGGTGCCGGCTCAGCAGGCGCGGCCGGCGCGGCGGCCACCTCGCCCGGCGGGATCGTGCCCTGGTAGCCACGCTGCTGGAGTGCCTGTGTGACCGCTTCGTCGGAGAACTTCGGCCAGTCCTCTGTCAGCAGTCCGTACCAGACCTGCGAGCGAAAGACGAATCCGAGGCAGAAGTTCAGCGCGTCTTGCAGGCCGCGCGGCTGCTTGCCGGTGACGACGATCACGAACCAGGCGACGACTGCGGCGACTTCGGCAACCAACGTCAGCACGTACGCGACGATGTAGAACGGGATGTAGAGGATCATCCGGAAGAATGCCTTGAGCCGGCTGTACTCATCCTTCGGCGGACCGAGCAACAGGTGTGCGGCGTAGGGTTCGTCCACCCCGAAGCCAGGGAACTTGTCGGTGGCGAGGAACGCGTAGGCGGTCACCCGGGTGTAGTAGCGGTGGAAGCGCGCGAGGAAGCCGTAGAGGCCCTCAGGGAACTTGGCGGTGAAGACGAGCGCAAACCACGCGCCGATCGTTGCGAAGAACGCGGCGATGCCCCACAGCGCGAGCCAGATCGCGGGCGGGATCACCGTTAGGAATCGGAAGAAGGTGGTCAGGCGACTGCGCTTGTCTTCGTAATCCGTGAAGTAGGCGACCGAGTCCGGCGGCAGTACGAACGATGAGTCCAGCGCTGGAGTCACCTCGGGGAAGTCATTCATTTGCGGATGCGTCCTCTCGGGAGAGCATTTGTGCGATTCACCGCATCATTGCGGATCGATCGGCGACGCGGGGTGATCTACGATCTCGCCCCGATGAACGTCACGCTTCCAGATGGCACAGTGCTCGAACTGTCCGAGGGCGCGACCGGGGGAGATGCCGCTCTAGCGATCGGCGAAGGCCTCGCGCGCGCTGCGCTCGCGATCGAAGTCGACGGCGAGCTTCGCGACCTGTCGCGGCCGCTGCCCGACGGCGCGAATGTGAGCATCATCACCAGCAAGTCGCCCGAGGCCCTCGAACTGCTGCGCCACGACACCGCGCATGTTCTCGCGGCCGCCGTGATGGAGCTCTATCCCGGCGTGAAGATCAGCATCGGTCCGCCGATCGAGAACGGCTTCTACTACGACTTCGAATTCCCCGAAGGTGCGGAGATCTCCGACGCCGACTTCCCTCGTATAGAGGCTGCGATGAAGAAGCACATCAAGGCAAAGGAAGCCTTCACGCGCGAGGACATCTCCACCGGCGAGGCGATCGACAAGTTTGCGCGGGAGAATCAGGACTACAAGGTCGAGCTGATCGAGGACCTGATCAGGAATGAGGGGGCCGAGACCGTCTCGCTCTACACCAACGGGCCCTTCACCGATCTTTGTCGTGGACCGCACGCGGTCGACACCGGCCGCATCAAGGCTTTCAAGCTGACCTCGATCGCAGGCGCCTACTGGCGCGGCGACGCCAACCGCACGATGCTCACGCGCATCTACGGCACCGCTTTCTTCTCCAAGGAAGACCTCGCGCACCATCTCGAGATGATCGAGGAGGCCAAGAAGCGCGATCACCGGCGGCTGGGCAAGCAGCTCGACCTCTTCAGTTTCAATGAGCTCTCACCGGGCTCGCCGTTCTGGCATCCCAACGGCATGAAGATCTGGAACGCGCTGGTGGATCTGTGGCGCGAGCAGAACGTGCTGCGCGGCTACAAGGAAGTGCGCACGCCGATCATTTACGACGCCGAACTCTTCAAACAGTCGGGGCACTGGGACAACTACCGCGACAACATGTACTTCACGGAGGTGGAGGGGCGCGAGTACGGCATGAAGCCGATGAACTGCCCGGCGCACATCCAGATCTACAAGGACGATCGCCGCAGCTACCGCGATCTGCCGCTGCGCCTGATCGAGCAGGGACTTGTCCACAGGCACGAGCCGTCGGGAACGCTGCACGGCCTGATGCGGGTTCGCCACATCACTCAGGACGACTCGCACATCTTCTGCACAGAGGACCAGATCCAGCAGGTCGTCACCGAAGTGCTTGACCACGCGTTCTTCATGTACGAAATCTTCGGTTTCGAATACGCGCTCGAACTTTCCACGCGCCCAGAGAAGCGTCTGGGCAGCGAAGAGATGTGGGACGCCGCGGAGGCCGCGCTGAAGGGCGCGCTCGAATCCAACGCGCTCGAGTACGAGCTAAATGAAGGCGACGGTGCCTTCTACGGCCCAAAGATCGACATGCACATGCGCGACTCGTTGGGCCGCAGCTGGCAGCTGGGAACGATCCAGCTCGACTACCAGATGCCCGAGCGCTTCGACATGACCTACACAGCGGCCGACAACAGCGACCAGCGCCCGGTGATGATCCACCGTGCGTTGTTTGGCAGCTTCGAGCGCTTCATCGGAATCCTGATCGAACACTTTGGCGGCGACTTCCCGCTTTGGCTTGCGCCGACGCAAATCCAGTTGATCCCGGTATCGGACAAGCACAACGACGCGGCGGCTCAGCTCGCCGACCGTCTGGCGGCGGCAGGGCTGCGCGCGAGCGTCGATACCCGCACCGAGTCGGTCGGCAAGAAAATCCGCGAGGCCGAGCTTGCGAAGGCGCCATACATGTGGGTGGTCGGCGATGAGGAGGTTGAGTCGGGCACGGTCGCCCCGCGCAAGCGCCACGACGAAACCGACTCGCAGCGCATCGCGATCGACGAAGCGATCGCGGCATTGGCCGACGAGGTCGAAAGCCGCCGACGCTGATGCACGCCCGCCTTGCGCAGCTAGCAGGCGACAAGCGGACGCCGATCTGGCTGCTGGCCGCAGCGACCGTGGTCGCGGTGCCGCTGCTCCTCCATTGGCAGCGTGACTCGGGAATTTGGCAGGACGAGTGGACGTTCCTGCTCTACCGCACCGGTTGGGGCCTCGGGGACATTCTCGGGTCATTCAACGGCCACATGCTGCCGCTGACGGCGATCGTGTTCAACCTGGACCGCGAAATCTTCTCGCCCGGTGCCACCGCGCCGCTGACGGCGATCTCGATCGCGGCGCAGATCGGTCTCGTTTGGGCGACCTTCGCCTACCTGCGCACGCGCCTTGGTGAATGGATCGCAGCGGCCTGCGCGCTCTCGCTGATGTTCTGGGGTACTGGCTACGAGTTGCTCGTCTGGAACTTCAACTTCGGCTGGATGATCGCCCTGGCCGCCGGCGTCGGCGCGCTGGTCCTCTACGACCGCGAAGATTCGACCAAGAACCGCTTTGCCGTGGCCGCGCTCTTGGTGCTGTCGCTGGCCGGCGACAACAACGGACTGGTGTTCATCGGCGCAATCCTCCTGCAGGCGCTCTACAGGGAGACACGGCGCAGAGCACTCGCCGTGACCGCGTTGCCGCTGGCGATCTTCCTCGCCTGGTATCTGGTTGAGGGTCGGGACGACCGAACGTTCTATTTCAAGTCCTGGCCGTCGTGGATCGCCTCGGTGATCGAATCGACATTCTCCGGGCTGCTGGGCAGTGTCGGCGGCCCGAACGTCTGGGGTGCGCCGCTCGCGGTGCTGACGATCGCGGTGATGCTCTGGCTGCTCGGTCGAAAGTCGAAAATCGAGCCGCGCTTGGCGAGCGCACTCGCGCTGCCGGTGATCTTCATCGCCCTGATCACTTTCGGGCGTGGCGGAGTATTTGACGCCGCCGCCTCGCGCTACCGCTACACGCTGATTCTGTTGGTCGGCCTCGCGCTTGCGGAGCTGCTTCGCGGCGCCCGGCTACGGACGATCGGCCAGTGGGTCGGCTTCCTGGCTGTGACGCTGTTCTTTTTCGTCGGCAACCTTTCGGCGATGGCCGACGGCGCCAACTCGATTCGCGGCGGCTTCGACTTCAACCGCGACTACTTGACGGCGATGACGATTGCTGGGCCGATCTCGCGCACCTCGACCTATGACCCGGTCGACCCCGGATTGCACCCGGAGATGAACGCTGACGTGTATGACTGGCTAACCGTGGGCGGTGGTGGCGACTTCGCGATGACCGCCGCTGAGCTTGCTGCACAGCCGCCTGCGATTCAGCGACGCGTTCAGAAATACGCGCGGGCACTTCGCGAGGAGCAGTCGCCGAGCGACTCGCGATGACGCTCGCATTGCGTACTGCATGCCGCCAGCGGGTATCATCACCCCACTTGTTGCTTTCAACGCCCGACATCCACGTTCACACCTCGGTCTATGCCGAGGCGATCGGCGCTAGCTAGTGGCAGTTCCTCGCAGGTTCGACCGTCGTCCCCCGGAGCGGGACAACACGCGCATCAACGACCGCATTCGCGTCAAAGAGGTGCGACTGATCGGCGAAGACGGACAGCAGATTGGGGTCATTCCCACCGAGGAAGCACTGAAGTACGCGCAGGAGCGCGACCTTGACCTCGTTGAGGTTTCGGCCGAGTCCCGTCCGCCGGTCTGCCGAGTGCTCGACTACTCGAAGTACAAGTACGAGCAGGC
>CAZRAA010000085.1:0-7014 GCA_964597975.1 uncultured Thermoleophilaceae bacterium | reverse complement strand
GACTTTGTGCAAGTGTGAGCAATCTCACACACACATCACATACCGGTCCGTATCTTTGTTTCCAGATACGGAAGTCGCCTCCAAGTTTGACCGGACACGACTTCTCCAGGACCGGCTCACTCCCCCAAATCTGAGCAAGGTCCAAGAGACACAGCAGTATCCTCCCCAGAGACAGACCTCGCCAAACGCGGGGTCTTTCTCTTTAAGCGATGGCGGCCAAGAAACAGCGGATCGATGTGCTGCTCGTGGAGCGCGGCTTCTTCGAATCTCGTGCCAAAGCAGCCGCAGCGATCATCGCCGGCGACGTGCAGCTCAAGGACGGCGGACGCCGCGTTGAGAAGCCCGGCCAGACGGTGCCCGAGGAGACCGAGCTGATCGTCGCTGAGCGCAGGCGCTATGTCAGCCGCGGCGGAATCAAGCTGGAGAACGCAGTGGCGGCCTTCAGCGCCATCGAGATCGCCGGCCGCCGGGCCCTCGACGCGGGCGCGAGCACCGGCGGATTCACCGATTTCCTCTTGCAGCGCGGCGCCGAACACGTGATCGCAGTCGACGTCGCCTACGGCGAGCTGCACATGTCACTGCGCGGCGATCCTCGCGTCACGGTGATGGAGCGCACAAACGTGCGTGATCTCAAATCGGCAGATCTCGAGTACGCGCCCGACTTGATCGTCGGAGACCTCTCGTTCATCGCGCTCGAGAAGGTGCTGCCGGCGCTGCTGAACGTGGCGGCCGAGCGATTCGACTGCGTTGTGTTGGTCAAGCCGCAGTTCGAGGTCGGGCGCGAGAAGATCGGCAAGGGGGGCGTGGTGCGCGCGCCAGAAGACCGCATCGATGCGATCGAGGCGGCGGCGCTTGCGGCCAAGAACCTCGGCTTCAGCGTCCAGGGCGCCTGCTCGTCAGGGCTTCCGGGCCCGGCCGGAAACCGTGAGGCCTTCTTGTGGCTTGCCGAATCGGGCCGCCCGGGAATCGCAGATATTCGTGCGGCCGCTGAGGCCGTCGAGGCTGGACAGCGATAATCAGTGCAGAGAGATGCGCGCGGCAGTAATCACACACCACTTTCCCAACGACAACGTCGAGCCGGCGCTTGAACGCCTGCGGCTGCTTGCAGGCGAGCTCGACTGCGAATTGATTCATGACACGCCGTTCTCGGAGCATCACGAAGGAGTTACGGGACTGGTCAATCCTGACCTAGCTGCTGCCGATCCCGACGTTGCGATTGTGCTCGGCGGCGACGGATCGATCCTGAGGTCGCTGCGAACCTTCGCCGGAACCCGAACCGCGACCTTCGGCTTCAACTTCGGAACGATCGGATTTCTCACCACGGTCGAGCGGGAAGATCTCCCGGAGGGCCTGAAGCTGGCGCTTGCAGGAGAGTTTGAAGTTCTCAAGCTGCCCGCGCTGCGGATTCGCTTCGGTGACATCGATGTGCTCGGCGTCAACGACGTTTCATTCCACCGGGCTCGCGACGCGCGCGTGGCCGAAGTCGCGTACTCCTTGGCCGGCGAATCGGTCGGGCGCGTCCGCTGTGACGGCGTGGTGGCCGCGACGCCGGCCGGCTCGACTGGGTACAACCTCGCAAACAACGGGCCGATCCTTGCCTGGGGCGTGGAGGGTTTCGTCGTCAGCTTCATTGCGCCGCACACGCTCACCGCGCGCGCACTTGTTGCCGCGCCCAACGACGCGCTCGGGGTTACCAATTCAGGTCGCCGCGACGAGCTCGAGATTCTCGTCGACGGACTGATGGTCGGCAGCCTGCCGGTCGGCGCAACGGCCGAAGTCTCGTTCGTCGACAATGCGACGGCCCTCGCGCAGTTACCGGGAACGAACTTCTACGAGCGCTTCCGCTCCAAGTTCGGCAAGCTCGCAAGCTGACACGAACAAGTGTTCGTCCGACGCGGTCTGTAGAAACAGCCGCATGCTGACGGAACTTCGTATTGAGAATCTTCTGCTGATCGAGCGCGCTGAGCTCTCGCTGGATGCGGGACTAAACGCATTCACCGGTGAAACCGGCGCCGGCAAGACAATGCTCGCGCACGCCATCGACCTCTTGCTTGGCGGCAAGTCCAAGCGCGGGATCGTCCGGCCTGGGGCCGGAGAGGCGTACGTCGAAGGGCTTTTCAGGATTCCCGACGGACTGCTCGACGCACCAGAGTTCGCCGATCTACGAGAACGCCTGGCCGACCCGAGATCAGGTGAGATCGCCGTCGGCCGGCGCGTGACCCCCGAAGGCCGCACGCGCGCATACATCGAAGGGCGCTCGGCCACCGCAGCCGACTTGAAGCTCTTGGGCGGCGCGCTGGTCGCGTTTTACGGTCAACACGAGCACCGCAAGCTGACGCTCGGCGGTGCCCAACTCGCGGTGCTCGATTCATTCGCCAGCGGGCTTGTTGGCGAGCGTCACGCGGCGCGGCTGGCCGAGCTTGCCCAGCTGCACGCTGAGGCATCCGAGCTGACCGCCAGACTCGCTGAGCTCGAGCTGGTCGACGGTCGGCGCGAACGCGAACTCGGACTGATCGAGTTCGAGCTTGCGGAGATCGACGAACTTGCGCCTCAAGCCGCCGAGGAGGCGTTGCTTGCGGCCGAGCGCGATCGCCTGAGGGCGGTCGACGAACTGCGATTGGCAGGGGAGGGCGCGATTTCCGCGCTCGAAGACGAGGACGCCGCGACGCCCGGGGGGGCCGGCGCCTCGTCTCTCCTCGCCGCCGCAGTCTCGCTGCTGCAGGCACCCGCCGGCGCGGACGCAGAGCTTGACGAGTTGGCCACTCGCGCCGAGGCGCTGATGTTGGAGCTCCAAGACGTCACCGCAGGACTGCGCGCGTACTCGGGGTCGCTGGCGGCCGATCCTGAGCGCCTGGCGTTTCTTGATGAGCGGCTTGACGGATATGAGCGCCTCAAGCGCAAGCACGGGGGTAGCGTCGAGGCGGTGCTCGATCACGCCGAACGTTGCCGCGAGGATCGTGATCGACTCTCTGGCGCGTCGGACGCGATCGACGAGGCGCAGGCGCGGTTGGCGGCGCTCACCGAGCGCCAGCGCCAACTTGCGGACGAGGTTTCAAAGGCACGGCGCAAGGCCGCACCCAAGCTCGCGGCCGCAGTCAGAGAACGGCTCGCGAAGCTTGCGCTCGAGGGTGCAAGCTTCGAAGTCGAGATCACCCCGCTCGAAGGTCCGGTGAAGGCATCGGGGGCAGACGAGGTCGAATTCATGATCGCGCCAAACCCTGGGATCGCGCCGTCACCCCTGCGCGAGACTGCCTCCGGAGGCGAGCTCTCCAGGGTGATGCTCGCGCTGCTCACTGCTGGCGAAGCCGCGAGCGAGCAAACCTTCGTCTTCGACGAGATCGACGCGGGGATCGGCGGCCACACCGCGCGGGCGGTCGGCGAGCAATTGCGCGTGCTTGGGCGCGGACGACAGGTCATCTGCATCACGCACCTCCCACAGGTCGCGGCGGCGGCCGACCGCCACTTCCAAATTGACAAAACCACCAGCTCTGGCGAATCGCTCACCTCGGTCCGCCAGCTCGGTGACAGCGAGGTCGTCGAAGAGCTCTGCCGGATGCTCGGAGCAGACTCCGGCGACAGCGGCGCCAGGCGTCATGCGAAGGAGTTGCTAAGCGCCGCTTGAGCCGCTTGTCCGGGCATCGTGGGTGATCTAAAGTCCCCAAGATGCAGCGGAATCTTGCCGAGAAGGCAGAGTCGGACGTCGCGACGCCTTCGCGCCGCCAGGTCACCGGAACGGTGCGCCCGGGCAAGCGCACGAAACTGCTGACGAAGACCCTCGAGCCGGGCCAGATCGCGCTGATCGACCACAAGGACATCGATCGCGTCTCTGGCGAGGAGCTTGTGCGCAAGGGGGTCTCCTGCGTGATCAACGTGGCCGACTCTTCGACCGGCGAATACCCCAACACAGGGCCGACGATCATCGCCGACGCAGGCGTGTTGCTCGTGGACGCCGTAGGGAGCGACCTGTTCGAGGTACTCCGCGATGGCGAGGAGATTGTCGTGCGCGGGGGCGACGTGATGCGCGGGGGCGAGGTGCTTGCGCGCGGCGAAGTGCAATCGCCAGAGGTTGTCGCAGACAAGTACGAGCAGGCCAAGCGGCAGGTCGGCCACGCGCTCGAACGCTTCGCCGAGAACACGATGGACCACATTCGCCAGGAGAGTGAGCTGCTCTCGGGCAAGCTCGACCTGCCCGAGCTCGACACGATCTTCCGTGACCGCGATGTGCTTGTCGTGGTGCGCGGGGTCGACCACCAGCGTGACCTGCGCGCGCTGCGCACCTACATCCGCGACGAGAAGCCAATTCTGATCGGCGTTGATGGCGGGGGCGATGCGCTGATGGAAGAAGGCCACCGCCCGGACATGATCGTCGGCGACATGGACTCGGCTGCCGATGCAGTGCTGACCGGCGGCGCGGAGTTGATCGTCCACGGCTACAACGACGGTCGCGCGCCGGGCCGCGAGCGCCTCGACAAGCTCGGGGTGCCCTACAAGGTTGTCCTGGGCACAGGCACGAGCGAAGACATCGCGATGCTGATGGCCGCCGAAGAGGGCGCCCGCCTGATTGTCACCGTGGGTGCGCACTTCAATCTCGTCGAGTTCCTCGACAAGAACCGCAAGGGCATGGCCTCGACCTTCCTCACACGAGTGCGGATCGGCGAGATTCTGATCGACGCCAAGGGCGTCAGCCGTCTCTACCGCCCACGTCCATCACCGCGCGCGATCAGCGCGGTGCTTGCGGCCGGCAGCTTCGCGCTGATCGTCGCGATCTTCGCCTCGCCGTCGCTCAACAACCTGGTCGACCTCTTCTGGCTGAAGCTCAAAGTGACCTTCGGGATCGGCTGACGCCAGATCATCTGATTGGATTGCACGCCGCATGATTGACTTCCGCTACCACGCCATGTCTCTGGCCGCCGTCTTCGTGGCGCTGGCGCTTGGCCTGCTGATCGGCGTGACGCTCGGCGACACGAATCTGATCTCAAACGTGCGGGGCAACCTTGAGGACTCGCTGAAGCGGGACCTCACCGAAGCGCGCAGCGTGGCCAGTGACCGCAAGGAGCAGATCGAGCGCCAGAACGATTTCATCGGCGCGACCTACGCGCAGCTCGTGCGCGGGGAGCTAGCCGGTGGGCGAGTCGCGACGATCGGCTCGGCGGACGTAGCGCAGAGCACGCTGCGCTCGGTGACGCGGGCGGTCGAACCGGCCGGCGCCGATGTTACTTACGTTGCCCAGCTCGTGGCAAAGCCTCAGTATGAGCGAATCGCTTCTGCGTTTGGCGTCTCAAAATTGATCAAGGGCAATGAGCCCACCCCAGCTGAAGCCGATCAGCTCGGCCGCGCCGTCGGACGTCGATTGGCCCGCGGACGCAATGGTGTGGCGATGCGGCGCCTGGTGTTCAGCCGGCTCTCTGGCAGTTTCCAGCGCGCGCGGCTCTTCGCTTATGCGCGGCAGGTGCCGCCCGACGCCGATTCTGCTTCGGGCAAGGTCTTCGATGGCTTTGAGCGCGGAGTCGTTGCGGGCATTTCGCAACAGGCCGCGCGCGTCTCGGGGATCGAGAGCACCACGACGTCTCCGAGCAACATCAAGTGGTACAACTCGCTCGGCCTCTCGACAGTCGACAACATGCAGGACTATTCGGGCTACTACGCGCTCGTGGCGATCTTCAACGGCGCCAAGGGCGACTACGGGACAAAGGACACGGCCGACGCGATCGCGCCGCAGGTCGGGCTCTAGGTGCAGGCAATCCCGCTGATCGTCGCGTTTGCCGTTGCCGTATTCGTGGCACCGGTGCTGCTCAAAGGACTGGCGGAGGCCGGATTCGTTCGCACCAACTTCGCCGGCATCGAGGTGCCGGTGCCATCTGGGATTCTGATTCCGATTGCCGCCTTCGTCGCCCTCGGGATTTCCGCCCCGCTCGATCGGCTCGTGGATGACCGCATTCTCAGTGGACCCGGCATGGCCGGCGCGATGATCTACATCATCGGCGTTTGCCTGCTGGGCACGATCGATGATCTGCTTGGCACGCCGGTGATCGAGGGGGGCCTTGGGCGCAAGGACCCGCGCGGCGTGCGCGGCCACGCCAAAGCGACCTTCAGCGGCGGCTTCTCGACCGGCGCGGTGAAGGCGATCGGATCGCTTGGGCTTGCCGCGTTCGCCGTCGGTCTGATCGTGCCTGGCACATGGGAGTATCTGCTGGCGATCGCGCTGGTTGTCGTCACGACCAACCTTTTCAACCTGCTGGACCTGCGCCCCGGCCGCGCGCTCAAAGTCTTCTTCGTGCTCGCCGCGGGCCTCTGCATCGGGGCCTGGACGCTTGACCCGCTGTGGATCACCGCGGTCTTCGTCGGCTCGCTTCCCGTGCTGCTCTATTACGACCTCGGCGAGCTCGGAATGCTCGGCGACGCCGGCTCCAACGTGATCGGCGCGATCGCCGGGGTTTGGATGATCGTCACATTGGACACCACGGGACAAGCGATCGCGTTGGCCGTCGTCGCATTAATCACGCTATATGGGGAGTTCCGTTCAATCTCACAATTGATCGATCGGATGCCCGTGTTACGGTTCCTCGATCAATTAGGACGACGTTCAAAAGGGGCCTGAATTGCCTAGCCAAACACGAGACACGCGCTTCATTTTCATCACCGGAGGCGTCGTCTCGTCGCTTGGAAAGGGCATCGCCGCAGCAGCGATAGGGCGCCTGCTCGTGGCGCGCGGGCTGTCGGTCCAGATCCAGAAGTTCGACCCCTACATCAACGTCGACCCAGGGACTATGAGTCCCTTTCAGCACGGCGAGGTATTCGTCACGGAAGACGGCGCCGAGACAGACCTTGACCTTGGTCACTACGAGCGTTTCACCGGCGCCAACACGTCGCGCGGCAGCAATGTCACGACCGGAGCCGTTTACAACCCGGTGATCCGCAAGGAGCGCCGCGGCGACTACCTGGGCGGCACCGTGCAGGTGATCCCGCACATCACCGACGAGATCAAGCGCGCGATCGTCGAGGCCACCACCGGCT
>CAZRAA010000084.1:0-7410 GCA_964597975.1 uncultured Thermoleophilaceae bacterium | reverse complement strand
CGTGCCCTCGAAGATCTGGTAGATCTTGGCGTCGCGGTACCACTTCTCGAGCGGCAGCTCCGCGTCCCACGCAGCCGGCCCGATCAGGTCCATGCAGGCTGCGGTCGCCCACATTGCGACGTCGCCGCACTTGAGCTTGCTCATCGAGCCCTGGCCTGCGAGCAGCGGCTGGCCGTTGGCACCCATCCACGAGGCGCGCTGGACGAGCAGGCGGGCCGCGTCGATCTCGGTTGCGATGTCTGCGATCTGCTGGTGCACGCCGGGGTTGTCGAGCGCCGGCTTGCCGTCGATCTTCTGTTCGGCCAGATAGTCGAGCGTGAAGTCGTAGGCGGCCTGTGCAATCCCGATAGCGCTGGCACCGACGAAGGGACGCGTGATCTCAAACGTCGCCAGCGCGTTGGCGCCGCCGACCTTCTTGCCACTACGGGCGTTCTCGAGCTTCTTGTTGAGCTTGTCCATTCCGCCCAGCAAGTACTCGGCCGGGACGCGGCAGTTCTCGAGGATCACCTCGGTGGTCTGCGAGGCGCGGATACCGAGCTTGTCCTCCTTCTTGCCCTGGGACATGCCGGGAGTGCCCTTGGGCACGATGAATGAGGCCTGGCCGCGCGTTCCGAGCTCCGGGTCGACGGTGGCCACGACGACCGTGACGTCGGCGATCCCACCGTTGGTGATGAAGACCTTCGAACCATTGAGCACCCACTCGTCGCCCTCGAGCTTGGCGGTGGTGCGCAACGACTTCACATCCGAACCAGCAGAGGGCTCGGTGACGGCGTACGCGCCCAGGTGCAAGTCATCACCAGACGCAAAGCACTTGGGCACCCACTCGGCGATCTGGTCGCCGGTGCCAGACGAGGCGATGCCGGCGGCCGCCAAGCCCGAACCGGCGATCGACAGCGCAATGCCCGCGCAGCCCCAGTGCATCTCCTCGGCGTAGATCACCGAGAACTGTCCCTGTGGGTCGGTGCCCATCGACATCATGAACTCGAGCGTGCCAATGCCCTGCTTGGCCGCCTCCTTCATCACGTCCCACGGCACGGACTGTTCCTTGTCGTGCCTCAAGGCGGCCGGGCGCATGTGCTCGACGGCAAACTTGTGAATGCGCTCCTTGAGCTCCAGCTGCTCAGGCGTGTAACCGAATTCCACTTTCTGCTCCTGTCGGGAAATTTGGAGGGGTGCGGATGCGGGCGACCGAACGTTCGTCTGCAACCGGCAGCGGGGAATTGTATCTGCGAATGCGCCGATCGGTGGAGTTTTGCTCGGCGGTTGGGAAGCGGTTAAGCAAGCGGCGTCTTAGGCCCTACGCGAGTATCGTGCCCGTTGCATGAAGCCCTCCGCCGAACCTCGCCTGCGCCCCGCGCTTGCCGCCGGCTGCGCCCTGATCGCCGCCCTGGCGATCTCCGGCTGCACGCTGGGCGACAACGGCCTGCAGAAGACCACGCTTTCGAGCGAGTCGAGCGTCGAGGACTTCGCCCGCGGTAGCGGTTCACCGGCGCTGACCACGCGCAACACGATCCGGATCCCCGGCGCCGACCCGGCAGCAAATGCCGCCGGCGCTGCGATCACCGCCTATCCCTCGAGCAGCTCGTTCACGCGGCCGACTGCCGCGACGGTCGTCGGCGAGCAGGACTGGCACGCTGCGATCGCGATGAGTGTGCTTTCGGCCCCGCCCGTCTCGGCGCCGATGCTGCTCTCGAGCGCCGACGGCATGCCCGACGTCACGAAGTCCGCGATGGAGGCGCTGAGCCCGATCGGCGTCGTGATCCCGGGCCAGACGCTCAAGCCCAAGGCGTTCGTCGCCGGCAACCTCGAACTCCCCGAGCGCACCCCGCGCGTCAACCTGGTCAACGACAGCTTCGAGAATCTTGCTCTGGCAGTCGATCGGCTCTCGACCCGCCTCTCCGGAGGCACACCCTCAGAGACGGTGATCGTCACGACCGGTGACCCGAACTTCAAGCGCTACGCGCTGCCGGCGGGCCCGCTCGCCGCCAACACCGGCAGCCCGGTCTTTTTCGTCGGCAAGGACACCGTCCCACTGGCGACGCTGCGCGCGATCGCGGCACACAAGAAGCCTTCGATCTACGTCGTCGGGCCAGAGAGCGTGATCAGCGACCAAACGCTTGTCCTGCTGCGCCGCTACGGAAAGGTTCGCCGCATCTCAGGTAACAACCCGACCGACAACGCGATCAACGTCGCCGTCTTCTCCGACCCCACCACCGGCTGGGGCTGGGGCGTCTACGACCCCGGTCACGGCGTTGTGATCCAGAACTCACACAACGAGATGAACGTCGCGGCCGCCACCACGCTCACCGCCAATGCCGCCTATGGCCCGTTGCTGCTCAACAGCAGCGCCCAGGTCGTCGACCGCGAGCTGCGTCAGTACCTGCTCGACATCCAGCCGACCTACGTCCAGGGCTCCGGTCCACAGACGGCGGTGACCAATCGCGCCTGGCTACTCGGTGACAGCGCGCAGATCTCGGCGGGAATGCAGGCGACGATCGACAAGCTGCTGGCGGTGATCTCTCCCACGGTCGCGACCGGCGCCAGCGACGAGACCGGCGCGCCGAAGGCCGCAGCGCCCACGCCGTGACGTAAGATCGCCCGCGTGAGCGAATTCGAGAAGCCAGAGCTCGCCGGCGCGAGCACCGTCACGGTCGACGACGTACGCGAGCTCTCCGGAGCCGCGACTCCGCACTTCGCTCTGCACGTGCGCAATCGCCTGCGCCGACTGGTCGCTCCGCTCGACCCGTCGGACCCGGCTCGCCAGCTGGCGGATGTCGAGATCGCGCGCCTCGAGCGCCTGGCGGTCGAGGGTCAGCGCGGGAGCGGGGCGTCCGACCTCCCCCACCTCACGAACGGCTGATCAGACCGACTGCAGCGCGGCAGCCGATTCGAAGCTGCCGTCGATCAGCTTTGAGGCGGCCGGATCGATCCTGCTGGCGCTGTTCTCGCTGATGTCCAGCGACGAGAGCAACGCGCCGACGATCACGGGATCAAACTGCGTGCCGGCATTGCGAACGAGCTCGGCGCGCGCCTCTTCGACGGGCATCGCCGCGCGGTACGGCCGGTCGCTGGTCATCGCGTGGAAGGCGTCACAGACCAACACGATGCGGCTGGCCAGCGGAATGTCGTCGCCTTTAAGCCCGTCGGGGTAGCCCTTGCCGTCCCAACGCTCGTGCTCGTGCCGAATCGCCTTGGCGACCTTCTCAAGTCCTGGGATGCGCGCGACGATGCGCTCGCCGATCACAGGGTGCTGCTTCATGATCTCCCACTGCGCCTCGTTGAGCTTGCCGGGCTCGTGAAGCACTTCGTTGGGGATGCCGATCTTGCCGATGTCGTGAAGCAGGGCGACGTCGGCGATCGTGTCGACATCCGCGACCGGCAAGTCGAGCTGGTCGGTCACCGACGTGACGAGTTCGAGTGTTTCGGCCGAATGCTCTCCCGTGTAGCCGTCGCGAGCCGAGAGCGCCGCGCACAGCGCCTCGACCGTCGCCTTGAAGCGCCTGCGCTCGGTGCGGCTGATGCCACGAACGCGGTTGGCCAGAATGCCGACCATCGCGGAAGTTCCGATGTAGGTCGGCATCGCCACGAGCAGCTGCTCAAGGTTGACCTCGCCCGGACGCAACACCTCCGAAGCGACGAACACCGTGCTCCAGACCACGTATCCGGCGATCATCACGCTCCAGCGTCCCCAGTAGAAAAACGCCAGGAAGAGCAGCGGGAAGAGGTGGAAAGCGGCGATCCCGGGCTTATCGAGCACCACGGTCGCGACCGCGATGACGCCGGTCGCGTAGGCGATCATCGGGAGCACCCACCAACGCTCCGCGCGGCTCCAGGGAACGACCAGCGCCGCGACGATGCCAACGCCGCAAAGTCCCAGCATCGCAACGGAGGCGCCCGAGATGTCGTCGGTCGAGACGATGTAGATCGACGAGAGCAGCGCGCCAAGAAGCCACGCGAAGGCGGCGAGCCGGCCGACCCAGACGAAGGTCAGCTCGGCCGCGGCGCGGTGGCCCTGCCAAGCGGGCGAGCTCTCGTCGGAGAGCGAAACATTGTCGATGACGTTCGGAGTCAAAGATCGTCCTCAGTGGTGATCAAGCGCCTGGCGGATCTCCCCAGATCCTTCTGGCGCGCCCCCGCCCTGCATCTGTCCAGGGCGAGCAAAGTATGACATTCGTCACAAGCAAAAACAAGCCGAAAACGCGGTATTTCCGAAAATCCTCGATTCTGCGTAGAGCCAGACTCAGACTGCCGCTGCGGTCATCTGGGTCGGTGTACTGAGCGCCGCCTGAGGAACGCGCGAACGGCGCTCATCGTCGGACAGCTCGCCCTGGTCGAGCACGTGAAGCAGAGCTCCGACGACTGTCGGATCGAACTGGGTGCCGGCGTTTCGCGATAGCTCAAGGCGCGCGTCGTCGACCGACATCGCCCTGCGGTACGGGCGGTCGCTGGTCATCGCGTGGAAGGCGTCACAGACCAGGACGATGCGGCTGGCCAGCGGGATCTCGCCCGCCTTCAACCCGTCGGGATAGCCGCCGCCGTCCCAGCGTTCGTGCTCGTGCCGGATCGCGCGAGCGACCTCTTCGAGCCCCGGGACCGTGACGACGATCCGCTCGCCGATCACCGGGTGCTGCTTCATTACTTCCCACTGCTCGTCGCTGAGCTTGCCGGGCTCGTGGAGAATCTCGTTCGGGATGCCGATCTTCCCGATGTCGTGCAGCAGTGCGACGTCGGCGATGTACTCGCAGGCGCTGGGCGAGAGGCGCAACTCCTCGCAGATCGCGTTGACCAGCCCGAGCGTCTCCTGCGAGTGCGAGCCGGTGTAGCCGTCGCGCGCCGTCAGCGCGGTGGAGAGCGCCTCGATCGTCGCCTTGTAGCGGCTGCGTTCGGCAAGACGCATCGTGTTGAAGCGCGCAGCCAGTCCGCCGGCGAGCAGCGCGACCGCGATCAAGGCCGGAAGCGTGATGATCAGGGCCGACGACGCGTCACGGGCATCGCCGGTGATCACCGGAAGCGCGAAGACGAGAGCGGCGCCAAAGAGGTTCACGCCGACGAGCACCCGGTGATCCCAGAAGAACGAGGTCAGACCCATCATCGGCATGAGCAGCACAACGGCCAGCGTCGGAACGTCGAAGATGTAGACGGCGCCGACGATCGCGATCAGCGCGAGCCAGTAGAGCGAGAGCAACCACTCACGACGCATCCGCACCCAAGGAATCACCGCGCCGGCGAGCGCGGATGCCGCGGTGCCGGCAACGAGCACTATTGACGCCGTCGTCCAACGGTCAGCGAGCGTCGCGTAGAGCGCCGCACCGATCGCGCCCGCGCCCATCCCGATCGCGAAGAGCGAGCCGAGAATCTCGCGCGTGTCGCGGGTCGGTTGGTAGGCGGCGCCGACCGAGACGATTTGTTGAATGCGGGACTGGGCGTCGTACTGCGGCATTGGGTCTCCTGAAGTTCCCGTGGCCATTTCGATTCTTGCGGATTCCCTCGTCGTGGGCAACATCGCCCTGGACGGATCTTCACGCGTTTGCAGATGTCTCACGTGACGCCGGGCCGGCGGCATCACAGAGTTACTGGGAGGTCAGTTCTGCGCGCGGGTCGGAATTCCGGCCCGCGCGCTTTAGAACTGCAATTGGGATTTCAGGAGCTGCGGTGCTCAGACGCGCTGAATCAGCGTTGCGGTGCCGATTCCGCCGCCGCAGCACATCGTCACGAGCGCCCACTCCTTGTCGGCGCGCTCGAGTTCGTGCAGGGCCGTGGTGATCAGGCGCGCGCCACTTCCGCCCAGCGGGTGGCCGATCGCGATCGCGCCACCGTTGGGGTTGACGCGGTCCCAGTCGGGATTGACTTCGCGGCGCCATGCGGCAACGACCGAGGCGAAGGCCTCGTTGATCTCAATCAGATCGATGTCGTCGATCGTCATGTTGTTGCGCTCGAGGATCTTCTTGGTGGCAGGGATAGGACCGGTCAGCATGATCACCGGGTCGACGCCCACGGTCACCTGATCGACGATCTTCGCGCGCGGTGTGAGGCCGAGTTCTTCGGCCTTGTTGCGCTCCGCCAGCAGGACGGCGGCGGCGCCATCGGAGATCTGGCTGGAGTTGCCGGCAGTCGTGACGCCGTTCTCCTTGAAGCTCGGCGTGAGACCCGCGAGGCCCTCAAGCGTCGTCTCGCGCAGACCCTGGTCGGTGGTGTAGGTCACTGAGTCGCCGTTGGTGCCGACTGTCATCGGGAGGATCTCCCGGTCGAAGCGGCCCTCTTCGGTGGCCTGCTGGGCGAGCTGCTGGCTGCGCAGCGCGAGCTCGTCGAGCTCGCTGCGCGGGATCTCCCACTTCTCAGCGATCATCTCCGAACTGATGCCCTGCGGGACGAGCTGGTACTTGGAGTAGAGCTCCTCGGTGAACGGCGAGCCGACCTTGCCGAGAATCTCGGGAGAGAAACCGACGCCCATCGGAACGTGGCCCAGGTGTTCGACGCCGCAGGCGAGCACGACTTCGTCGGATCCCGCGGCGATCTGGCTGGCCGCGAGGTTGGTGGCGTGCTGCGAGGAGCCGCACTGCAGGTCCATGGTGGTCGCCGGCACGTCAATCGGCAGGCCGGCCTGGAGCCAGGCGTTGCGGCCGATGTTGAGTGACTGCTCGCCGATCTGCTGGACGCATCCGGTCATCACATTGTCGACCTTCAGCGGGTCGAGGCCGGCCCGCTCGAGGGCCGCCTTCTGCACGCTCCCGAGCAGCTCATTGGGGTGCGTGTCCTTGTAGTAGCCCTTTTCTTTGTGGCCTCGCCCGATCGGTGTGCGCACGGCTTCGACGATCGTGACCTCGCGGCCATTGGCGACTGACTGCATACTCATGTTCCGGCTGCCTATCCTTCTCGCTCGCGGCTCGCTTGTGCGCTGAATTCGCACGGAGTGAACCGATCGGTACTTGTAGTTGCACATTCTTTCAACCTTTGAGGGGAACTTTGTCGTGAGTGAGAAGCTGGGAATCGTCGGAAGCGGCCTGATCGCCACCGGACTTGCGGTCGCGTCGGCGTCGGCCGGCGGAGACGTCGTGATCCGTGCGCGCTCCGAGGAGTCGGTCGAAAAGGCAAAGGCCGCGATCGACAAGGCCGTCTCGCGGCTCGATAACCCCGAGGAAATCGTGGCTCGCATCACCCACACGGTTGAGTTGGCTGACCTCGCCGACCGCACCTACGTGGTTGAGGCCGTCGCCGAGGACTACGAGGTCAAGAACCCGCTGCTGGCGGAGCTTGCCGGCGTGATTGCCGACGGCGCGGTGCTGGCTTCGACCACGTCGTCGCTGTCGGTCAACAAGCTCGCCGCGGCGGCTGGCGTACCGGAACGCTTTGTCGGCTTCCACGTCTTCTCGCCCGTTCCGGTGATGAAGCTGATCGAGATCGTCTACGCCG
>CAZRAA010000083.1:0-7456 GCA_964597975.1 uncultured Thermoleophilaceae bacterium | reverse complement strand
TACGAGCTTCACGAAGGCATCGCGAAGATCACGATCAACCGGCCGGAAGTGCGCAATGCCTTCCGCCCGCAGACGCTCTTCGAGCTCTCAGACGCCTTCAACCGCGCGCAGAACGACACTTCCGTCGGCGTGATCGTCCTTACCGGCGAGGGCCCTGACGCCTTCTGCTCGGGCGGCGATCAGCGCATTCGCGGCGATGACGGCTACATCGGCGACGATGAGGTCGCAAAGCAGGGAGTGGGCCGCCTCAACGTGCTCGACCTGCAGATCCAGATCCGCCGCTGCCCAAAGCCGGTTGTCGCCAGCATCGCTGGCTACGCGATCGGTGGCGGCCACGTGCTGCACATCGTCTGCGACCTCTCGATCGCAGCCGACAACGCGCGCTTCGGCCAGACCGGCCCGAAGGTCGGATCCTTCGACGGCGGATTCGGCGCCGGCTACCTCGGCGCGATCGTCGGTCAGAAGAAGGCCAAGGAGATCTGGTTCCTCTGCCGCCAGTACGACGCACAAGAGGCGCTCGACATGGGCCTGGTCAACACCGTTGTACCGCTCGATCAGCTTGAGGACGAAACGGTCAAGTGGTGCAAGGAGATGCTGGCGCTCTCGCCGCTTGCGCTGCGGATGCTCAAGGCGTCCTTCAACGCGGCAACCGACGGCATGGCCGGCGTCCAGCAACTCGCAGGCGACGCGACGCTGCTCTTCTACATGAGCGACGAGGCCCAGGAGGGCCGCGACGCTTACGTGCAGAAGCGCACGCCGGACTTCTCCAAGTTCCCCAAGCGGCCCTAACAACATGGGCGCTCTCGACGTCTGGATCAAGGCGGCTCGGCCCCGCACGCTGCCGGCAGCGCTCGCGCCGGTCGCCGTCGGCACGTGCCTTGCGGCCGGTCCGGCAGACACGTTCAAACCGCTCGTGCTGCTGGCGACGATCGTCGGCGCGCTGTTCATCCAGATCGGGACGAACCTCTCAAACGACTACTCAGACGCGCGCCGCGGCGCCGACACCGAGGATCGCCTGGGTCCGGTCCGCGTGACCGCCGGCGGTCTCGTGCCGCCGAGCTACGTGCTCTACGCCACGTGGATCGCCTTTGGCATCGCGGCGCTCGCCGGCGTCTACCTGGTGATCGAAGCCGGTTGGGAGCTGATCCTGATCGGTGCGGCGTCGATCATTGCGGGGGTGCTCTACACCGGCGGGCCGCGTCCGTACGGCTACGTGGGACTTGGCGAAGTGTTCGTCTTCCTTTTCTTCGGCGTCGTTGCCGTCACCGGCTCCTACTTCGTCCAGACTACCGACTTCGCTTGGGAGGCCGTGGCGCTGTCAATCCCGGTCGGCCTGCTCGCCTGCGCCGTGCTTATGGTCAACAACACGCGCGACATGGACACGGACAGGCGCGCCGGCAAAAACACGCTGGCTGTTCGACTGGGCCGCCAGAAGATGCGCACGGTTTACAGCCTCACGCTGATCGCCTCCTTCGTCCTCGTGCCCGTGATCTGGCTGGTCACAGGACTAACGCCCTGGATCAATCTCGCGCTGCTGGCCTTCCCGTTGGTGCCGTCGCTGGCGCGCACGGTGCGCGAGCGCACCGACGGGGCCGCGCTGAACAAGGCGCTTGGAGACACGGCTCGGCTGGAATTGGTCTTCTGCGTATTGCTCTCCGTCGGCCTGCTGCTCACCTGACGTGCGAAATCGTTTTACGCTCTACCCATGAAGATCGACCGGGTTGAGCTGTTTGCCATACGCCTGCCCCTCCGCGTGCCATTCCATTCGGCCCAGACCAGCACGGACGTGCGCGATCTTGGAGTGCTCCGCTTGACCGACGAGGAAGGCCAGATCGGCCTGGGCGAGATAACTCCCTACCCCGATCCCGGCGCGCCCCCGCTGACCGACCTGATTGCGGCCTTTGAAAGCAGCGCACGCGACCAACTGCTCGAGGCGGAGATCTTCGACCGTGGGCTGACGCTCGAAAACAAGCTTCCCTCGGCTGTCGAGTCGGCGATCGACATCGCACTGCTGGATCTGCTGGCGCGCCGTGAAGGGATTCGCGTCGCCGACTTGATCGGGACTGACGTGCAGGAGCAGGTAGCCGTCAATGCCACGATCACTGCCGAAGATCCAAGCGACGTTGCCGCCCTGGCGCGAGAAGCTGTATCGGCCGGCTTCTCCACGATCAAGCTGAAGGTCGGGTTTTCTGACCTTGACGCCGATCGGCTGGCAGCATTGCGCGAAGAAGTCGGGTTCCAGACGATGCTCCGGCTGGACGTCAACGGCGGCTGGTACACGAGCGAAGCGATCGAGAAGATCAATCATTTCGCCGAGTTCGGACTCGAGCTCGTGGAGCAGCCAGTCGCACCGGATGACCTTGCCTCGATGCACCGTGTGCGAGACGCCACCTTGGTGCCGATCGTCGCAGACGAGGGAGTGCGCACCGTCGAAGACCTCGACCTGCACATCGCCAACGGCGCCTGCGACGGAGTCGCGATCAAGCTCGCGCAGGTCAGCGGAATCACCGCCGCGTCGGTCCTGGCCGGCAACGCTGCCAAAGCCGGATTGCTCACTTTCGTGACCAGCACGCTCGACGGGCCGATCGGTCTGGCTGCCGGGCTGCACTTCGCCGCGGCGCGCTCGGACTTCACTCTCGCCAATGGCCTTGCGACCGGCGCATTGTTTGACGAGAGCTACGCCTTCGGACTGCCTGAGGTCTCTGACGGCGCATTGACGCTCAGCGACTCGCCCGGGCTCGGGATCGAGCTTGACGAGGACGCACTGGTCGATCTCTCGATCGGCTAGATCGAGTCGAGAAATGATGTTGCGGCGGTGACTGTGGTCGCGGGGTCGGAGATGTGCGCAGCGTGGCCGGCGCCCTCGATCCGAACGTGCTGCGCGCTGGGAAGCCGCGTCGCCATCTCGACCGCGTGCCGGTCGTAGGTCTCGTCATCAGCGCCGGTGATCAGCAGCACCGGAACAACGATTTCGGCAAGCCGATCCCACATCGGTTCGTACGAAGCCTGCCCCATCCCGCGCAGCGCCGCAGCCAGGGCAGCTGGATCTTGCGCGAGTCGCACCGGTCGTTGCTTCTCCCGGACCTCCGTCGACTGCTCGCCAAGCGCGGGGATCGCTTCCCAGTAGCCGACGAACTCGTCGATCGTCCCGTTCTCCAAGCGTTTGCTCAGCGCGTAATCCCGGCTGCGGCGCTCTGCGCGGGCGAGCGGGTCGGCGATGCCCGGCGCGCCGCTTTCAATGATCAGCGCGCGCACGAGTTCGGGGCGCTCAAGCACCAGATCGAATGCGACGCGAGCCCCCTGCGAATAGCCCCAGACGGCAACCGGCGCGCCGAGGTCGGTCGCGGCCCCCGCCACCACCGCACGGGCCAGCTCCGGGCTCGGCTCGCCCAACGAGAGCCCCGTCCTGCCATGGCCGGGAAGCTCGGGGGCAGCCACCGCGATATCGCCCGGAAGCAGCTCGCGCACCTCCTGCCAAGAAGCGGGCGTCTGCGCAAATCCATGCACAAGCAGCAACGATCGATCTGCGCGCGTCACAATCTCTCCAGATGGAGTTGACCAACGAGACATTCGCGCCGTTGCGCGTGATGATCGACGAATTCATCCGTGCCGGGATCGAGCACGCCGTGATCGCCCCAGGTTCGCGCAATGCGCCGATCGCCTACGCGCTCGCCGATCGCGATGAACTCAAGTGCTGGAGCGTGCTCGACGAACGCCAGGCGGGATTCTTCGCGCTCGGGATTGCGAAGAGCACGGGCAGGCCGGCGATTGTGACCTGCACTTCCGGGACCGCTGCGGCCAACCTCTATCCCGCGGTCATCGAAGCCGATCATGCGGGTGTTCCGCTGATCGTGCTGACCGCCGATCGTCCGCCGGAGCTGCGCGGGATCGGCGCCGGTCAGTCGATCGATCAGATCAAGCTCTACGGGGATTCCGTGCGGTGGTTTCTCGAGGCCGGCAATCATCCGCTGTCGGGCGAGACCCTACGCCACTTCCGCGCTCACGCCGTGCGTGCCTGCGCTGAAGCGACGGGTACCGACCCCGGACCGGTGCACATCAATCTCCCGCTGCGTGAGCCGCTTCGTCCGATCGAAACCGACCTCGGCGATCTGGGCGATTCAGCAGGGGCGAGCGGCCGTGCGGGCGGCGCGCCGTGGACGGACTACCCGGCGAGCACTCCGCTGACCGAGGACCTCCTCGGTGCACTTGAAACCTCCAAGCGACCTGTGCTCGTCGTCGGCGAACAGCACACGCCCGAGCTTGCCGCCGCGATCGCCGAACTCACCGCGCAGACCGGTGTGCCCGTTCTTGCTGACGCTCTGTCACAGCTGCGCCGGCGGAGCTTGGCCGAGCGCGCACCGATCATTGCGGCCTACGACCTGATCCTCCGCTCTGAGCCGGCGGCCGCGAACCTGAAGCCTGATCTGATTGTTCGTCTGGGTCAGACCCCGACGTCCAAGCCACTTCGCGCGTGGCTCGGAGGGCTCGATTGCCGCCAGATCGTGATTGATCCCCGCGCGCGTCTTGAGGATCCGACGCGAGTCGCCGCAGAGTTCTGGCGGTGCGACGCGCTCGCCACAGTTGCTGCGGCCGCCGATCGCGCGAGCGGGCCGATCGCAAACGTGAGCTGGACCACCGCGTGGACCGGCATCGAGCGCGCCGCGCAGTCAGCGATCGACCACGCCCTCGCCGAAGAGCCGTTCCCGTTCGAGCCGGCCGTCTACCGCCGTGTGCTCTCGTCGCTTGAGTCGGGCGCGACGATCTTCACCTCGTCGTCGATGCCGATCCGCGACCTTGAGAGCTACGGGCCCGTCGGCCGAGACGACCTGCGCTATCTCGCCAATCGCGGAACCAACGGGATCGACGGTGTTGTCAGCACCGCGCTGGGTGTGCGCGCCCCATTTGACTGCGACCGCGTCGTCCTCTTCACCGGCGATCTGGCGCTGCTCTACGACGCAAGCGCCCTGGCGATCGCCCAGCGCCACGAACTCCCGATCACGATCGTCTGCGTCGACAACAGCGGCGGGGGCATCTTCTCGTTCCTGCCGGTCGCCGAACACCAGTCGCATTTCGAGGAGTTGATCGCTGCGCCGTCCGGCGTTGACATTGAAGCCGTGGTTCGCGCGTACGAAATGGAATACGCGGCTCCGCACGACTCTGCGTCGCTCGCCGAGGCGACAGCCCAGCCGGGGTTTGTGCACCTGAAGACCGACCGCGCGGCAAACAAGGCCGGACACGATCGCGTCGCCGCCCACGTGCTCGAGTCAGTTGCGGCGGCGTTGACCGAGACCGGCGCTTTTCACTGATTGAGCTGGGTATGTCTAACTGACTTCGAGCACAGGCAGCAAGGCCTGCAGCTTGGTCTCTGTCTCGGCCAACTCGGCAGCAGGATCCGAGTCGCCGACAATCCCGCAGCCGGCGAATAGCCGCGCCTGCGGCCCATCGATCAGCGCGCTGCGCAGGGCGACGTGGAACTCGCCGTCCTCGAAGAGGTCCATCCAGCCCACTGCGCCGGTGTACCAACCGCGGTCGAAGCCCTCGAGCGCGCGGATCCGATCGCGCGTGGCATCCCAGGGCTCTCCCCCCACGGCCGGCGTCGGGTGAAGTGCGCCGGCGAGCTCGATCACCGGGCGCGGCTCCGTCAACTGGGCCCGGATTGGGGTTGCGAGATGCTGAATGTTCTTCATCTTCACGACCTCCGGGGACTCTGGTGCGGCGACCCAAGCAGAGAAGCGCCCGAGCACCTTCTCGATCCGCTTGACCACGATGTCGTGCTCGCTGCGATTCTTGCCACTGGTCATCAGTTGCGAGCTGAGATGCGCGTCGGTCTCTGGATCGGCGCCTCGGCGCATCGATCCGGCCAGCGCCATGGTCGACGCCCTGCGACCCTCGCGGCGCACGAGCAGCTCCGGTGAAGCGCCGAGGAACGTTGTCGATCCTTCTGACACGGCGAACGTCGTGCACTCGGGAAAGCGCGCGGTAAGACCGCGGACCGCGTTGAACGGATCGATCGACCGTTCTCGCCTGAGCACAATCTCTCTCGCGAGCACAACCTTCTCATAAGCGCCGGCGCGGATCTCCTCGGCGGCCTGCTCGACGGCCCGTTCAAAGTGCTCTGGAGCGGCGACGCTGGTGATGGCGGCCTCCCCAGTTCTCGGCACGAAAGCCCGCGTCGCTGCCGGCTCGTCCAACTCCAGCTGATCGACAACCTGCTCGATCTGTGCGAGTTCGTCGGCGAGAATTGCGCCCGGTCGCGCGGCGACGTTGAGCGTCAGTCGGGCTTGAGGTTGGTCGCCGCCCCTGCGCACGATCGACGCCCTCGGCAACACGAACTGCGCGGCGCCAAAGTCTCGCCAGGTATCGGCATAACTCTCGGCCGCGAGAAAGGCGAAGCCGCCAGTCCAAACGACACCCGCGCCCGGCGGAGCCGTGGGGTCGTCGAAGAGGTCGTCTGCGAGCACGCCGTCGAGCGCCTGGCCGGCGGCACGTGCGATCGTTTCAAAGCGCGACGAAGAGCTGGTATCGATTTGGTGCGCTACGTCAATCGTCGCGAGCGAGAAGTCGTCGCGGGCCGGCTGCGCGAAGACGCTCCAGTGGCCTCCGGATCTCGCCGCTACCTCGACGCAGGTGATCGGTTCGACCGCCGGACTCAGAGGCACGGTGACGGACGCAATCACCGGCACGCCGCGCGCGTCGGCAAGTTCGGTCGCCCGCTCGATCCGCTCAGCCAATCGCGCGTACGCGGAGGCGCCAAAGCCGACCTCGGGGGACGCGGGCGGGCCGCTAGCCCGCCGCGCTTTTCCCCAGAAGGCCATATCCGTTACGCGCAGATCAGGTCTCGTGGCGCCCGCGTTGCACGGCGATCTCACCGGTGCGGACCATCTCGATCAGTCCGAAAGGACGGACCAGCGACTCGAACGCCTCGATCTTCTCTTCAGAACCCGTGACTTCGATCGTCACCGATCGGCGGGCTACGTCGACCACCCGGCCGTGGAAGATCTCGGATAGCTGCGTCAGCTCCGAGCGCGTGTGGGCGTCGGCGTCGACCTTGAAGAGCGCGAGCTCCCGGGCGACGGTTTCGTCCGGCTCAAGGTCGCGGATCTTCAGCACATGAACGAGCTTGTGGAGCTGCTTGGTGACCTGATCGATCGGGTGCTCTGCGCCGTCGATCGTCATCGTGATGCGGGAGATCTTCTCGTCGTCGGTCGGGCCGACGGCGAGCGTGTTGATGTTGTAGCCGCGACGCGCGAAGAGCCCGCTGATTCGTGCCAGCACTCCCGGCTCGTTCTCAACGAGAATCGAGAGGATGTGCTTGCGGCCCATCAGGCGTGTGCCCGTGGCCTGCAGGTCGGAGAGGCTGAAGACTTCTTTGGTTCCTGGATCGCCCATGTTCTCAGCCCACCATGTCCCTTGCGGCCTGTCCGGCCGGAATCATCGGATACGTGTTCTCTTCCTT
>CAZRAA010000082.1:0-7610 GCA_964597975.1 uncultured Thermoleophilaceae bacterium | reverse complement strand
GATCGAGGCGATGATCACGACGTTGTCGTTCTTGTCGCGCATCACCTCAAGCTCGAACTCGCCCCAGCCGAGCAGCGACTGCTCGACCAGCGTTTCGCCGATCGGGCTGGCGGCGAGCGCGGCCGCAAGCATCGTCTCGAGCTCATCGCGCGAGCGCGCGATGCCGCCACCGAAGCCGCCCATCGTGTAGCCGGGGCGGATAATCGCCGGAATTCCGACCGCATCGATCACCCGCTCGATCTCTTCTTCCGGCACGCGGCCGTCGCCCGTGCTGTCATGCACGACAACCGAGCCGGCGCACTTGAGCCCGATCGAATGGACGACCTCACGGAAAAGCTCGCGCTCCTCGGCCTTGCGCATCGACTCGTAGTTGGCGCCGATCATTTCGATTCCGAGCCGGTCGAGCACGCCGGTCTCCGTCAGGTCGCGTGCGAGGTTCAGAGCGGTGCCGCCGCCGAGCGTCGCGAGCAGCGCGTCTGGGCGCTCTTTCTCGAGTACTGCCGTCACGGACCGGGTGGTTAGCGGCTCGATGTACGTGCGCGCGGCAAATTCCGGGTCGGTCATGATCGTCGCCGGGTTGCTGTTGATCAGCACGACCTCGTAGCCCTCGTCCTGCAGCACGCGGCAGGCCTGCACTCCCGAATAGTCGAACTCGGCGGCCTGGCCGATGATTATCGGACCAGATCCGAGGATGCAGATCTTCTTGATGTCGTCACGCCGCGGCATCAGCCGGCCAGCTCCAGGAAGCGATCGAAGAGGTAGCGCGCATCGTGCGGGCCGGGCCCGGCCTCCGGGTGGTACTGAACAGTTGCGCCAGTCACGTCTTTGAGAACCAGCCCTTCGACCGTGCGGTCATAGAGGTTGATGTGGGAGAGCTCGGCGGCGCCGAAGTCGGTCTCCCAGCGCACCGGCTCGTCGACGTCGATCGTCCCCGAGCCGTCCGGGGTCTGGACGGCAAACCCGTGGTTCTGCGAAGTGATGTCGATCTTCCCGGTCGCGAGGTCCTTGACCGGATGATTTGCCCCGCGATGGCCGAACGGGAGTTTGTAGGTGTCAAGCCCGACCGCCCGGCAAAGTAGTTGGTGGCCAAGACAAATCCCGAAGACCGGTTTGACGCCGATCAGCTTGCGGACGTTCTCGACCACATAGTCAAGCGCCGCGGGATCGCCAGGTCCGTTGGCCAGAAAAAAGAAGTCGGGGTTGCGCTCGATCAGCGCCTCCGCCGGGGTGTCGCAAGGGTGCAGCTCGATCTTCACGCCGCGTGCGACGAAGTTGTCGACGATCGATCGTTTGATGCCGGTGTCGATCGCCACGACGTGCGCCGATGTGCCGTCGCCGAGAATCACGGGCTCGCCCGGCGTCACCTCGCGCGCAAAGTCCGCGCCGCGCATGCTCGGCTCGGCCGCGATCCGCTCCCTGGCCTGCGGCTCCGGGGTATCGGCGGCAAAGATCCCACCGCGCATCGCCCCCTTGTCGCGAATGTGGCGCACCAGCGCGCGCGTGTTCACGCCGGTTATGCCGGGCACGCCTTGCTCGGCCAGCCAGGACTCCCACTCGCCCTGACGGTCCGGGGTGCCTGCCGGCGCGATCTCGCGCATCACGACGGCCCGCGCGTGCGGCGCCGAAGATTCCATGAATGCCTCGGAGACGCCGTAGTTTCCGACCATCGGGTACGTGTAGACGATGATCTGCCCGCGATAGCTCGGGTCAGTCAGAGCCTCTTGGTAACCGGCCATCGAGGTGTTGAAGACGACCTCGCCGAGCGCCTCAGGATCTGCTCCGGCAGAGAAGCCGTCAAAACGCGAACCATCTTCGAGCAGGAGGTAGGCCGGCCTGCGGGCTCTCATCGCGCCACCTCCTGAACCGTGAGGCTGCGAGCGCGATGCGCAACCACACCGGCGGCGATCGTTGCGAGCACCCGACCGTGCAATTCCATCCCGGCGAAACAGCTGTTCTCAGATCGACTGGCGTAACCCTCTTCACCAACCGTCCAAGTGGCTTCAAGGTCGACCAAGCAGAGGTTCGCCGGATTGCCGACTGCTACTTGCGGCCTGGTCAGGTCAAACAGATCTGCGCCGCGGCCGAGGCGATCGACGAGCGTCGAGAGCTTCAGGACCCCGGGTCGAACGAGCTGGCTGTAGACGACCGGAAACGAGGTCTCAAGACCCGTCACGCCCATCGCCGCCTGCTCAAAGGGAACTTCCTTCTCGTGCGCGGCGTGCGGGGCGTGGTCGGTGGCGACGATGTCAACCACCCCGCTCTTGAGCGCCTCGATCAGCGCCTGGCGGTCATCCTCTGTGCGCAGCGGCGGGTTCATCTTGAAGTTCGCGTCCGTTCCCTCGCCGATCGCCTCGTCGGTCAGGACCAGGTGGTGCGGCGTCACCTCGGCGGTGATCTTCACGCCGCGTTCCTTCGCGGCCGCGACCGCCTCGATCGAACCGACGCAGGAGAGGTGCTGGACGTGGATGCGCCCGTCTTCGTACTCGGCGATCAGCGCGTCCCGCGCGATCATCGTGCTTTCGGCGACGCCCGGGTATCCAGCGAGACCCAAACGCGCGCTGACGGCGCCTTCGTTCATCACGCCGCCACGGGTGAGCTGTGGATCCTCTTCGTGCAGGGCGATCGGCCGGCCGGCGAGGCGTTGATACTGCAGCGCCTGGCGCATCAATCCGGCGTCGGCGATCGGCAAGCCGTCGTCGGTGAAGCAGATCGCCCCAGCCTCCGCGAGCTCGGCCATCTCAGAGAGCTCGACGCCCGCCATCGCCTTTGTCACGGTCGCCGAGAACGCCACCGGAATCTGCGCGTCTTCCTCTGCGCGCGTGCGCAGCGATTGAATCGCCGCCGCGCTGTCGACCGGCGGGTTCGTGTTGGCCATCGCGATCACCGCGGTGAAGCCGCCGGCAGCCGCAGCGCGCGTACCCGACTCGAGGTTCTCCTTGTACTCAAAGCCCGGCGTCCTCAGGTGGACGTGCGGATCCACGAAACCCGGAAAGACGTGCATCCCCGCGGCTTCGATCACCTCGCAACCCTCAGGCGCGCTGATCGATTTGCCGAGTTCTGCGATCTCGCCACCGCGCACCAGAATGTCGAGCACTTCATCGACGCCGGCGACGGGATCGAGCACGTGCGCGCCGCGAATCAGCAGTTCGGCCGGCGTGCCGCCGCGAAAGCTCAGGCATTCGTCAGCCGGCGGTCCGATCGGTTCGGGCGGCAGGGGCTCGATCAGCTTGAGTTCAGGCCGGCTCATCGGACGATCCCCTCTGGTCCAGCTGCGCGCGCCTCGGCGGTTTCCGGCTCGCGCGACTCGACGCCGCCGTCGGCGCCGCCGCCCGCCAGCAGTTCATAAAACACCGCCATGCGCACCGCGACGCCGGATGCGACTTGCTGGGTGATCAGCGATTGCGGAGCGTCGACCACATCAGGTGAAAGCTCCACGCCTCGGTTGACCGGCCCCGGGTGCATCAAGAGCTGATCCGCGCCCAGGCGCTTGCCATTGATCTGGTAGTACCGCGCGTACTCGCGGACCGACGGGATGAAACTCTGGCCGCCCTCGCCGGCCGGCCGCATCCGCTCGTTCTGCATCCGCAGCACATAGAGCACGTCGGCGGTGTCAGAGCCGTCGAGCGTGAACGATACGGCGCATCCGAGCGCCTCGATCTCCCGCGGGATCAAGGTCGGTGGTCCGCAGACTGTCACGTTCGCGCCCAGCTTGGTGAGCGCCAGAATGTTCGAGCGGGCAACGCGACTGTGCAAGACGTCCCCAATGATCCAGACGTTTCGGCCGTCGAGCGCGCCGAGCCGGGTGCGCAGCGTGTATGCGTCGAGCAGCGCCTGAGTCGGATGCTCGTGCTTGCCGTCGCCTGCGTTGATCACCGCCGCGTCGGTCCACCGCCTAATCATGCCCGGCGCGCCGACGCTGGCGCTGCGCACGACGATCGCCGAGGGCTTGTAGGCGGAGAGCGTCTGCACGGTGTCACGCAGGGATTCCCCCTTCTCGACGCTCGAGCTGCTCGCCTGAATTGTCACCGTGTCGGCCGAGAGGCGCTTGGCGGCAAGATCGAAGGAGGAGCGTGTGCGGGTCGAGTTTTCGAAGAAGAGATTGACGATCGTTCGCCCGGAGAGCGTGGGCAGCTTTTTGTTCTCGCGCTCAGAGAGCTGGGCGAGGCTCTCGGCGCGGTCGAGCAGCCGTTCGATCTGCTCGCGCGAGAGATCGGCGATTCCGATCAGGTTGCGCATCAGGCGGCCCCCACTTTCGAGTTTGGCACGATCGCGATCTCGTCGATTTCGTCGATTTCTTCGACACGGACGTTGACGCGTTCGTCGCTGCTGGTCGGCAGGTTCTTTCCCACGAAGTCCGGGCGGATCGGCAATTCGCGGTGTCCACGGTCGGCAAGCACTGCGAGCTGAACGGCCGGCGGTCGGCCGAAGTCGAACAGCGCGTCGATCGCCGCGCGGACCGTGCGCCCGGTGTAGAGCACATCGTCGACGAGCACGATCACGTGGTCATCGACGCCGAAGTCGAGGCTGGAGCTGTGCACGACGGGCTGGCTCGGGCGTGGCTGCCCGATGTCGTCGCGATAGAACGAGATGTCAAGTTCGCCGACGGGGACGCTGCGACCGTCAAAGTCGGCAATCTGCGCGGCAATCCGCCTGGCTACGGGGACGCCCCTGCGGTGGATGCCGACAATCGCAAAGGGGCGATCGCCGTTCTTCTCGACGATCTCATGCGCGATGCGGACGATCGTGCGCGACAGATCGGCACGGTCGAACACGACCTTTGCGGACTCGGACAAATCTGGCTCCTTCTTGGCCTCGCTGGACCAGAGTTAAAGGGCAGTTGATTGCTGCCAGGCCAGACTAACACGCGGCGCAGCGGGCGTGTTCTAGGCCGCCGGCGAATCTTTCTGCAAATAGGGCGCTCCACGCTCGGGAAACGGCACCTCGACGACATCGAAATCGCGCGGCAGCTCGGTGTTATTGAACACCTCTCGCGCTTCCGCGCGCAACTCTTTGCCGAAATAACGCCCGGAGACGTGGGTCAGGCAGAGCAGATCGACCGCTGCGGCGCGCGCGACCTCCGCGGCCTGGCGCGCCGTGCTGTGCGCAGTCTCACGCGCTCGCGCCTCCTCGTCGTCGCCGAAGGTCGCCTCGTGGATCAGAACGTCCGCGCCTCGCGCTGCCTCGATCGTGGCCGCGCAGGGAGCGGTGTCGCCGGTGTAGACCACGCGGCGGCCGCGGCGGGCATCGCCCACCACTTGCTCGGAGGAAACCAGCACTCCATCAGCGGTCGTGACTTCGCCACCGCGCTGGAGCACGCCGAAGTCGGGTCCAGGATCCACGCCGAGTTCCCGTGCCCTGGCCTCATCAAAGAAGCCGGGTCGATCGTGCTCGATCAGGGCGTAGCCGTACGCGCGTGATCGGTGATCGACCTCGAAGCCGGCGACCCGAAAGCCCTTGAAGCCGAGCTCCTCACCGGGCGCCAGCTCATACAGGTCACAGTCAAACGGAAGCCGGCCGATCAGCGAAGAGAATTCGCCCATCAGCCGTTCGAGTCCCGGCGGTCCGTAGATCGTCATCGGCACTTCGCGGCCGCGCAGCGCGAACGTCTTGAGCATTCCGGGGATACCGAGGATGTGGTCCGCGTGGTAGTGCGTAAGGAACACATGCTCCAGGTCCGCCAGGCCCACTGAGCGGATCAGCTGGCGCTGAGTGCCTTCTCCGCAGTCGAACAGCAGCTGGTCGCCGCCGCGGCGAATCAGCAGCGAAGCGAGACCCCGGCGCGGCGTCGGGGTCGATCCGGCGGTGCCGACAAATACGACCGAGAGGTTCACCGGCGGGACTCTACCGCCCGCGAAAATACCCAATTCTGCGTCGTACTTTCGCTCAAGGCACCGCTGAATCTGCCCGAAACTTCTCTTATGCATTCGCACGGACGCGATTCGCAACGCGTGCCGAGGGGGAACTTCGAACTCGGACTGGCGGGCAGGGAAGCCCGGCCACCACGCGTCATGCGTGCCTTCGCCATCTACATGGGCCTGGCCCTGATTCTCGCCGCGGCGATAATCCTTTACTTCGTACGCCACAACGTCGAGGACAACGCCAAGCAGTACACGGCGGACCAGACCGCGATGGCCGCGACGGTGGTCGTCCCGACTCTCGTGCCGGAGAACGGCTGGGACAAGCCGCTCGCCGGGACGCTTCTTGCGAACGCCGACAAGATCGTCGGCGCGAATCTCGGCTCCCTCGGAGGAATCGACGTGCGGCTCTACGACAGGAACGGCCGCGCCCTGTTTGCCACCAATCCTGACCAGGGTGACGCCAGTGGCGCCGATCTTGCGAAGGTTCGCGCGGCGCTCGCCGGCAAGACGGTCTCTGACATAACTGAGGTGCGTGACACCTTTTCGGAGAAGGACGTCAAGGCAATCGGGACGTTTGCGCCAGTCATCTATCCCGGCGCAAAACGCCCGACCGGAGTGCTTGTTGCCTACCGCTCGTATGCACAGGCCACGAGCGCACTCCGCAGCCAAGCCTTGCCGATGGCGGGCGCGATCCTGCTCATCCTCGTACTGCTCTTCCTGGCACTTATGCCCGTGCTGCGCAGAACCACACGCCAGCTCTCCTACACCAACAACGAGCTGCGCCGCCGGGCCGCCGACCTCAACGACAACCTCGTCGAACGCGCTCAGATCGAGCAGCGCCTGCGCGAGACGATCGCCGACCTCGAACGCTCGGAGACGGCGCTCGCCCTTTCCCAGGAGGAGACGATCATGCGCCTCTCGATTGCCGTCGAGACGCGTGACCAGGAGACCGGCGACCACATCGAAAGAATGGGCCGCTACTGCGCCCTACTGGCCAACAAGATCGGTTGGGATGAGGCTCGATGCGAACTCCTGCGGATCGCCGCGCCACTTCACGATGTCGGCAAGATCGCGATCCCCGACGCAATCTTGCTCAAGCCCGGCGCCCTGACGCCGGAAGAGCGCACTGAGATGGAGAAGCACGCCGAGATCGGTCACGAGATCCTTGCCGGGTCCGACAGCCCGCTGCTCGACCTGGCCGCGCGGATCGCGCTGAGCCACCACGAACACTGGGACGGCGGCGGATACCCGAACGGCCTGATGGGTGGCGAGATTCCGATCGAGGGACGGATGGCCGCAATCGCCGATGTCTTCGACGCGCTGACCAGCGACCGCGTCTACCGCCCGGCGATGACGGTCGAGCGCGCGCTGGCGATCATGTCCGAAGGCCGCGGCACGCACTTTGATCCAGAGCTGCTTGACGTCTTCTTCGACTCGATCGTCGAGGTTCTGATGATCCGCGATGGCCACGTCGAAGAGCAGCAGAAGCGCCGTCAGGAGCACTTCGGCGCCCGCCGCCGCAAGCGCCGCAAGTCGCAGGCGATTCCGCCGATCAACGCCTCTGAAGAGGACGGCGGACAGCAGCACTCGCTGGTAGGCTGACGCGCGGCTGGCGCACGTAGCTCAGTGGATAGAGCGCTGCCCTCCGGAGGCAGAAGTCGCAGGTTCGAATCCTGCCGTGCGCGCCTGTTTAATTAGTCGGATCGGCATTCCCGATCCGACGTCCCGCCGGGTGGATCGGTCCGCGCGGGA
>CAZRAA010000081.1:0-7908 GCA_964597975.1 uncultured Thermoleophilaceae bacterium | reverse complement strand
GGGGTCGCCTCATGGAAGATTTTTGGCTTAGGTATGCGGTGGACCCTTCTGCGCGATTGAATACGTCCATGCGCACTTTCAACCTCGGCGGCGACATAGAGATCAACCGGATCGGCCTGGGCACAAACCGGATCGACAACGACGCCGAGTCGCGGGCGATCCTCGCCGCCGCGCCCGACCACGGCGTCAACTTCATCGACACCGCCGACATCTACACCGGCGGGGTCAGCGAGCGCGTGATCGGCGAGACGATCGCACACGATCCGCGCGTTCATGTCGCAACCAAAGGCGGCTACCACGGCGCAGCGCCCGAGAAGATCGCCGCCGCGATCGACGCCAGCCGCAAGCGCCTGCAAAGAGACACGATCGACCTCTACTACCTACACCGGCCCGACTCGCAGATCCCGATCGAGCAGTCCGTCGATCCAATTGTCAGCGCCCGCCAAGACGGGCGCGTGAAGCACATCGGCCTCTCGAACGTCACGCTCGATCAGATTGATCGCGTCCGCAAACTCACCCCGATCGCCGCGGTGCAGAACGTCTACAACTGCGAGAACACCGAGCACGAAGACGTGATCGACTACTGCGAGCGCAACGCGATCGCTTTTGTCCCGTACTTTCCGCTGCGCGGCGCGGCGCGCGCGCAGAAGCTTGCGGAACGTCTTGGTATCACCCGCACGCAAGCCGTGCTCGCCGCGATGCTCGCGCGTTCGCCGGTGATCGTCCCGATCCCCGGCACGCGCAATCCAGAGCACCTCGAAGCCAACACCGCGGCGCTCGAGATCACGATCGATCCAGCTGCGCTCAACGAGCTCGGCTTCGGTAGCCGCCAGTAGCTCAGACCGGCGGCGCGGCCATCAGCTCAACCCGATTGCCCGCCGGATCACGCACGTAACAGCGCGGCGCGCCCCAGTACTCACTGCGCGGATCGACTTCTACCCCGGCCGCCTGCAGCGCGCCGAGCGTCGCGGCGTACGACTCGATGACCAGCGCCACATGGCCCGCGCCCGCCGGCCCAGATTCGGCCACGTCCGCCCCGTCGCGATCGCGAAACATCAGGTGGATCGAACTGTCCCCACGTGTGAGCCAGATCGACCGCTCGCCAAGGTCGGCCGGCGGCTCGACGCGCGCAAAGCCCAGCACCTCATAGAAACCCGCGCAGGCCTCGGCATGCGCCGGCGTGACGCTGAAGCTGACGTGATCGATCACGACCTAGCGCGGCGCGTAGCGGCTGTGCAGCATCAAGTCGTTGCCGTCGGGGTCGCGCAGAAACGCCATCTTGCAGACGCCGGTGTCAAAGGTCTCACCGAAAAACTCGACGCCCTTGGCCTCAAGTTCTGCGCGCGCAGCCTCGACATCCTCCACGTGGAATGCGGGATGCGCGTTGCGCTGAGGCACAAACTCCATGCCCATCCGCGAGGGTTCCCAGACCGCAAAACAAGTCTCGCCCGCCCAGAACTCGTAGTCGGACTTGTCGTCCTTCCTCAGGCCGAGCGTGTCGACGTAGAAGGCCATCGTGCGGTCGGGGTCGGTCGAAGCAACGCCGACGAAGTCAAGAGAAGTGATCATCCGGCCAACCTAACAGCACTGCGCTGACCGCGTCACCTGCCGCAGGTATACGCTCGCGAAGTGGCGCGAACCTCCGAGAAAGTTACGGCGCGATCCCTTTCGAGCAGCTGGCTAGCCGGCGTCGGCGCTGCCGTTCTGATCACTGCGGCGATCACCGCGGTCATCTACCCGATCAAGACCGTGGCACCGCCGATTTCGGCCGGCATTCTCTACCTGCTTGGCGTGTTGTTGGTGGCGTCGTTCTGGGGCGCGCGCCTGGGGATCCTGACGGCGCTGCTGAGCGGCCTGGCGTTCAACTTCTTCCACATCGCGCCGACCGGACGCTTCACGATCGCGCGCAGCGAAGATGCCGTTGCGTTCTTCGCATTCCTGATCGTCGCCGTCACCGTCAGCGCGATCGCCGACCAAGCTCGGCGGCGCACGCTCGAAGCCGAAGAGCGGCGACGCGAAGCCGACCTGAGCGCCGAGACCGCGCGCCTGTTGCTCGGCGAGGCAAGCGTTGCGGAGGCACTGCCGACGGTCACGCAGAGAGTCGCTGCGGTGCTCGGAGTCGCCTCGGCGTCGATCGAACTGGGAACACATACGAGCGATGGCGACCGCCGCGCGTTCGCGCTCTCCGGCGACGACGGCCAGATCGCAACGCTGATCCTGCCGGCAACGATCTCCCCCGCCACGGCGCTGAGAGTCAGCACAAGAATCGTCCCGGCCGTCGAAACGCTGCTCGCAGCGGCGCTCTCGCGTGAAGCGCTGTTTGGCGAGGTAGTCGAGTCGCGCGCCGTTCGCCGCAGCGACGAGATGAAAACCGCGCTCCTGCGCACGATCTCGCACGACCTCCGCTCGCCGCTCACGGCAATCGCGACCGCCGGCGAGGCGCTGGGCTCGGCGAGCCTCGATGACGAAGACCGCGCGGCCCTCTCGGCCGCAGTCACTTCAGAGGCGGCGCGGCTCTCGACGCTCGTCTCGCAATTGCTCGACCTCTCACGCCTCCAGGCCGGGGCCGCCCAGCCGCGGCGCGACTGGTGTTCGGTCGAGGAGATCATCCGCGAGGCGATCGTCCAGCTTGAGGCGCCGCGAGAAGCCTTCTCGGCAAGCTTCGATCGGTCGCTCCCGCTGATTCGCGCCGACGCCGCGCAGCTTGAGCGCGCCTTCGCGAACCTGCTCTCAAACTCGTTGCGCCACTCTGAAGGCGCACCCGTGTCGGTACAGGTGGCCAAGTCGACAGGACGTATCGTCGTGCGGGTGAGCAATCGCGGCCCGGGAATCCCAGCAGCCGAACTCGAGCGGATCTTTGAGCCTTTCTACCGCGCGGGCGACGACACCCCGCACAGTGGATCGGGACTCGGACTGGCGATCGTGCGGGGCTTCGTCGAAGCCAACGACGGCAACGTACGCGCAGAATCGCTGCCCGGTCAGGGCGCAACATTCGTGATCGAGTTGCCAATCGAATCCGAGCCAGCCACATGAACGCCGGAACGCGAATCCTCGTCTGCGACGACGAGCCGCAGATCCTGCGCGCGCTGAAGGTGATCCTGCGCGACGCCGCGTTTGACGTCACCGCCGTGGCGACCGCCCAAGAAGCGCTCGACGCCGCATCGGTGCGGCCGCCCGACGCCGCGATCGTGGATCTCGTGCTGCCAGACCAAGACGGGGTCGAGGTCTGCCGGCAGCTGCGCGAGTGGAGCTCGATCCCGATCATCGTGCTCTCGGCGGTCGATGACGAAGACCAAAAGGTCCGCGCGCTGGAAGCCGGCGCAGACGACTATGTCACCAAGCCGTTCGGACCGCGCGAGCTTGTGGCACGCCTGACCGCGGCACTACGCAGGGCCGACACGAGCGCCGAGGAACCGGTGATCGAGGCCGACGGCCTGCGGATCGATCTCGCGGCGCGGGTCGTCGAGCGCGACGGCGCCGACGTCCATTTGACCCCGATTGAGTACGACCTGTTGCGAACGCTCGCGCGCAATCGCGGCAGGCTGATGACCGCCCGCGCCCTCCTAGTCGAAGTCTGGGGACCGGAGTACGAGTTCGACACGCAGGTGCTGCGCACGCATGTCGCGCGCCTGCGCGCCAAGATCGAACCCGAGGGCGGACCGCGCTACATACGCACCGATCCCGGCGTCGGCTACCGATTCGTCGGCTGATCGCGTTGCCGTAACGAAATCGTTATGCGCGCGCGCTGAATCGGCACGCGAGCGACATACGCGCAGTTCTACGTTCGCTGCATGGACGTGATCGCGGTCATTCTGGCGCTGATTCTGTTTCTCGGCCTACTCGCTGCGATCGAGGGAATCGATCGCATATGAGCACCGCGGATCTCCTCCAGTTCGGCCTCCTGATCGCGGTTCTGCTCGCAATCGTGCCGCTGCTGGGTGGATACATGGCGCGAGTCTTTACCGGCGAACGTGTGGCCCTCGCGCCCGTGATCGGTCCAGTTGAGAAGTTCCTCTACCGAGTGATGCGCGTCGCCCCCGAGCGTGAACAGGATTGGAAGCAGTACGCGCAGAGCGTGATCCTCTTTTCGCTGGCGAGCTGGCTTGCGCTCTACGCGCTCCTGCGCCTGCAGGGATTGCTCCCACTGAATCCCGAGGGCTTTGACGCCCCGCCGTGGGACCTCACGTTCAACACGGCCTCGTCATTTGTCACGAACACAAACTGGCAGTACTACGGCGGCGAAACGACGATGTCCTACCTCTCGCAGATGGCCGGCCTGGCGGTGCAGAACTTCGTCAGCGCCGCAGTCGGGATCGCCGTGGTGATCGCCGTTATCCGCGGGATCGCACGACGCAGCGGCAAGACGCTCGGGAACTTCTGGCAGGACCTCACCCGCGCAACGCTCTATGTGCTGCTTCCGATCGCGTTCGTCGCGGCGCTCGTGCTGGTCTCGCAGGGCGTGATCCAAAGCTTTGGCGACTACTCGCGGATCACCGGTCTCGCTGGGTCAGTTCAGAACTTCGCCTTCGGCCCCGTCGCCTCGCAAGAGGCGATCAAGGAGCTCGGAACCAACGGTGGTGGATTCTTCAATGTCAACTCGGCGATGCCGTTTGAGAACCCCAACGGGTTGACGAACTTCCTCGAGATTCTGCTCGTGCTCTCGATTCCGGCCTCGCTGACGTACACGTTCGGTCGCATGGTTGGCAACCGGCGGCAAGGATGGGCGCTGCTCGCCGCGATGGGCGTGCTGTTCGTCGGGGCGGTAGCTGTTGTGTACTCGGCGGAGTCGCAGCCGACGCCGGCGATGGCCGCTGCCGGGCTGAGCGGGCAGAGCGCGCCCGGGTCTGGCGGCGGCAACATGCTCGACAAGGAGCAGCGCTTCGGAATCGGAGGAAGCTCGCTTTTCAATGCCGTCACGACCGTCACCTCGTGCGGCGCTGTGAACTCCGCGCTCGCGTCCTTCAGCGGGATCGGCGCCGCGATTCCGATGGCGAGCATGGGCACAAGCGAAGTCATCTTCGGCGGGGTCGGATCTGGTCTCTACGGAATGCTGCTGTTTGTCATCCTCGCCGTCTTCATCGGCGGGCTGATGGTCGGCCGAACGCCGGAGTACCTCGGAAAGAAGATCGAAGCGCGCGAGATCAAGCTCGCGACGCTCGGGGCGCTCTACATGCCGCTCGCGGTGCTCGCGACCACGGCCCTCGCCGCAGGCTCCAAGTACGGGGAACCGTCGCTCTCGTCCGACGGGCCGCAGGGATTCTCGGAAACGCTCTACGCCTACCTCTCGCAAGGCAACAACAACGGTTCCGCGTTCGCCGGCTACACCGGTTTCGTCCAGCCGCAACCCGGCAATGCCGGCGCATTCGGCATCACCTTCGCCGATCTGTTGGGCGGCGCGTCGATGATCTTCGTGCGCTTCATCCCGATCCTGCTGGTGCTGGCCCTGGCCGGATCGCTTGCCCAGAAAAGGGTCGCACCTGCCGGGCTTGGAACCCTGCGGACCGATTCGGCCACCTTTGTGGTCCTCCTGATCGGCATCGTCGTGCTGGTCGGCGCGCTGACCTTTTTCCCCGCCCTTCTACTCGGGCCGCTCTCGGAGGGCCTGACCGACCAACTGTTCTAGTACCGATGCGCAAAGACCTGATTACCTCGCTATTGGCGGTGCTGCTCTTCACGGTGATCCTCGGCATCGCGTACCCACTCGTCGTCACCGGCGCCGCGCAGCTTCTCTTTCCGAGCGCGGCACGCGGGTCGATGGTCGAGCACGAAGGTCGAACAATCGGTTCACGCCTGATCGCGCAGCCGTTCGCGGGCAAGGGCTACTTCCAACCGCGCCCCTCGCAAACCGACTACGCCCCCGCCCAGACGGCGTTCAACAACGCCGGGCCAAACAACCTTGAGACCCGCGATCTGATCGCCGCCAACGCGCGCAGCTACATCGCGCGAGAGCGCAGGTACTCACCCGGACTGACGCTCGCGACGATTCCGGTCGACGCCGCAACCGGATCGGCCTCCGGCGTCGATCCCCACATCTCGCTGCAGAACGCGGAGATCCAGGCCAACCGGGTCTCGCGAGTTCGCGGGATCAGCGCCGCCCGGATGTCCAGTCTGATCTCCGCCGCCACCGACGGCCGGTTCCTCGGGGTGCTTGGCGAACCCGGCGTCAACGTACTCAAACTCAACCTCTCGATCGAGCAGGAGGTGGCGCGATGAACCGCCGGGCGAGCAGCTCGATCTTTGCTCCGGACATCTTTGGGCCGGCGATCACCGCGAGTTTCTCGAAACTCGATCCGCGCATCCAGATTGCGAACCCAGTCATGTTCATCGTCGAAATCTGCGCCTTGATCACCAGCTTCGTGTGGTTCGCCCAAGTCCTTGGCAGCACCGGCGAGGACGGCGACCCCGCATGGTTCACGTTGACCGTCGCGCTCTGGCTCTGGCTGACCGTGCTCTTCGCGAATCTCGCCGAAGCGCTTGCCGAGGGTCGCGGCAAGGCCCAGGCGGACACGCTGCGCTCGATGCGCAGCGACACGATCGCGAGACTTGCAGACGGCGGTCAGAAGCCGGCGGGCGAATTGACGATCGGCGACATCGTTGTGGTCGAAGCAGGTGAAATGATTCCGGGCGACGGCACGGTGATCGAGGGCATCGCATCGGTCGATGAGTCGGCGATCACCGGTGAGTCGGCCCCGGTGATCCGCGAAGCCGGAGGAGACCGCAGCGCGGTGACCGGGGGCACGCGCGTGCTTTCCGACCGGATCGTCGTGGAGATCACGGAGGAGCCAGGCAAGACATTCATCGACCGCATGATCGCTCTTGTCGAGGGTGCCGAGCGACGCAAGACCCCCAATGAGGTGGCGCTGGGGATTCTGCTGGTCGGGATGACCGCGATCTTCGTGATCGTCGTCGTGAGCCTGCGTCCGCTCGCCGGATTCGCCGGCACCGACGTCTCCACGACCACCCTGATCGCCCTACTGGTCGCGTTGATTCCGACGACGATCGGCGCGCTGCTTTCCGCGATCGGGATTGCCGGGATGGACCGACTTGTTCGCCGCAACGTGCTCGCGCTCTCGGGGCGAGCAGTCGAGGCCTCCGGCGACGTCGATGTCCTGCTGCTCGACAAGACAGGAACGATCACTCTCGGCAACCGGCAGGCGACCGAGTTCGTCCCGATGCCGGGCGTCACAGAGGCCGAGCTCGCCGAGGCGGCCCAACTCGCATCGCTGGCCGACGAGACGCCGGAGGGCCGTTCGATCGTCGTGCTGGCAAAGCAGTACGGGCTGCGCGAGCACGAGTTCACTCCGCAGGACGCCGAGTTCGTCCCCTTCACGGCGCAGACCCGCATGAGCGGCGTTGACATTGCCGGCGACCAGCTCCGCAAAGGCTCCGGTGATGCGGTGATCGAGTGGATCGAGGCTCGCGGTGGAAACGCTCCGCCGGCACTCCGCACCCAGCTCGATCGCGTCGGGTCCGAGGGCGGCACGCCGCTGGCCGTCGCGCGCAACAACAAGGTGCTCGGGGTGATCTACCTGAAGGACGTGATCAAGGACGGCATGCGCGAACGCTTCGAGCAGCTGCGTCACATGGGTATCCGCACCGTGATGATCACGGGAGACAATCGGCTGACGGCGGCCAAGATCGCCGAGGAGTCGGGGGTCGACGACTTTCTCGCCGAAGCCACCCCGGAAGCGAAGCTCGCGTTGATCAAAGATGAGCAGGCGGCCGGCCGGCTTGTCGCGATGACGGGCGACGGCACGAACGACGCCCCGGCTCTGGCGCAGGCCGATGTCGGCGTGGCGATGAACACCGGCACCCAGGCCGCACGGGAGGCCGGAAACATGGTCGACCTCGACTCCAACCCGACCAAGCTGATCGAAATCGTCGAGGTCGGCAAGCAGCTGCTGATCA
>CAZRAA010000080.1:0-8363 GCA_964597975.1 uncultured Thermoleophilaceae bacterium | reverse complement strand
TTCCCGCTGCCGGAAAGGCCGGTGATGACGATCAGCGCATCGCGCGGCAGCTCGAGCGAGATGTTCTTGAGGTTGTGTTCGCGCGCGCCGGAAACGACCATGCGGTCGCTGAAGCCGGTGCCGTGGCCTCGATCCGCCTGGGGATTTCCGTTCGCTGCTGGCATCACTCGATCCTAGGCGCGTTGTCTACCACGCCAGCCGGATCGAACAAGTGTTCGTCACCCGGCGTGAGCCGCGTAGGTCACTTCGACGGAGCCAGCCCCGCCGCCGGCGACGAAGCGCGCCTTGCGCAGCGTGGTCAGCGAGCCGCCGGCGTAAACGGTCTTGAGCACGCCGCAGCGCTTGCGACCGCTGATCGTGATCGAAACGTGCGCGGTTTGGATCGCGCCTGAGCTCGCGCAGTTCGGCTTGGCGAGGAACGTGTCGACGCGAAACTCGTCCGCCGCGCGAGCCGGCCAGCTCAGCTTCAGTCCGCTGCCGGTCGGGGTGACAGTCGCTGTTGTGTTCCTGACCACGGTGTTGCGTGCGGTGCGCCAGCGCGCTTGGAAGTTGAAAGCGCCGCCGGCCGCGGGCACTCCCCCGTGCAGTTCCAAGTAGGCGCAGCCCTTGCGGTAGACAAGACAAGGTGCCGCCGGATCAGCCGGGCTGTGATGGCCGCCGGTATAGGGACGCGGCGGGACGGCATCGATCCACTTCCCGTCGCCCCCGCGAACCTTGAGCACGGCTAGGCCCATGTCGGCGCGCGCGTCGTAGTAGTCGCTCTGCATGCGCATGAACCAATAGAGATTGGTGCCGCTGTGCTGGTAGAAGCGCCCGCGCCCAAGGCCGAAGACGAAGTTCGACGGTGCGTCGGTCGGGAGCAGGGACGAACCTTCCGCCCAGTCGTCGGGCCGCTCCTCGAGCGCCCAGCCCATCGTCAGCGCGGTCAGGCCGGAGTATTTGCCGACGTCGTAGTAGTGGTCCTGTCCGGGCGGCTTGTCCTGACGATCGCAGCAGCCCGCGGCCGGAGTCAGCACGAATCCGAAGGACGACTTGCTCGTCACGTGGACGGTCTCAAGCCGAGTCACCACGCGCCGCGCGAACGCAAGGTGAATCGCGCGCAGCGATCCGACTTCGAAATCCGAAGCGTTCCAAGCTGCGAAGGCGGCGCTGGAGAGCGCCCAGGCCTGCTCCTGGGAGCGGCCGTCAAATGCGATGTCGCCGTCCGGGGCGGCGCGCGCGATGACGCCGTCGATCATCGTCTCGGCGGTCGAGCGCATGCGCTCCGTGCGCTCGATCACCGGCAGGCGCGAGTATGCGCGCGCGAAAAGCCCGGCGGTCAGGGCGTTGTAGGCCGGCGGATTGTCCGGTGGATCGCTCATCTCCGCCACCTTCTTGGCAGTGGGCCAGCCCTCGGGCTTGCCGACCACCTTGGTGTAGGCCTCGACGCGGCGGGGGATCCAGACGTTCATCAGGCGCACCGCCCGGCGCAGGGCTTCTTTGCGATCGCGCAGGATCGCATTCCTGGCGTTGCCCCGCAGCCCGGTGTTGTAGAGCTCGATCACCTGCAGAGCCTCGACGAGATTCTTGTTGTAGCGGTAGTGCGAGCCGAGCACCCCGCGCTGGTAGGGGAAGCGCCGCAGCTGGTTCGCCCAGCGCGTGCGCACCTGCTTGAACGCCTTGCGATTACCGAACTTTTCGCGAGCCAGGTTGTAGGCGGCGGCGGAGAACATCTGGAAGAAGACGCCGGTCATCGGATACCGCGTCCGGGTCGACCAGTCGATTGCCTTCATCGCGGATTCGAAGTAGCGCGTCTGCCCGCTGCGAGCAGCCTCGAGCAGCATCGCGTAGGCAATCCCAACGTTGGCGTAGCCGTCCGTCATCAGCGTTCCAGATGGCCTGCGGAAATTGCCGTTATTGGTCTGGGACGAGAGCCACGGCGTCAGGACCAGATCGGGCAGCTCCTTTAGCGGAGCAGCCTCGGGCGTATCGCTCGCCTGGTCGGCCGCATGAGCACCGGCGGGACCCAGCGCCGCGGAGGTCAGCGCTGCGAGCAGCAGCGCAGCCGCCAGCGTCGCCGCCAGCCGAGTTGGGGTTCGATGGGGAACCGGCATGAGTCGGGCATATAAACACACCTGGTGGCGGATCGCTGCGGTCGCTACGGTGCGAGCCATGACAGTCACGATCGAGGAGATCGGCCCGGAGCAGATCGAACGCGCGCGTGAGTTGATGCTCGTCCTGCACCGCCATGAGATGGCCGTGCAGCCCAAGCTCGGCAGCGCGCGCGGGCGCAGCGACGAGGCGTTCTGGGCGCACTACAGCGGCGGATTTGCGCGCTGGTACGCGCAGGGCGGGATCGCGCTGCTCGCGATTCGCGACGAACAGGCCGTCGGTTTCCTCTTTGCAACCGAGCGAGACGGCCTCTTCGGCTTCGAATCGAGCGAGAGGATCGGCTACGTCGAGGACATCGCCGTGCTCGATTCAACGCGTGGACTGGGCATCGGTCGTGCCCTGATGGATGCAGCCCGCGAGCGCTTTCGCGCCCGCGGCTACAGCCACTTCGAGCTCTCAAGCGTGCCTGGAAACGAAGACGCGCGGGCGTTCTACCGCCGCCTAGGTCTTGAACCGGCCGCGATGCTGATGATCGGCGACGTCTGAGCGGCCATCAGCCGGCGTCTTCGACCTCGGCATAGATTCGATATCGCCCGGGCCCCGGAAGGAGTGCGGGGGTGCCTTCTTGAGCGGTGCGTCCGCCGCCGCCCCGCGCCAGGTACTCAGCCATCGAATCCCTGATCAGGCTTGCGATTGAACGGTTTTCGCGTAGTGCCCTCTGGCGAAACAACTCGTAGTGTTTTTCCGACACCGCCAGCGATATAGTTCTCATATCGAACACGATATCGAACTCGATGGGGAGTGACTTGAGCCGCACCTCCCTCCACGCAAGTGGAGCGGCTTGGGGAAATCGAACTTGAGCCTCGGGACTCGTGGATCTCACGCCGGAACGAAAAGGGCCCCGCGCTCGGCGGGGCCCTTTTCACGCAATTTGCGACCAACCTTTGGCACCAGTTGCCAAAGGTTGGTCGGTATTTGCGGGTGCTTTGGGCGGGCTAAAGCGTGATCGCTTCGAGTTCGATTAGATCGGCAGATGCCGCTCGCGCCGACTCCCGACAATGAACAACAGCGCATCGCCGCGCTGCATTCGCTCGGAATCCTCGACACCGGATACGAGGAGCGCTTCGATCGGATCACCCGCCTTGCTCGGCGGCTTTTTGAGGCCAACACCGCGTCGGTCACGCTGATCGACGAAGACCGCCAGTGGTTCAAATCGAAGGAGGGGCCACTGGCAGCTCAGACGCCGCTCGATGAATCGATCTGCGCATGGACAATCCTGGAGCCGTCGTCAGCGCTCGTGATCGAGGACACGCATGCCGATCCGCGCATGGCGGACAACCCCGCGGTTACAGCAGAAGACGGCGTGCGTTTCTACGCCGGCTACCCGATCGCCGCGCCCAGTGGCGAAACGATCGGGACGATCTGCATAAGTGACGACAAGCCGCGTGCGGCTTTGAGCATCGATATCGAGGCCCTGCGCGATCTGGCTGAGATGGTCGAGTCGGAGATCGCATCAGTCTCCCTGGCGATCGGCGATGAACTGACCGGCATCTCCAACCGACGCGGGTTTGAGCTCCTGGGTAGCCGTCTCTACGACATCGCCTTGCGCCTGAGTCTCCCCGTGATGGTGCTTTACGCCGACTTGGACAACCTCAAGCCGCTGAATGACCGCCTCGGGCATGAGGCCGGCGATGCCGCTCTACGCGAAACGGCGGCGCTGCTTCAGCGCACGCTGCGAGAATCTGACGTGCTCGCCCGCGTCGGCGGCGACGAGTTCTGCGCGCTGCTCGCCGGAGTGCACGCGAGCGAGGCTGCAGCCACGATTGAACGCATCGAAACTGCGATCGCAGACCGCAACTCCTCCGCCGACGGACCCGAACTCTCGATCAGCATCGGATCGGCCCTCGGCACGCCCGCGATCGAGGATCGCCCGTTGGCCCAGCTCGTCGACGAAGCCGACGCCGCGATGCTCGCCGCGAAACGCCAGCGCAAGGGCGACGCCGCCCGCTAGAGCTGAGCCTCGAGCTCCTTGATCTCGTCGCGTAGTTCGGCTGCGCGCTCGAAGTGGAGCTCTTCAGCCTCGTAGAGCATCTCTTCCTCGAGCGAAGCGATCTTGTCGTGGATCTCTTCGGGCGATAGCGCGGCCAATTCCTTAGCGCGGGCGTCCTTGGCCGCCTTGCGCGATGTCGGCACCTTCGAGCCGGTCGGCACCATGTCCGCCAGCGCGCCGACGCGCTTGGCCACGGTCGACGGCGTGATCGCGTGCTCGTCGTTGTAGGCGACCTGAATCTCGCGGCGGCGGTCGGTCTCGGCGATCGTGCTCTTCATCGCCGCCGTCTCGCGGTCCGCGTACATGATCACGGTGCCGTTGACATTTCGAGCCGCGCGACCAACGGTCTGGAGCAACGCAGTCTCGCCGCGAAGGAACCCCTCCTTGTCGGCGTCGAGAATCCCAACGAGCGCCACTTCGGGCATGTCTAGCCCCTCGCGCAGCAGGTTGACCCCGACCAGCACATCAAATTCGCCGAGCCGCAGATCGCGGATGATCTCGATCCGCTCGAGCGTGTCGACGTCCGAGTGCAGGTACCGCACCTTCAATCCGTACTCCGTCAGGTACTCGGTCAGATCCTCGGCCTGCTTCTTGGTCAACGTGGTGACAAGCGTGCGCTGGTCCAGGTCGACCCGGCGCTTGATCTCATTCATGAGGTCATCGACCTGATTGCGCGTCGGCCGGATTTCGATCTGCGGATCGACGACACCCGTCGGCCGCACGATCTGCTCGGCGATGCGCGAGGAGTAATTCCTCTCGAACTCGCCGGGCGTCGCCGAGACGAAGATCACCTGGTTCACCCGATCGAGAAACTCGTCGAAAGTCTGTGGTCGATTGTCGAGCGCACTAGGCAGCCGAAATCCGTACTCGACCAGCGTCTCCTTACGGGCGCGATCGCCCTTGTACATCGCACCAGCCTGGGGCACGGTCTGGTGCGACTCGTCCATGATCGTGACGAAGTCCTCGGGGAAGTAGTCGAGCAGGCAGAACGGGCGCTCCCCCGGCTGGCGACCGTCAAGGTGCCGCGAGTAATTTTCGATGCCGCTGGTGAAGCCGAGCTCCCGCATCATCTCCATGTCGTAACGCGTCCGCTGCTTGAGCCGCTGCGCCTCAAGGATCTTGCCCTGGCCCTCAAGTTCAGCGAGCCGCTCGGTCAGCTCCGCGCCGATCGTCTCAAGCGCCCGGTCGATGATCTCGCGGCTCGTCGCATAGTGCGTCGCCGGCCAGAGCGAGACGTACTGCAGCTCTCCGAAGTGCTCGCCGGTCAGCGGATCGAAGCGCTCGATCTTCTCAATCTCATCGCCGAAGAGTTCGATTCGATAGGCCGAGTCGGCGTACGCCGGGAACAGCTCGACGGTGTCGCCGCGAACTCGGAACGTCCCGCGCTCGAGCACGGTGTCGTTACGGCGATACATCATGTTGACGAGCTTCTCGAGCACCCCTTCGCGTGGTGTCTCTTCTCCCACCGAAAACAGCAGGTGTGAATCCTGGTAGGCGGCCGGCGAACCGAGGCCGTAGATGCAAGAGACGCTGGCCACGACGATCGTGTCCCGGCGCGTGAAGAGCGCCGCGGTCGCCGCGTGGCGCAGGCGGTCGATCTCCTCGTTCACGGCGGAGTCCTTGTCGATGAACAGGTCGCGACTCGGAACGTAGGCCTCGGGCTGGTAGTAGTCGTAGTAACTGACGAAGTACTCGACGGCGTTGTCGGGGAAGAACTCCCGCAGCTCGCTGCAGAGTTGGGCAGCGAGCGTCTTGTTGTGCGCCATCACCAGCGTCGGCCGCTGGATCTGTTCGATCACGGTCGCCATCGTGAACGTCTTGCCGGTGCCGGTGGCGCCCAGCAGGGTCTGAAAGCGATCGCCGGCTTCAAGACCGGCGACCAGCTCGTCTCGCGCCTTCGGCTGGTCAGCCGTCGGCTTGTACTCGCTGGTGAGCACGAATTTGTCCTGTTGGGCGACGGCCACTAGCGCAGATTACGACGACGTCTCGCCGCTCAGTTCAGACCCAGCTCGGCTGAGTACTCGCGGCGGTACTCGTCGCGGGCCTCAAGCACGTTCTTGACATAGTGGCGCGTTTCGGCGAACCGGATCTGGTCGACGTCGGTCAAGTGGGTTTGGCCGGACTCGGCGAGCCACTTCTCCACATTCCCGATACCTGCGTTGTACGCGGCAAGCGCGGTGATCTCGTTCTCGTCGAAGTGGTCGAGCAGCCAGCGCATGTACCACGCCCCGTACTGAATGTTGATCTGCGGCGTTGCCAGATCTTCGGTCGTGAATTTCGTTCCACCGGTCTTGCCGGCGATGAAGTGTGCGGTGTCAGGGAGCAGCTGCATCAGCCCGAGCGCACCCGCGCTCGATTCGCGCGGTCGAAAGCGCGACTCCTGGTAGATCACGGCCGCGACCAGCGCCGGATCGAGATTCTTGGCTTCGGCCTGCTGGCGGATGATGTCCTCGTGGCGCAGCGGCAGGGCTAGCTCGCGGTAGCCCTTGTCGGCAGCCTTCGCCGCGACGTATCCGATGCCCGCGACCAGCGCCAGGATCAGCAGGAATGCGCCGGCGCGCCGGCGCTTGAACGCGGCGTCGCGGCGGGCCTGTTTGGCCGCGCGTTTAACGGCGCGTTTCTCACCGCGCCGCATCCCGGTTGCCGAGCGGGAGGGCATCGCGTGATTGTGTCAGCGCCGTCGGCGCAGGCATCCGCTCACAGCTCACCGAGCAGGTCCTGCACCTGACGCTCGAGATCCTCGAGCGAGCCGTCATTGACGATTACGTGGTCCGCGCGCTCGGCCTTCTCATCCTGCGGCATCTGCCGCTCTTCGCGCGCCTCGATTTCGACGTCCCCGCGCTGCGTGGCGCGCTCGATGCGAGTGTCACGGCCGGCGATCACGGCAACGGTCGTGTCAAAAGCCTGGTCCATCCCGGCCTCAAAGAGCAGCGGAACCTCGACGACGATCGCCCGCGGAGGAGCCGCCTCGGCTTCCCAGCGCTTGCGAAAGTCGATGATCTTCTGACCGACCCGCGGCCAGGTGAGCTGCTCCAGCCAAGAACGCGCGGGCGGATCCGCAAACACCGCCTCGGCGACCGCATCGCGGTCGACCACGCCGTCTTTCACCACGTCGTCGCCCAGTCGCGCAGCGACCAGCGCGATCACTTCTGGATCCTCGTAGACCTCATGCACGGCACGATCGGCCGACAGGGTCGGCACGCCGGCGTCTTCGAGCAGGCCGAGAACCGTCGACTTGCCGGCGGCGATGCCACCGGTCAAGCCGACGAAAACCGGCAAATTACTCGGCGGGCTCTGGGTCACCGTCTAGATCAACGGTGTCAGCCGAACCCTCTTCAAGCGCAGGGTCGACTTCAGGAGCAGCAGCCTCAAGGTCACCCTCAGCAGCAACTTCCACAGCAGCAACCTCAGCCTCAGGAGCGGCATCTTCGGCAGCAACTTCCGCCTCAGGCGCAGCATTCTCCTTAGAGGCAGCTTCTTCAGCGTCAGCCTCGACGACCGGAGCCTCAACCGCTTCTTCGGTAGCCGTGGGGGAGTCCTCCCCCGCAGGCGTCTCAGCCGAGGAGGAGGACTCCCCCGCGGCGTTCTCTGCTGCCTCAGTCTTTTCTTCAGCGAGGTCAAGATCGCCAAGCGCTTCCGCGATCAGGTCGGCGGCGTCGTGGTCCTTCGGAACGATCACTTCGCCCTCTTCATTGAGCTCAGCCGGCACAAGGCTCTGGCCGTCGACCTGCTTGGCCGAGAGCGAGAGCCGACGGCGCTCGGTGTCGATCTCGAGGATGCGCACGCGTACGACGTCGCCCTCATTGAGCACCTGACGCGGGTTCTCGACGTGCTGCTCGGAGAGTTCGCTGATGTGGACGAGACCCTCGACGCCGTTGTAGATCTCAACGAACGCGCCGAAGCTGACGATCTTCGTGACCGTGCCCTCGAGCACGTCGCCGATGTGGTGTGTGTCGATCACCTTCTGCCACGGGTCCTCCTGGGTCTGCTTGAGACCCAATGAGATGCGCTGGCGGTCGTGGTCGATGTCGAGCACCTTGACCTTGACGACGTCTCCGATCGAAACCACCTCGTTGGGGTGGTTGACGTGGCTCCAGGAGAGCTCCGAGATGTGGATCAGGCCGTCGATGCCGTCGAGGTCGACGAAGGCGCCGAAGTCAACGATGTTGCTGATCGCGCCCTCGACCACCGAGCCGCGCTCGAGCGAGCCGATGATCTGCTG
>CAZRAA010000079.1:0-8374 GCA_964597975.1 uncultured Thermoleophilaceae bacterium | reverse complement strand
GCGTGAGCCTCACGTTGTCCTCGTGGCGGTCTTGGTAGATGTCGTCCAAGCGGCCGGTGTTGAAGGAGCTTGAGCGGCGAACGATGCCGTGGACGTCGTAGCCCTTCTCAAGCAGGAGTTCTGCCAGATACGAGCCATCCTGGCCCGTGATTCCGGTGATTAGTGCTGACTTGGCCATTATTGAAACTCTCCGCGTCGATTGCCTGGTCGAGTCGATCTTCCCGCAAAGCGCTGGATCATATGCAAATGATTCTCACGCGTCGGCCTCCATCGCCTCGAAATAGACGGCGGCCGTCTGTTCAGCGGTACGGCGCCACGTGAAGCCGGCGGCGTGGGCGAGCCCGAGGTCCGAGAGCTCCGACGCGCGCGAGTTCGAGCCGAGCACTTCGGCAAGCTTGCGATTGAAGTCGAGCTGATCGTCGGGGTCAAAGAGCAGCCCTGCGTCACCGGTCACTTCCGGCAGGCTCGTGCGATCGCTGCTCACAACTGGCGTCCCGCAGGCCATCGCCTCAAGGATCGGAAGCCCGAAACCTTCGTACCTACTCGGAAACACGAAGCAGTCGGCATCGCGGTACAGGTCTACGAGCTCATCGTCGCTCACGCGACCGCAGAGGTGCACACGCTCGGCGAACGGTGATTCGGCGAGGCGCGCCACGACCGCCTCATCGCCCCAGCCGCGGGCGCCGACGACCACCAGGTGATGCGGCGCTCCGCTCGCTGCAACGCTTTCGAAGGCCTGCAGAGCGCCCTCGAGGTTCTTGCGCGGTTGCAACGTGCCGACAGTGAGCACGAACGGATCGTCGCCGACCAGTTGTTCTCGTATGCCTGACTCAGTTGCACCAGGTGAAAAGCGATCATCGACGCCTAGTGGCACGACAGTCATCGTCTCGCTCGGGATCTTCAGCAGAGCCGAGATCCGATCTCGCGAATACGACGACGAGACGATGATCCGCTTCGAGGCGCGCAGAGCGCGCGGGAGCAAAAGCTTCGAGCGCAGTGCGTTCTCGCGGTTGAGCCACTCTGGATGGTCGAACGCGATCACATCGTGAATCGTCATCACCATCGGGATCGTCGAGCGCGCCGGGGCCAGCGGTGCTGGGCAGTGCAGCAAATCCGCCCCGCTGCGCGAGACGGCGCGACCCAATCCGAACGGCAAGTAGTAGAACTCGCGGGAGAGTCCGCGGAGGACACGATTGCGATTAGCTCCAGGGTGGGAGAGTTTGATCAGCTCAAGATCCGGGAGCGCCTCTAGCTCGGGCAGCGTGCACTCGATCGCTCGGCCGGTGCCACCCGCGTCGAGTTCGAGAGCCGTCAGTTCGATCGCGACGCGCATTGGGGATCAACGTAATGCATCGCAACGATCGATCGCGGGCGCGGTCTAGGCTGGGCCTCCGATGAAAGTCGCTCTGCTCCATTCACACTTCGGCGGGCGCTCCGGCGGTGGCGGGGGCGTCCGGCAGATGACCGAACTGGCAATCAGCCTGCGGGACCTCGGCCACCAGCCGACGATCTGCGTTCACGATTTCGACCCCGAGAACGCATTCACCGGAGCTGACGATCGAATCGAAATCCGAGGCGTCCGCGAGGGTGCGTACGAGATTCCCGTCGGAGCGCGCCAGGCGCTCCGCCAGATCTGGCGCGAGATGCCAGCCCTCGCGAAGGCCGTTCCGAACGACGTTGATGTGATCAACGCGCACGAGTTCCCCGCGATTCACGCAGGACGCATCGCCGCAAGACGGCTCGGGGTTCCGCTCGTGTGGACGCGCAACGATTACACGGTCTTCGAGTTTGCTCTGATCCCGGAGGAAACTCCAGTCCCGCCGATGTCGCTGCCACAACGTGCGGTACGCGCGATCGTGTCGCTCCCTGACGCGCGCGCTGCCAGGACGGCAGATGCAATCGTGGTGCTCGACAGGCGCAACCGCCGGATGGTCCGCAGCGCCTACCGGCGCGACGCAGAGATCGTCCGCAGCGGACCGGCGGCCTTCTTCTTTGACGCGCCCGGGCGCGCCCAAGCGCGCGAAGCCCTGGAAATCCCGTCACAGAGGTTCGTCGCGCAGGGGCTCGGAATAATGCTTCCCCACCGGCGGTTCGAGGACCTGATCGAGGCGATCGCCTTGCTCGGCGCAGATTCCACGATCCATGCCCGCATCGTCGGGTCGGCGCACATCGATCCGGGCTACGCCGAGTCGCTCTCGGATCTGGCAGATTCGCTCGGTGTTGCCAACCGTGTCGAGCTGATCCCCGAGTCAGTCTCGGAGTCGGACCTGCGCCTGAGCTATGCGGCAGCAGATGCGTTTGTATTCCCCAACTCAGTACAGACGTGGGGTCTGGCACCGCTCGAAGCAATCGCCGCAGGTACCCCAGCGGTCGTTTCGCGTGGCGCGGGCGTTCACGAGGTCCTCGAGGGGAGACCGGGCGTACTGATTGTCGAGCCGTTATCGCCGCAGGAGATCGCCGACGCGCTACTCGCGATTCAGACCAACAAGGATCACTTCGACGCCTCGAGTACGCGGCAATGGATCAGAGACGAGCTCAACAATCGCCGGTACGGCGAGCGCATGATCGAGATCTTTGAGCGCGTGATCGCGCAGCGCGCTACTTCCTGAGCAGGGTGATCCCGCTGTTACGCCGGTAGAAAGTCATCGCGTACACAAGCGCAGCCGCCCGAACCGGCGCGAGGCCGACAAGTCGATTGCGCAGACTTTCCCCGTAGGAGCGTTGGTAGGCAAGACGATGTAGGAGGATCGGGTCGGCGAAATACTCGACCTCAGAAAACCCGGCTGCCTTGCCGGCCCGCGCGACGAGCTTGGGCGGCATGTCCTTTTCTGTGACCCCATACGTCTCAACGGCCTCAAGCGACGTCTCGGCCGCTCCGTGATTGACGCCCGGTTCGCAGGTGAGGCAGACTCCGCCCGGCTTGAGCAGGCGATAGACACTGCGCAGTGCCGCGAACTCATCCTCTGCGTGGTGAAGAGAATCGAAGAAGACGGCCGCATCGAAGCTGGCGTCGCCCTCCAGGTCCTCGTAGTCGCTCGCGCTGAAAGTCACACCTTCCACGCCGTGCCGTTCGGCGAATTCACGCGCGTGGACGATCGCATTCTCAGCGATGTCCTGGCCGGTCACCTCATAGCCCGAACGGGCATAGAAGATGCTGGTCCAGCCTGTGCCACAACCAAGGTCGAGAAGTCGCGCCGGCGAGGGCGGCAGCAACGACATGATCGCCCCGATACGCGCCATATATATGCCTCGCTCGTGGTCACTGAACGGCTTATTCAGCGAGTGTGCGACGCCTTCCGCGCCGATCGCATCGAAGTAGGTTTTTTCTCCGGCCTTGGGCATATGAGAGATCCAGTCGAAGTGTCTCAGGTCTTTCGCCGGGCTAGCCCTCTGAGCGCTTGGCGGATTGCGGGCACGGCGGCGATGCTGAGTATCGCGTAGATCGCCGTTGAGACGGCGAGCGCCACGAGCATCGCCGGAACCGCCGGGTCCGAACCCAACGCGATACGGAAGATCACGAATCCGGAGGCGCACGGAATCAGTCGAAGCAACGGTCGCAGGGATCCGAAGATCACCGCGGATGCTTGCCTTCTGAACAACGCACCCATCAAGAGCAACGCCGCTACCGCCACCACGAGCGACTGCGCCCAGGCGATCGAGCTAGTCCCTCCTTCTGAGGCCGCCCACACAGCCGCAGTCTGGCCGGCCAGCGTGAGCACCGCAGCAGTGGCCAGCAATGACCAGCGGCCCATCGAGATGACCGCGGTCGAGCCATTCTGGAGCAGGACCATCCCGATCGCGGCAATTGAGAAAATAGACGCCACATCGATTACGACCGCGATGTCCTGTGGCTCGAGCAGCGGCTCGGCGATCCATTCTAAGAATGGCTCTCCGAAGGTGAGCAGCGCAACGATCACGGGCACCACGGCACCGAATGAAAACGGTGCGACCGCGACGATCCTGTCGCGGGCGCCGGAAAGACCGCGCGCGCCGGCCTCTGTCACAACGTCTGGGAGGATCACCGTGTTGAGCGCGATCGAGGTGAAACCAGTGGTCGCCAGCACGACGAAGTAGCCGTAGCTGTAGTCGGTCACCAGACCCGCTCGCCCAGTCGCCGCCACCGCCGCAAGCGCCACCGCGAGACCGAGTTGAATCGCCATCCCGAGACTTGCGTTGGCGATGATTTCCCCGGAGAGTTTGCGAGTCGCACGCTCGCGCAAGAGCCGTGCTTGCGGGCGCGTCGAGATGTCGAACTTCGCCAAGTAGTACCAGTGACCAAGCGCCAGAATCAGCGCGCCAGCGAGCATGCCACAGGGCGCACCCAGCACGCCGATCCGGTCGAGCAGTATCGCCGAGATGACGATCGCAACAAGACTCGAGACGGCGTAGATCGTCGACGAGTAGACGAACCGCCGCGCCGAATTCAGCACGGCAGCGGCGGAGGTCGCGTAGACCTGGAACACCCCCGCCGGAACGAGAATCAAGAGACTCCACACTGCGATTTCTCGAGCCTGGCCGCCCCCGCCGTAGGCAATCAGGGCACCGGCCACCGGAGAAACAAGAAGCAGCAGCGCACCGATGGCGAGACTCAACGTGGCTGCACGGCCGAGCAGCTCGCGCGCGCCGCTTTTGATCGCCGCCTCTGAGTTCACAGCCCCCAAGACCTTGACGAACGGAGCGCGAACCGAAGCGGCGACGATCACCAGCGCGTAGTAGAGCGAGTAGGCCGCAAGAAACGCGTCCGTCTTGAGTCCATTCCCGATGATCGCGACCAAAACCAATGCTTGGAGCGCCCCGAAGAGCGTGGTGCTGAAAAGTCCGATCGCAACGGCCACTGAACTGATCGATGCGTTGGGATGCGGATTGATCAGCGGTTGGCTGCGTCGGGCGCTTGCGACGGTCAATTCGGTTCTCCCGCGGCGGCGACGCGGCGACGCCAGAAGTCGGACAGCGCCGCCAGCATTTCGTCACGGGAGTGACGCGGTTCCCAGCCGGTCTGCTCGGTGAGCTTGGCGTTGTCGCCGTAGAACTGTGGCTGATCGACCTTGCGCAATCGACTCGGATCGACAGCCACTTCCACGTCGACGCCGGATGCTGCGATCAACCCGTCGAGCAGTTCGCGCATAGCGACCGGCACTCCGCTGGAGACGTTGTAGGTCTCGCCGGAGATCCCCGCTTCTGCGAGAGCGACGTAGGCCGCCGCGACATCGCGTACATCGAGGTAGTCACGCTCGACGTCGAGATTCCCGACGGTCACGATCGGCTCCCGCAGGCCGGCGGAGATCTCGGCGACCTGCTCGCCCCAGTCTGCGAGCGCGTAGGCGCCGACGTGTCCCGCGCCGCTGTGCTGGAATGCGCGTGCCACGACCGCATCACCGCCAGCGCGAACAAACTGGGCAATCACAGCCTCAGCCGCAACCTTGCTCGCACCGTACGGCGTCAGCGCGCGTAACGGCAAAGACTCGACGATCGGTTGCTCATTCGGGGCCGTCCGGCCGTAGACAAACGCCGAGCTGGTGAAAACGAGGCGCGCGTTCGGCGCCGCGGCCCGCACCGCTTCAGCCACCGCCGCAGTGCCGACGGTGTTGACGCGGTAGAGCTCCGTGATTGAAGGCGTTTCGACCGTGTCGACGATCGCCGCCAGATGGAAAACGACATCGGGCTTGAGGCGCTCTGCCAGCTCGGTCAGTAGAACGCTGTCGGCGATGTCGATGCGATGCTCGACCAGACCGTCGATGCCGGCGCTGCGTGAACGCACAGTTCCCTCCACGTTCCAGCCGGCATCGATCAGCTGCTCGGCCAGATGACGGCCGGCGAAGCTCGAGACGCCGGTGACCAGCGCTGTCCCGGCCACAACTTCCTCAGCCCGCGCCGCGACCCTCGAAGAAGTCGCGGAAGGCGGTGACCACGTGTTCGAGCTGACGCTCCGTGAGATTCGGGTGATTACCGATGAAGAGACCGCGCTCGCCGACCCGGGTGGCGACCGAGAGGTCGCCGACCGACCGATGCGGCTGATCCTTAAAGGCTGGCTGCAACGCAAGGTTGCCGGCGACAATCGGTCGTGTCGCGATGTTTCGTGCCTCTAGATGATCGCGAAGCGCCACACGCTGTTCAGCGCTCTCGGCGATCACGGAGAATCCAAACCAAGTACTGCGTCCGCCCTCCTGTTCGTTGATCAACCTCACACGGTCGCTGTAGGGACGCAGGGCCTGACCGAGCGCGCGCGCGTTTTCGCGCCTGCGCTCATTGAACTCGCCGAGTCGCTCGAGTTGCACGAGGCCGAAGGCCGCCTGTGTCTCCATCGGCCGCAGGTTGTAACCGACGTTGACGAAAAGAAAGCGCGGGTCGATGCCCGGGCTCGAAGCTTCGAGCCGCTCGCGCGTGGACATGTCGCGAGACCAACCGTGCGCGCGAAGCGAACGCGCGAGGTCATTCAGGCCGTCATCGTCGGTCACGACCATCCCACCCTCGATCGTCGTAATGTGGTGCGAGAAGTAGAAACTGAATGTTCCGAAGTGCCCGAAAGACCCGACTTTGCGGCCGGCGATTTCGGTGCCGAGCGATTCGCAGGTGTCTTCGATCACCCACAGATCTTTCGCACTCGCGCGTTCCATCAGCGGGTCCATGTCGACCGGATTGCCCAGCAGGTGCACAGGCATCACGGCACGCGTGCGATCGCTGATCGCCTCGTCGATCGACTCAGGTCGCATGTTCAACGTGTCCTCGTCGATGTCTACGAAGACCGGGACGCAGCCGAGCTGAAGAATCGGCGCGATCGTCGTCGACCAGGTGACCGCGGGCACGATGATCTCGTCCCCCTGTCGCAGGTGGCCATCCAACACCGCCTGAGCGAGCACCGATACCGCGAGCAGGTTTGCCGACGATCCGCTGTTGACCATGATCGCGTGGCGGCTGCCGATCATCTCGGCGAAGGCCCGCTCGAAGTCGAGCACGCGCCTGCCCATCGTGACGTTCTGCGTCAGCAGCGCGTCGATCGCGCCGGATACCTCCCCTGCCCCGTACAGCGGGACCGACAGCGGACAGACATCGTCCGGCCCGGGCGGCTGCAGCTCGAAGTACTCATCGACGAGATCATTGATCTGCGTCTGGATTTCGGCCTGCCGCGCGGTCGACGCCGGCGTATCGGTGCCTGAAGAACTCATCCTCCGAGCGAGTCTAACCCTGCTCCGGGCGACCACCGACTTACACTGGTTGGATCGCAGAATCAGCCGAAAACCTCACCGGGAGTGCCCGTACCGCGCTGATAACCGGGATCGCCGGGCAGGACGGCAGCTACCTGGCCGAGCTCTTGCTCGCCAAGGGATACAAGGTCTGCGGAGCAGTCAAGGACGACCCGAACGAGCCGCGGGACAATCTCGCGACGATCGAGTCCTCGCTCGATGTGCGCGCAGTCGATCTGACCGACGCCGACGCGGTGCTGGCCCTCGTCGATGAGGTCAAGCCGACGGAGATCTACAACCTGGCTGCGCCTTCTGTGGTTTACGCGTCTTGGGATCGCCCGATCGAGACGGTCGAATTCATGGCGGGCAGTGTCACGAGCCTGCTCGATGCGATCGTTGCGACGTCTCCGGCCACGCGATTCTTTCAAGCAAGCTCTTCCGAGATGTTCCGCGGGGCGAACGTCAGCCCGCAGACCGAGGAGACCCCTCCGCGGCCGACCTCGCCCTACGGTGTCGGCAAGGTCGCCGGGCACAACCTGGTCTACGCTTACCGCAAGCATCACGGGCTTCACGCCTCGTCGGGAATCCTCTACAACCACGAGTCCCCGAGGCGCCCTGTCGATTTCGTGACGCGCAAAGTCGTCGCCACCGCCGTCGCGATCAAGCGCGGCGACGCCGACGAACTCGTCCTTGGAGACCTCTCGGCGCGGCGCGACTGGGGCTACGCCGTCGACTACGTAGAAGCGATGTGGCGAATGCTCCAGCAGGATCACGGCGACGACTTCATCCTTGCCAGCGGTCGCACCTACACGGTCGAGGAAATGGTGCACACGACTTTCGCGCTGCTCGACCTTGACGCCGGCGAGTACGTCAAGTTCGACCCGTCGCTGGTGCGAAAGGGAGATGAAGCGCTACTCGCGGGAGACCCGGGCAAAGCCGCCGAGCAACTCGGGTGGCATGCCAGGACGGATCTGCGCGGACTGCTCGAGCTTATGGTCGAATCCGAGTTGGCGACAGTGCAGAGCACGTAGGCTGGCCGGCCGTGCTCCCCGATCGCATCGGCCTCAACCTGCTGTATCTCGTCCCCGGCGCGGTCGGCGGCTCGGAGATCTACGCCCGTGAGCTGATTCATCAACTGGGGGCTCAGCTCCCCGAGCACGAACTCGTTGCCTTCACTGTGCGCGAGGCGACGG
>CAZRAA010000078.1:0-8507 GCA_964597975.1 uncultured Thermoleophilaceae bacterium | reverse complement strand
GCGCGCGCTTCGTGCGCACCTGCGACGCCTTCAACATCCCGATCATCACCTTCACGGATGTCCCGGGCTTCCTGCCCGGCACTGCGCAGGAGTGGGGCGGCATCATCCGCCACGGCGCCAAGCTGCTCTATGCGATCACAGAGGCCACCGTGCCGAAGATCACCGTGATCACCCGCAAAGCCTACGGCGGTGCCTACGACGTCATGGCCTCAAAGCACCTGGGCACCGACTTCAACTTCGCCTGGCCAACCGCGGAAGTCGCGGTGATGGGCCCCGAAGGCGCGGTCAACATCATCTACCGCAAGGACATCGCCGCCTCGCCGACGCCAGACGAGCGCCGCCAGAAGCTGATGGACGACTACAAGGCGCGCTTTGCCAACCCCTACAGCGCGGCCGAGCGCGGCTACATCGACGACGTCATCGTCCCGCACGAGACGCGCCCGAAGCTGATCAAGGCACTGGAGATGCTCCAGAACAAGCGCGTCGAGCGCCCAAAGCGCAAGCACGGGAATATTCCGCTTTAGGCGGGAAGCAAGTCGAAGTATTCGGTGTGCGCCGGGCGCACGACGGAGAAGTGTCGCCGATCGAGCGTGACGACCTTTGTTGCTCCGAGACGTTCCGCCGTTGCAATCAACGAAGCGTCGGTGCCGCCAAGTTGCAGGTCTGCATATTGCTCCGTGAGTTCGGCAATACGGGTCCAGTCGGTCGACGTCGGACTCTCGACCTCCCACTTGAGCAATTCACGTAGGAATTCCGCCTCGGCACGTGGGCCGATGCGTGTCGAGATCATGTGACAGGTCTCAGCGACAACCATCGTCGGAATCACCGGACGCAATCCGGGATCGGCGAGCGCCGCGACGCACTCGCGATGACGAGGCTCGTTCGCGGCGGCGGCGGCGAAGAGCGGACCGGTGTCAACGATCGCGATCGAAATCCGGGTCCCCCCATTCTGCCGCGAGAATCTCTTCCACACGCTCAGCTGCGCCAGGCTCGTTGCTGTTGCCAAGCGCAGCAAATCCGACGTGTCGACGGCCGTGTTGACTCACTACGAGATGTAGGTGCTCGCCGAGAGCGTCTCTCGCGACCGCCGAAACTGAACTACCCCGCCGCCGGGCCTCGCGCCGCATTGCCTGCTCGATTTCCGGCGTGACGCTGATCGTTATGCGGTTCATAACTTCATACTACTGAACCTCCGGGCCGGCCGACGTGCGGCCGGCCCGGAAATCTCAGCTAGGCGTCAAGGTCAAAGCGGTCAAGGTCCATGACCTTGTCCCACGCCGCGACGAAGTCCTTGACGAACTTCTCACCGGCGTCATCGCTCGCATAGACCTCGGCCAGCGCACGCAGCTCGGAGTTCGAGCCGAACACGAGGTCGACCCGGCTACCACTCCAGCGGCCGTCCGACGACTCGAAGGTGTCTTCGGAGGGGGACGTGGGGACCCACGTCGTGCCCAGCTCAAGCAGATTCACGAAGAAGTCGTTCGTGAGCTTGCCGGGGCGCTCCGTGAAGACCCCAAGATTCGAGCCGCCCTGATTGGCGCCCAGCACGCGAAGTCCGCCGACGAGGACCGTCATCTCGGGTGCCGTGAGCGTCAGCAGGTTTGCCCGGTCGATCAGCATGTACTCAGCCGGCAGCGGGTGTCCTTCGCGCACCCAGTTGCGAAAACCGTCGGCCGACGGCTCAAGCGCCTCAAACGATTCGGAGTCAGTCTGCTCCTCCGTGGCGTCGACGCGCCCCGGCGTGAACGGGACCGAAACATCGTGGCCGGCGTCCTTGGCAGCCTGCTCGACTGCGGCGCAACCACCGAGCACAATCAGGTCAGCCAACGAGACGCGCTTGCCGCTGCCGTTCTGCGCACCGTTGAAGTCGCTCTGGATCGACTCGAGCGTGCCCATCACGTCCGCGAGCTGCTGCGGGTCGTTGACCTCCCAGTCGCGCTGCGGGGCGAAGCGGATGCGGGCGCCGTTGGCGCCGCCGCGCTTGTCGCTGCCGCGGAACGAAGCGGCCGAAGACCACGCGGTCGAGACGAGCTGCGAGACCGAGAGACCTGAGTCCAGGACGCGCTGCTTGAGCTCGGCAATCTCGGCGTCGCCGATCAGCTCGAAGTCACGCGCCGGCAGAGGGTCCTGCCAGATCAGCTCTTCGCTCGGGACTTCAGGACCGAGGTAGCGGGCGAGCGGTCCCATGTCGCGGTGCGTGAGCTTGAACCAGGCACGGGCGAACGCGTCGGCAAACTGATCGGGATTCTCGTGGAAGCGGCGCGAGATCTTCTCGTACTCGGGGTCGATTCGCAGTGAGAGGTCCGTGGTGAGCATCGTCGGCTTGCGCGGCGCTGAGTCGGGCTCGGGACCCGGGACCGTCGCCTCAGCGTCCTTGGCCACCCACTGGTGTGCCCCGGCGGGACTCTTTTCGAGCTCCCACTCATTGCCGAACAGCTTGTCGAAGAAGTCATTGCTCCACTGGGTCGGAGTCGATGTCCACGTGACTTCGAGTCCAGATGTGATCGCGTCTTCGCCGCTTCCGCTGCCGTAGGAGCTGATCCAGCCGAGGCCTTGGTCCTGAAGCGGCGCGGCCTCTGGCTCTGGCCCGACGTACTCATCCGGGTCGGCGGCTCCATGGGTCTTACCGAAGGTGTGTCCACCGGCGATCAGCGCGACGGTCTCTTCGTCGTTCATCGCCATGCGCGCAAACGTCTCACGGATGTCTCGCGCCGCTGCCAGCGGGTCGGGATTGGCGTTTGGACCCTCGGGGTTGACGTAGATCAGGCCCATCTGTACCGCACCGAGCGGGTTCTCGAGGTCACGCTCGCCGGTGTAGCGCTTGTCGCCAAGCCACTCGGTCTCTGGTCCCCAGTAGACGTCCTCATCCGGCTCCCAGACGTCTTCGCGGCCGCCGGCAAAGCCGAACGTCTCAAAGCCCATTGACTCGAGCGCGACGTTTCCGGTGAGGATCATCAGGTCAGCCCACGAGATGCTCTGGCCGTACTTCTTCTTGACCGGCCAGAGCAGGCGGCGGGCCTTGTCGAGGTTTCCGTTGTCCGGCCAGCTGTTGAGCGGAGCAAATCGCTGCTGCCCGGCACCGGCGCCGCCGCGGCCGTCGGAGATGCGATACGTGCCTGCGCTGTGCCACGCCATGCGGATCATGAAGGGTCCGTAATGGCCAAAGTCGGCGGGCCACCAGTCGACCGACGTCGTGAGCACGTCTTCGATGTCGCGCTTGACAGCGTCGAGGTCGAGTGCGAGAAATGCCTCGCGGTAGTCGAAGTCTTCGCCAAGCGGATTCGACTCTGCCGGATTCTTCGCCAGGATCTTCAGATTCAACCGATTCGGCCACCAAGTGGAGTTGCCCCCGCCCTGTGTGGGGTGCGGAAAGCGGTCGTGGTCGACCGGGCATCCGCCGGCATTTTCTTCGTTCATCTCGCCGACAACGGCATCGGGTTGGTCAGACATGGAGGCCCTTCTTCGAATCGGGTGTTGTACTCACGCGGTGGTCGTGCAATCGCACACTCGGATTTCAGCACACTCTCACTCGTACAACTGCCGACCGCCGACTTTGTCCACTGGTGCGAATCATTGCGGGAGCGATCTCGCTACGTTGGATGAGAGTTCCCCAACACACGAGTCCCGACCGGAGGCGATCCAAATGGAATTTTCCGAGAACTTCGCAAGCGAGGCCGGTGAGCTGATGGACAGCATCCTCGCCGACACGGATCTCAATCCCTCGATCATTCCCCAGATGGATCTCGGCAGCGGCGAGCCGGCGCACGATCTCTTTGAATCACTTGACGACGGCGCGCCGTCGCTCGATCGGATGAAGCGCGCGGGAATGCACCACGACGAGGCGTTCGAGCTCTGAGCTGGATTGCATTGGCGCTCCGCCTCTTGGGCGCCTAGATTCACCGCATGAATCGGCACACGCTCGCTCACGCGGGCGCGGGCATCTTGCTGCTCGCGTTCGCATTACTGCTCACATCCGCCCTCGTCGCGACCTCCGTCGCGCATGCTCAATCCGCCGCCGACGGCGCGCAAGTTTCAGCAAAGAAGAAGTGCAAAATCACTCAGAAGCGCAACTCCAAGGGCAGGTGCGTCACGAAGAAGTGCAAGAAGGGCTACAAGCTCGGCAGCAAGACGGGCAAGTGCAAGCGGATCAAGTGCAAGAAGGGCTACAAGCTCAGCAGTAAGTCGGGCAAGTGCTTGAGACTCACCTCCAAGGACCGCAGCGACGTCGACGGCGACGGGCTGCCGCTCTGGCGCGAGCAAGACTTCAAGACCAATCCGCTGCGCAAATCGATCCTGTTGCAGATGAACTTCCCGAATGCGGGGTTGCGCGCGGCCCTCAGCTGCGGTCAGCTCGACGCGATCGTCGCCGGATTTGCCGCCGCGCCGGTGCTCAACCCCAACGGATCGACGGGGATCGATCTGCACATCGACGCAGGCCGCAACTGTCCGTCGCGTTCGTACGACATGGGCGGGTCGAAGCTCTACAAGCCCGTTTCAAGCGCGAGCTGTCCCGGTGCGAACGACGGCATGACCACGGGCGCCGAGGTCACCGAAAGCCGAATGCACGCGTTTCACATCGCAGCGATGCAGCCGACATGCGGGAACGGAGGCGTCGGCGGCGGTCTGGCGGACCTGCCCGGCCAGAAGATGGTCGTCTACACCGACGGCGAGGGCTTCGCGATGCCACTGATGCATGAGCTGGGACACAACCTCGGGCTCGATCACGGACCCCAGGGACCCAACCGCCGCAGCGTGATGGCCGTGCGGATCTGGGACTCAACCAACAACAGCTCCGCAAGTGTCTACGAGGTGATCGACTTTCAGCGCATACCTCTCCCGGCGCTCGACGAGAACGCGCTGGTCGAATCCGACGGAATCGGCTTGCCAGTCGGCATGCGCAAGCAGTGGGTCTCCTGGCGGTGCCCCGACGGGAGCCCGCAGAACCAATGGACCGGTGAGTCGGATGGCTGGGTTGACTGGGACTGCGGCTGGAGTGGATTCCCGCTCGACCCGTACGACATCGATCTCGCGCCGGTCTCGGTCGACATCAATGGCGACGGTCAGAAGACGGTGATCGAAAGCAGCCCTACCGAGTGGGACAAGCTCACCTACACCGCCGGCGGATTGATCTCACCCCTCAAGTAAGACTCCAAACCTCCGCCCGATCGGGCGGAGGTTTGGCAAATAACCGGCTTGTCTGCGCGACGCGCTACCAGAGCGCGCGCTTGTCGCTCTCGCCGACTCCCTCGGCGAGTGCTGCGCGCAACCACCCAGACTGGCGCTCCTCTTCGACCGGCGGCGGGGCCGCCGTGTCGAAGAGGAAGCGCTCGATGCCCGCGATCAACGCTGCGGCGTCTTCGGGCGTCGGGTCTGGTGTGAATTTGAGTTCGGGCACGATGCCGGGCAGATTACTCCACCCCGCCGGGCCCGAGTTGCGTCACAGACTCAACCGGCGCCGCCGCCATCTCGTCGTCGCAGAAGGGAGGATCAACCCACTGCTTGTTGGCGTAGAGCTTGACCTGGTCAGCCGCCCGTGGCCAGAGCGAGAGTTGACTTCGCTGCGATCCCAGGAGCACAGCGCGGTCGTCGGGGCACTGCCCGCCGAAGCTCGTAACCATCACAAAGCTCGCGCCGCTTCCGCCGGCTTTGAACCCCTTGCCGTCCCAGCCGGTGGACAACGCATTGAACAGTCCGAGCGTGCCTTCGCCGCCGTGGATGCTGGTCGGCGTGCCGCCGTAGTTGGTCACTTGCAGGCCGCGCAGCGTCGCGCCGAGCGAGATTCCGGCGTCGCGCAGTTGCTGCACGGAGTCGGCCAGCGAAGTGGCAACCGTCGGATAGAGGGGATTCAGACCGCGCGGAGTGTTCACAGGGTCGTCGGCGCGATAGGGCACCTTCCACATCGGCAGGTCTACCGGCAGGCCGGTGTATGCCGTGAGGAAGTCGTTGCTCGCACCCGAAAGCTCGGAGAAGCGCTTGAAGAGCGCAGCCCCTGGGCTGTCGAGATTGTCGGTCTTGTCCCAGGCGCGGATCACCGGACACGCCTCGGCAACATTGACGAGTTGGCCCTTTGAGGAGAGCAGGGTGGTTGCCGATGAACAGAAGCTCGCCAGATCGTCAGCCCAGAGCTCACCGAGCATGTTGCGGTTGTTGAAGACCGCGTCCTGCAACTGCTGCCTGGTGAACCCGTTGGACTCACCCGCGCCATCGGTGCCGTTCAACCGGTCGAGCGCGATTCTGTGACCCATGCGCGTACGCATCGCGCGCTTCGTGCGCTCCGGACCGAACACCCGCGAGTAGCCGGTCAACGGCTGGCGGGCGTTGGCAAGCCACGCGCTCTCGTTCGAGTTCTCCACATAGTCCTTGCGCCTGATCACCGGCTGCTTGTCAGCAGGCATCGTCTGCGGCGCCGCTGAATCCGGCGAAGTCGGAACCTTGCAGGCGGAAACGCCGCCGCGCAGGATCGCCAGACCGATCAGATTCCAGGTCGCCTGACCGAGCACTGTGTTGCAGGCGGCCGCGTGGGCGTTGCTGATGTTGGGAACCGTGCCGACATCCGTGAAGAGCGCGTTGCCCCGGTCGTCAGCGACTGTCGTGGTTGCCCACGGGTTCGCCGAGTACTTCGCGTGGACGCGGTAGAGGTCCTCTGCGCTCGTCGCCATGTTCGATTCGATGAACTGGTTGACCATCCGGCCGTTCTCTGCGTTGAGATCAACGAGCGAGTACGCCGTCGCCTTGGTCCAGGGCGCGATCGGGATGCCCATCACCGAAGTCGTAACCGGCCCGTAAATCGTCGAGTAGAAGGTCTTGCTTCGCGTTGTGATCTGGCCGTTGGCCTCGCGCACACGGATCGTCACAGACTTCCTCTCCATGCTCCTGATCTGACCGTCGACGAAGTACTTCGTCGGATCGAGAGGTACCAGCGGGACTTGCATCAGCGCAAGCCGCCTGGCCGCTGAAACGGTGTGGCTCCAGGCCACGTGTTCGTTGTGGCCGATCATCACCAGCGGGATGCCGATGAAGCTCATACCCGAGGAATGCATCTTGCCCGGGACGTTCACGTGCAACTGCCAGAACTTGTCTGAGCCGTCCCAGCTCCAGTGCGGATTGGCCAGCAGAGCGCCCGAGCCATTGGTCGTGCCCTGCGAGCCCAGGCCGATCGCATTGGAACCGCGGGTGCTGACCGAATCGGCAAACTCGCTCGCGAGCGCCGAAACATTGTTTGACTCGGCAGCCGACAGACCGCTCGAGGCATTGTCGAGAAGTTTCTGAAGATCTGAGAGCAACGGCACGGAGCCCAGTGGCAGGCCGGTCGAGAACAGACCTGGAGGCGTGGCGTCGACCACGCCCTGCTGCGTCAGTTCGCGTCCTGCTTTGCCCGCCAGCTGATAAACGCGACGGGCAACGTCCATGCGGTCGATCGGCTTGACCCAGGGCTTGCCTGCGCAGCGCGGGTCGGGAATGTTCGAGACGCCGGTGTGGGCTATGTAGGTGTTGTAGCCCTTCACGTAGCCGTCGAGCAGATCGAGTGCGTCGTCGCTCGGCCCGGACGGGGGTGGGGCGGAAATCGTTCGTTCGATCCTGCCCGTCGAATTGATGAACGCGTGGTAGAGATCGCTGCTGACCGCGCCCGGGCCGAAGTACAGCGCCTTCTCGCCGCGTAGCTCGAGATACAGCTCCGCCAGCGTGCAGATGTTGTCTTCGGCCATCGCGTAGCCGATTCCGTAGCCCGCTCCGAGCATGTCGTCGGCCTTGATGTTGGCGACGCTCTGGTCCGTGCGTGTGATTGTTGCGTCGCCGGGCGCGGCGGTAGCCACCCCGGTGAATGCGAGCGCGAGCATTGCGATCGCAGCCGCGATCATCGACAACCGTCTTGGTTGAGACATTGACTCCCCCTGAGTCCGAGATTCCCTGATTGGAACGATCTGCGGCCTTCCGAGAGCCGCTTGTGGTACGGGATAGTACCAGTTGTTTGACTCGAATTCAAGAGCGGGCCGCGGCGCGTTGCTCTCAGCCGCTTGCGCAAACACGCCGATCTCGCTACTATGTAAATACCCTAAAAGCGGTCGGTTAGGTCGGGATTTGACTTCCCGGGCCGCTTGGGTCCAAATTCCCACACGACGCAGGAGCGTAAGGCCAGCAATGCAGCTGACGCACGAATCCGGAACCAAGACGCACAAGCACGGAACGCCCGAGAACCCAGAGGTTTTCGAGAACGTCCCCGGACACGTCATCCCGATCATCGCTCAGGAGTTCGATGACTTCGAGAGCGAGGCCGACCGCTTCCTCGACGGCGACATCGAAGAGGCCAACTACATCGGCTTCCGCCTCAAGCAGGGCGTCTACGGACAGCGCCAGCCCGGCGTCAACATGACTCGCGTGAAGCTGCCTTTCGGCGGAATCACCGCCGACCAGATGGACGCGTTCGGCGATGTCTCGGAGACCCACGCTCCGCTCAAGAAGGCGCACATCACGACCCGCCAGGCGGTTCAGATCCACCACATTCCGCT
>CAZRAA010000077.1:0-8819 GCA_964597975.1 uncultured Thermoleophilaceae bacterium | reverse complement strand
GCAGCGCCGCCTCTCGCGCGGGGGAAACGTAAGGGCGGGAGGCGGCTGCGCCAATTCGCTCAACCCTGTTAGTCCAACACGATCGGCCGTCGCTCGGGGGTGCCGATGACAGACTCGGCATTGCGCGAGCAACCGCCTGAGCGTCCGGAATGTCGAGACCCGGCCAGCGGGATGTCCGGTTCGCAAGCGGAACTTGCCGATTTGTATCGTCGGATACTAGGAGTAGCGTGGGACGATTCGCGCTCGATCTAACACACCTTCTTCAGGTCTTCCCGCGCCGCGCGCCCCGGATCAAGAATCCAGTAACGCACGTGGTCGTCCCAGCGTGCTGAAACCCGAGATACATCCTCCAGGCTGGTATCTCAGCGAGTGGGGCTGCTGGCTTCCTTCGTCGTTTGCGCCACGCACTTTCGACTTCGAATACGGCGACCTTCCGGCCGACCTTAGACCGCTGCCGTACCCGGTGATCTTCGCCGGTGCTCCGAGAGGTGTCGACACGCGCGTGAAGGCCTACATCGACGAGGAGAAGATCGGACTCACCAAGAGCAACCTCGCCGATCTGCGCGAAATGACCACACAGATCCCCTTCGAGCGATCCATGTTCGCGCTCGCTCGACTTGCAGCCAAGGTGTACGGCGCCTCTGCTGACGGCGAGCGACACCTCGAAATCGCCTCAGAGTTCTTCGCCAATACGAACATCCTTCACGACATTCGAAGGGCCATCGCGCAGGAAGATCACCTAGTCGTATTCTCGGAGCAACTCATCTACTTGCTTATGCGGCTCGTGATCGAGTTCTCCCCCGAGCGTGGACTGACCGAAGAAGCCACCCTCGATGAGAGCAACATGTTTCTTCGCGCGCTTCTCGCGACTTCCGGAGTGACCGGAGATCAAGCCCGCGAGGCGCTCGACGACGCGAACCCTGAGAGCTGGCTTGGTGTGCTCGTTCAACATGGCGAGTTTTCAGCAACCAGTGATTTCATACTTGACCGAGCCCGTGAGATGAAACTTCTCGCCGACGCAATGCAGTTGCGGACGGACAGACCTGGCGAATTTGTCGACATGGAGAAACTTCACCTCGAGGCCACCGGCCTGACTTCTCGGGAGCAGTCACGGCTAGGACTCGCGATTGCAGCTCTCACACACGCGTTCGACGACGGCCCTGATGCGGGTGGCGGTTCGTATCTCTCCCCCACGCGACTTGACGCCGCCATCAATCTCGCCGGACTTTCAAAATCGCGCGATCGCGCGATTTCAGCGATCTGTTCGACACGCAGAGAATTCAACGAAGTCTTCGCATCCTTTGACGATCAGACCTCCCAGATCGACTCATTGCTTTGGGAAACTCGACACTGGAAGACGAAACCGCTGCTTCTTCTTGCCGACGGTGGCGCGATTCTTCTGTCGCCAAGATTCCTTCGCGCATGGCTTACTGACGGTATGTATCACCGGCCAGTCACCGCCGCCTTTCGGAAGGATCAAAAGCTCTCCAAGAAGATCACGCGCACTTACGGCCCAATCTATGAGAAGCACTGTGTCGGGCTCGTCGCCGAGGCGGTCGATGCGCAAGGCGTGAACGCAAGCGTCTCCGGTGATCTCCCATACGAACGCGGGAATGCCGGCAGAACACCGGACATCATGATCGACTTCGGCACTGACCTCGTGCTTATCGAGGTGACGCGTAGCAGCCTCACCGCGAAAACCTTGGTCACGGGAGACCTTGCCCAGACCATGAGCGACCTGCGACGGAAGCTTGTTGGCAAAATAAACGAACTCGGGAGAAACGCGAAGCGCGTACTCGCTGGCGACGCTGAACAACCACGAGACCCGGATCGCATCCGGCGCGTCTGGCCGATCGTCGTGAGTGGGGCGCTGCCTCTCCAAACACCCAATTTGGAAATGCTCATCGACCGCGAATCGACAGACCTTGAGCGCGGCGGACGCATGCAACCGCTAACTCTCTTGGATCCCGCTGACTTCGAGTCGCTCGTCGGAATTATGGAGCAGGGTGAACATCTAATCGACCTCCTCGCAAAGAAGACCGCTGAGCCGTTCCGCGCGTATGACCTTCGATGGTGGCTCGCAAACGACGTGCGAGCACCAAAGTCGGTCGGACGGCCCAGATCAATGGTGAATCAGGTCGACCATGACTGGATCGACTTCATTGAAACGGCACGACCACACTTAACAGGAAGGGCCGACAGATCAACCGATGAGATTCTCCGCCATCTGAAAACTGGGGCCGATAGCCGGGGAGTTCGTGGCGTCCGTGAATCGGGAGAAGTCACCAATTAGCCCACTCGAACTATCCCTGGGTCTCGGACTTCACTTAGCGCCGGTTGGACAGCGGCGAATTCGGCGTCGAGCACCATTACCACCGGCCAGTTACGCCGCCGGGTTGGGTCGAACAAGAAAATGAGCGAAGCCGTACTTGGTCCTTATGGCTGGGCGAACTGGAAGGCCTTCGCGGACGACAACCAGCAAAACGGGGCGTTCGAGTATGTCCTCTACTCAGACTCTGCGTTCGTGGGTGAGGTTGTCGAACAGGACATTCCTTACCGCGTCCTGAACCTCGTCTCCGACTTCGTCGGATCCGGGGAGATACGACCACAACTCGCGCTGCGGGTGCCGTCATATCTACTACGGGACGCATTGAGTGAAAAGAATTCCGAGCTTCATGAGCCCGGGAGTTTTCACGGAGGGTGGGTCGACGACGAACTCGCCGCCGTGCTCTGCGTGGCGCTGAACGCAAGAATTCAGTCAGGCGGCGCATGGCGCTCATTCAACGCGTTCGAAGATAGCGACGTGCGCGGGCGCCCCCAAGGATTTAGCTTCCGCCCACCGACGCTGTTGGCTCCGAAGCATCGAGATCGTGCCCAACTTCTTCCGGACCTCGCGCGAAGACAAGTGGAGCTGAGTCCAGTGGGCCCAATCCTGAGGCAGTATTCCCGACTCACATGCACAGAGGCGGTTGCATTCGTTCGCGCCGCTCGGCAGTTTCAGCGAGCAGTTTGGAATGCGGATGGCGACCCAGACTTGGCCTGGATTTCGCTTGTCGGCGCGTTGGAGGCCTTGACCGCGGCTACAGAGTTTGTGGCCAATCCGACCCCTGAGGAAGTCATTCGATTGACATGGCCACGCCTCGCGCAGGCGCTTGAAGGATTAGCTGGGGATTCCCGCCGCGAAATCGCCAAGATCATCGCGCCGCAGTCTCGCGCTGGCGTGAAGGTTCGAACGCTCGTCGAACTCCACGCGCCCGGGCCCCCAACACCACGCCCGGCGTTTGCGCGGGTGGACTGGAATGACCTTGTTGATCGAGTCAACAAGGTCTACCACCACAGATCTAAGGCTCTCCATGACGGCTTACCAATCCCCGCGCCCATGAATTATCCACCAACCGTGGATGATGATGGGAGGCCACTGGAGGCCAGCGTCGGCTCCAGCACACACACATACGACAGCAGCTGGCCGGCGTCCGAGCTGCCCATGCTTCTGTGGACGTTTGCGTACGTAGTGCGCGGTGTTTTGCTTTCCTGGCTAGCTTCCCCGCAGAAGCAATAGGAGTATCTCAGTTAGGTATTGGCTCACGCTAGGGCCAGCACGAGACAATTTGGCCGAAATCGCGCGTGCACATTTCAGAGCCTTGGGAGTCTTCGTTTTGCTACCGGCCTAGTGCCCGACCTCGTGGCGCTAAGGATCGATTCCGTTCCCTGACGGATCTGCGGCGACGAATCGTTCCCCGGTCGCCGCGCCGGTGAGTCGTTTCGATGGTGGCCACAGGATGCGACCGCACGAGGTCGCGCTAGGGATTAGACCAGTCGGGGAGAATCGCAACGGCTCCAGCCGGGTCCTGCCATCCGACCGCAACGCCATTCGCAAAACATTCACAACCGCACCCCCACCTCCTCTCGGACTACCAGTCAAATGGGCCAACAGCCCAATTCGATCTGGAGGAAAACCCCAATGTCCACAAGCATCAACAATCGCGTATGGCTAACTCGTGCAGCCGTCGCAATCACAACTCTCGCCGTCGCAATGCTCCTCGCATTCGCCGGCACGGCCAACGCGGCGCTCAAGGGCAAAACAACCCTGGCCCTCGACCCCGGCGCCGCAGGCGCGCTGACCTCGCTCGGCGTAAGCGTCGCCCCCGTCGCCCCGGCAACGGCTGGCGCTGACGGCGTGTCGTTTCCGATCACTGGTGTCGGCGGCAGCCTCTTCCCGCCGGCGCTGAAGGTCAAGCACAGCGGTGGTCTCTCGCTCTCGGCAGGACCAACGACCGTGAACCTGACCAACTACACGATCATGATCGACCGCTCGCCTGACCTGGTCGCGACCGTCAACGGCGGACCGCGCGTCTCGATCCTCAAGCTCGACCTCTCGAAGGCCCGGCTCGGCATCGGCGGGGGCGGTCTGACGCTCGGCCCGGTGAAGGCCAGCCTGACTCAGTCCGCAGCCAGCGCACTCAACGGCGCCTTCGGTGTCAGCGCATTCACCAAGGGGCTGGTGCTCGGCAACGCGACGGTGAAGATCGGCTGATCACTCAGCCGATCGACTCGCGGCAAACGAGCCGCAACTCTTCCACGAGGCGGCCCCCAGGGGTCGCCTCGTGGGGTTATTCTGACGTGAGAAGAACGAGCCTTTTTTCTCGCACGGCCGCTGAAATTCGATCCGCCGCGCCGCACAAAAAGGCCCCACCACGCAAATTCGGCGAAATTCACCCAATATTGGTTGCAAACATTCGTCCATATGTTTATACCAATCGGTATTTTTCGCATACCCTTGCATCGGGACGGAGTTCACGGGGGGTTCCGTGGATTTGCGCGGAGGTGTCTTCTGACCTAGGCGCTCTGGATCAGAGGCACTTCTGCGACGTCCCACTTTTCTTTTACCGCGGCGAGAGTTCGTGCCTCCGCCGCGGTTCTTATTGCGCAATACTGGAGCCTATGGAAGCCGGCAGCATCAACACAACCCTGCTCAGCTCAGCCACTGTTGGCGAGGCTATGGGCGCCGTGCATCTGGTGCTTGCGAACACTGCTGTCTCCGTCGCTGCCGGCCACTTCATGCAGAACCGCGGCCGCGCGCTGGTGGTCGACACGGGCGACGACTCGCCGTCGATCTTCACCGAGTTCGATGTCGTGAAGATGGTCGCCGCCGGCGTCAGCCCTGAGGGCAAGACAGTCTCCGACTTCCACACCCGCACGGCTGTTGCCGCAAAGCCTTCGTGGTCGCTCGAGCGTGCGCTGCACACGATGATGGTCGGGCAGTTTCGCCACCTCGTCGTGATGGACGGCGGCCAGGTGGTCGGGATGCTCGCGATGCGCGACATTCTTGACCTCGTCGTCGAGCACGCCGATGAGCCCGAGGCGATCGGCGAGAACGAGACCGTTGAGATCGCGGCGGTCGTGCCTGACGAGTCCACTCGTCTTTTGCACAACCTGCGCAGGAGCGCCAAGCAGCACTGGGTTGCGATCAAGTGCGACTGCGAAGTCGACTGGATCGACGTCGTGATCGGCCAGGCCGAGGAGCGCGACGATCTCACCGCCGACGAGCTGCAGGAACTCTGGGAGCAGCGCCCACTTTGCCCGACGCTCAACAGCATGGGCGGCGGCGGGGACTAGCCTCGCCAAGAAGTTTTCCGCCTTCCCTTCCTTATTGACACCGTGTCATATAAGCTCTTGCGCGTGAACGTCGAAAACACATTCAATGGCAAGTCGGTGCTGGTCACCGGCGCGGCCAGCGGCATCGGCCGCTCAATCGCAGAGCAGTGCGCAGGACACGGCGCGTATGTCCTTTTGACCGACGTAGTCGAGTCGGTCCAAGACGTCGCCGACCAGATCGGTCGCGGCGCAGAGTCGATGATCGTCGACGTCTCCGACCGCGACCAGGTCGCAGCGGCGATCGACCATGTTGTGGAGCGCCACGGCGCAATCGACTTCATCTTCAACAACGCCGGCGTCGCGATCTTCGGCGAGGTCGAAGAGGTCACGCTGGACGACTGGGACAAGATCATCGACGTCAACTTGAAGGGCGTCGCCTATGGCGTGAAGCTCGCTTACGACCAGATGGTCAAGCAGGGCAGCGGCCACATCATCAACACGGCTTCAGCTGCCGGCCTTGTGCCCGTGCCGCTGCAGACCCACTACGTCGCAACCAAGCATGCGGTTGTCGGAATCGGCAAGACGCTCGAACTCGAAGCACCAGAGAAGGGCGTGCACCTGACCACCTTCTGCCCGGGCTTTATCGACACCGGGATGATGACCAACAACACGCTGCGCGGAACGATGGACGTGCCGGAGGTACGCAAGCTCGTGCCGGTGCCGGCGATGTCGTCAGACCGTGCGGTGAAGAACCTGCTCAAGGGCGTCGCAAAAAAGCGGCGCTTTGTGATCACGCCCTTCTACGGCCGCATCGGCTGGTGGCTTGAGCGCTACGCCCCGGGCCTCTCGCGCATGCAGCACCAGTCGTTCTACCGACAGACGGTCAAGCGCGCGGCCAAGCAGCGGGCGAAGGCCGGCGCGGTCAAGAAGACGGAAGCGCCGCCGAAGGTTCCGGCGTAAGTTCGCCCCAGCTGAGAGGCGGCCGCTCGTAGGCCGCAGCCAGCGTCGTCTCTCCCAGCGTCTCGACCGCTCGCACGGTGATCTGACCGCAGGCGACTGCGTCTGAGAGCGCGTTGTGGTGGTCAAGCTCAATGCCGAGGTATTCACTGAGCGTGCTCAGCTTGTGGTTCTCGGGGAGCGCCGTGATCTGTGCGACGGTCGCATCTTCTGGCAGCGATTTTGGTCTGCGCGGCCAGGCGCTGCGCGCGAGCTGCATCGAACAGCCATAGCGGATGCTCGGGGACGCAAGGTTTGCGCGAGCGAGCTCGCTCCGGAGCACCCCCATGTCGAAGTTGGCGTTGTGGGCGATCAGCGGATAGCAGGCGGCGTAGTGGATCAGCTCCGGCCAGATGTCCTCGAAGGTCGGCGCATCGCGTACGTCTTCCGGCCGGATCCCGTGGATGCGAATCGCTCCGTAGTCCCAGCGCCGTGGTGAGATGCGCGGGTTGATCAGCGTGTAGCGCTCATCGATCTTGACGCCGTCCTCGAAGTGCGCGATCCCGACGGCGCAGGCGGCGCCCCAGGTTGCCGTCTCAAAATCGATCGCGACGAACGAGTCCATGCGACCAACCTACCGAGCGCGCCCGTCGAGCAGGCCGACGAGTCGTCAGTAAGAAATCAGGTCGATACGGAAGATCGGGCTGGCGAGTGAATCGCTCTCGACGCGAATCGATCCCGAGCCATAGCGCCCCGCGGTTCGCAACGCCTTGACGCGAATGGAGCATGCGGCGTCCGGCAAGAGCGCCGCCCCGCAGCCGTCGCTGACAATCCGGAACGGACCGCTGCCGACCGAGATGCGGTTGATCTGCACGCTCTGCGAGCTGGGATTGCGGAAGCGAAGCGACTTCACGCGCTCCGGCCCGCGCTTGCGCACGAACTTCAGCCACTCGCTCGGCGCAATCTGGCGCTCCATGAACTGCGCGACGTAGGTCGAGTAGGTCGAGACGCGAGTGAAGACGTTGAACGGGTTCGAGCGGCAACGGCGAGCGGTGAAGCTCGTGATGCCGACAAGCAAGCCGTCATTGACCAACGGTCCGCCGCTGTCGCCGTTGCAGACGCTCTTGTCCGGATCCGATGCCTGGCCGGCGCAGATCATCGACGCCGGGATCTGACTCTTCCAGCTGCGGCGGCACGAATCGAGCGATCGGATCTGGAGCTGCGCGGTTCGCATGACGTCCTCGGCGTCGCGTCGCGACTGGCTGCGTAGCCCCCAGCCGGAGACTGTGCCAAGCGTCCCTTCGGCCGGCATCCAGTCGCTCGGTGCCAGCGGGATCGTCTGCTGAGTGCTCGGCCGCGCGAGCTTGATCAGCATCAGGTCTGCCTTCAAATTGTTGAGGCCATAGATCCACTTTGGGTGCTGGTAGGTGCCGATGATCGGAATCACCTCGCCGCGGGTCTCGTCGGTCAGGTCGGCCCGTCCGACGACGACGAAGCGCGGGACGACATCGTCGATCAGCGTGTCTTTGCAGTGCGCGGCCGTGAGCACCCACTGCGGCGCGATCAGCGAGCCGCCGCAGAGAAACGTGTCGATGTCTTGCTTGCGCAGCAGGCCGACTTGATACGGGAACTCGCTGTCGAAGCGCTCCTGCGAGACCGGTACGCCGCCGACCACGGAGGTCCGCGCAGAGTGGGCCGAAGCCGACGCCGGGATAGCGAAGAGGAAAAGAGCCGCAACGAAAACAGCGGCCCGAAGTTGGTGGCTCAGAAACGTTGCAGGCATTGGTGGCGGGAGCGTACCCGACCACCGACAAAGATGCACCTTTGTCGTACGACAAAGGTGCATCTTTGTAGGAGTGGTGCTTAGTAGCGGTAGTGCTCTGGTTTGTAGGGGCCCTCGACCTTCACGCCGATGTAGGCGGCCTGGTCTGGGCGCAGCTCGGTGAGGTTCGCGTTGACCGCTGCAAGGTGCAGGCGGGCGACCTTCTCGTCGAGGTGCTTGGGCAGCACGTAGACCTGCTTCTCGTACTCGTCGTTCTTGGTGAAGAGCTCGATCTGGGCGATCGTCTGGTTGGTGAACGAGTTGCTCATCACGAAAGACGGGTGGCCCGTCGCGTTACCAAGGTTGAGCAGGCGTCCTTCGGAGAGAACGATGATGCTCTTGCCCTCGGGGAACTTCCACTCGTGGACCTGCGGCTTGACCTCGATCTTCTCGATGCCGTCGATCGCGGCAAGGCCGGCCATGTCGATCTCGTTGTCGAAGTGACCGATGTTGCCGACGATCGCCT
>CAZRAA010000076.1:0-8978 GCA_964597975.1 uncultured Thermoleophilaceae bacterium | reverse complement strand
TGCCCACCGAGAAGAACGTCTACTGCGTGATCCGCGGTCCCTTCAAGGACAAGGATTCACGTGAGCACTTTGAGATCCGCACGCACAAGCGGCTGATCGACATTCATCACCCGACGCCCAAGACAGTCGACTCGCTCCAGCGCCTCGACCACCTTCCCGGCGGCGTCGACATCGAGATTCGTATCTAAACAGAGAGATTTTCTGAAGCAATGGCAGGTTTGATCGGAAAGAAGATCGGGATGACCCAGGTCTTCCAGGAGGACGGCAAGGTGGAGCGCGTGACCGCGATCCTGGCCGGCCCCTGCCACGTCACCGGTCTCAAGAACAGCGAGCGCGACGGCTACGACGCCGTGCAACTCTCGTTCGACGAGATCGATCAGTCCAAGAAGAGCGCGTCCAAGCGGCTCAACAAGCCCGACGCCGGGCTCTTCAAGAAGACCGGCACACCGCCCTCGCGCAAGCTGGTCGAGTTTCGCGGCGTCGCCGACGATTTCGCGCCCGCTCCCGCGCCGGAGCCGGCCGAGGGCGAAGAGCCGATCGAGGTCCCCGAGTGGAGCGGTGAGCTGAAGATCGGCGACACGCTGACCGTCGCCCAGTTCGCCAAGGGCCAGACCGTCAAGGTCGCCGGCGTCTCCAAGGGCAAGGGCTTTGCCGGAACGGTCAAGCGCCACAACTTCTCGCGTGGACCGGTCACCCACGGTTCACACAACACGCGTGCCCCGGGATCGATCGGACAGAGCGCCGACCCGTCGCGCGTCTTCAAGGGCATCCGCGGACCCGGTCACATGGGTTCCGAGCGCGTGACCCAGCGAGGCCTTGAGATCGTGGACGTACTCCACGACGAGAACGTCATTCTCGTCCGCGGCAGCGTGCCCGGACCCAAGGGTGGCTACGTGGAGGTTCGCAATGCCTGATCTGACTGCCCCTTACCTCGGCAAGACCGGCTCCGTCAAGCTCGACGGCCAGGTCTTCGGCGAAGAGTTCAACGGTGCCCTGGTGCACGAGGTCGTCCGCGCTGAGCGCAACGCGCTGCGCAGCGGCAATGCCTCGACCAAGACCCGTGGCGAGATCGCCATGACCGGAGCCAAGGCCTGGCGTCAGAAGGGCACCGGCCGCGCACGCGTCGGCGCGCTCTCGACCGGCCAGCGTCGTGGCGGTGGAGTCACCTTCGGCCCGACCCCGCGCAACTACACCTTCAAGGTCAACCGCAAAGTCCGCCGCAAGGCCTTCCGCGCGGCGCTGTCTCTGCACGCCGAGCGCGGCTCGCTGGCGATCATCCCGTCAGGCGCCTACAGCGAACCGGCAACCAAGGATGCCGCCGCAAACCTTTCCAAGTGGAGCGAGAAGGGAAGCGTCGTTGTCATCACAGCCGGCGCCGACGACGTCAACACAGCCAAGTCCTTCCGCAACATCGGCCGCGTTCGCGCAGTTCTGCCCCCGACCGCCGTCGGCGTCTACGAGCTGACAGCCGCGCAGTCGGTAGTGATTTCCGAGGACGCCCTCGAGGCCCTCATCACCCTGGCGAGCAACGACATCAGCCGCGACAGCAAGAAGCCCGTGGTCGCAGTCAAGGCCGGCAAGAAAAACAAGACCCTCATTAAGGGACAGAAGAAGAACGCTTCAGAGCAGGCCGGGGAAGAGTCTTCCCCCGCAGGCGTGGCAGCCGAGGAGGAAGACTCTTCCCCGGCCGTCGCCGACGAGGCCAAGACCGAAGAGGTCACTGAGGAGGCAACCGAGTAATGGACGCCCGCACCGTGATCATCGAGCCGGTCGTCAGCGAGAAGTCTTATGCGCTGATGGGGGCCAACAAATACACCTTCCGCGTCCACGATGACGCGAACAAGACCCAGATCGGTCAGGCCGTTGAGGAGATCTTCGATGTGAAGGTCGCCAAGGTCCGCACCGCCTCGGTCAAGAGCAAGCCCAAGCGCCGCGGCGGTTTCCAAGGTCGCACGCGCGAGTGGAAGAAGGCGATCGTCGAGCTCCAGCCCGGCAGCCGCATCGAACTCTTCGAAGGGGCGGCAACGGAGTAGTCATGGCAGTCAAGCGTCACAAGCCCACATCACCCGGACGTCGCTTCGCGACCTGGTTGATCAACGAAGAGGTCACCAAGACCTCGCCCGAGAAGTCGCTGACCACTGGTCTGAGGAAGACCGGCGGACGCAACAGCAACGGCCGCAAGACCGCTCGCCACAAGGGAGGCGGAGCCAAGCGCGCGTACCGCAAGATTGACTTCAAGCGCAACAAGGACGGCGTGCCCGCGAAGGTCGCTGCGATCGAGTACGACCCGAACCGCACGTCCAACATCGCCCTGCTGCACTACCACGACGGCGAGAAGCGCTACATCCTCGCGCCGCAGGGGCTCAAGGTCGGCACCAACGTGCAGTCCGGCGACGGTGCCGAGATCGCGGTCGGCAACAGCCTGCCGCTGTCGGCGATCCCGACCGGAACCGTGATCCACGCGGTCGAGCTCCAGCCCGGCAAGGGTGCGCAGCTCGGACGTAGCGCCGGTGCAGCGATTCAGCTCGCCGCGAAGGAGGGTGCAAACGCCACGCTGCGTCTGCCCTCTGGCGAAATGCGTATGGTCCCCGCGACCTGCCGCGCCACGATCGGCGTCGTCGGTAACGCCGACCACCAGAACGTCACGATCGGCAAAGCCGGTCGCGCCCGTCACATGGGCAAGCGCCCGCAGACGCGAGGCGTCGCGATGAACCCGGTCGACCACCCGCACGGCGGTGGTGAAGCGCACAAGACCCCGGGCGGTCACCCGACCACTCCGTGGGGCAAGCCGGCGCTGGGTTATCGCACACGCAAGAAGAACAAGAAGTCCGACGACATGATCGTCCGTGGCCGCAAGCGCGGCAAGGGCCGTCGCCGCTAGGCGCTAGGTGAGATTGGAAGGTTGAGGTAGATGAGTCGTTCATCAAAGAAGGGACCGTGGGTCGAGGATCGCCTCTTCAATCGCATCGAGGCGATGAACGAGAGCGGAAGCAAGCAGGTCGTAAAGACCTGGTCACGCGCCTCGACGATCTTCCCGGAGTTCGTCGGTCACACGATCGCCGTGCACGACGGCCGCAAGCACGTGCCGGTCTTCGTCTCCGAGTCGATGGTCGGTCACAAGCTGGGCGAGTTCGCCCCGACCCGTACGTTCCGCGGCCACGCTGGTGGTAAGGCGGCTGTCAAGTAATTCTTATGGCTGATTCGAAAGACAAGAAGACTGAGAACGAGGCTGTGGAGAACGCCGGCGTGGACGCTTCGTCCTCGCAGGCTGCGGGCGAAGCGTCCGCACCGGCTTCCGCCGAGGCTGCTGCTGCCGAGAAGAAGGCGCCGGCTAAGAAGCCTGCTGCCAAGAAGCCCGCTGCTGCTACGAAAAAGCCGGCTGCGAAGAAGGCTCCGGCTAAGAAGGCTGACGAGAAGGCTGAGGCTGCTGAGGAGAAGACTCCGGCCAAGAAGGCTCCGGCCAAGAAGCCTGCTGCGAAGAAGCCGGCGCCGAAGCCTGTTGCGGCTGAGCCCACTTATGTCCGCGCGACCGCTCGTTACGTGCGTTCGGCTCCGCGCAAGGCTCGTCTGGTTGTCGACCACATCCGCGGCGAGTCGGTCGAGGACGCACGTCTATTCCTCCAGTTCACCGCGCGCCACGTCGGCCGCGACGTCGCGAAGGTGCTCGAGTCGGCCGTCGCCAACGCCGAGCACAACCACGAGCTCGACGGCGAGAGCCTGCACGTGGTCAAGGCCTACGTCGACGAGGGTCCGACGCTCAAGCGTTGGCGCCCGCGCGCCAAGGGTCGCGCGACGCAGATCCTCAAGCGCACCAGCCACATCACGGTCGTCGTCTCCGACGTGCCGGCGAAAGATTTGGCCAAGCGAGCAAATGCGAGCGGAAAATCAGCGCAGAACAGAAAGGCGGCTGCCTGATGGGTCAGAAAGTCCACCCCGAGTCAATGCGCGTCGGGTACATCCACGACTGGAAGTCGAACTGGTTCAACGAGAAGCAGTTCGCCGAGTACCTGATCGAGGACGTACACATTCGCGACCACATCTTCGGCCGCCTCTCGCACGCCGGCCTCTCGAAGGTCACGATAAAGAAGAACGCCAGCGAGGTCACCGTGAACATTCACACGGCGCGCCCGGGCATCGTGATCGGCAAGAGCGGTAGCGAGGTCGACGCCCTGCGCCGCGACCTCCACAGCCTCACCGACAAGTCGGTCAAGGTCAACATCCTTGAGGTCAAGCGCCCCGAGCTCGACGCCATGCTCGTCGCGCAGTCGGTGGCCGAGCAGCTCGAGAACCGCGTCGCTTTCCGCCGCGCGATGAAGCGTGCGCTGACCAGCGCGATGCGCTCGGGCGCCAAGGGCGTGAAGATCCAGGTTTCCGGACGTCTGGGCGGTTCCGAAATGGCTCGCACTGAGATGTACCACGACGGACGCGTGCCGCTGCACACGATCCGCGCCGACATCGACTACGGCTTCTGGGAGGCCCGCACGACGTTCGGTCCGATCGGCGTCAAGTGCTGGGTCAACAAGGGCGAGATCATGCCCAAGGGATTTGAGTCCGACCTCACCGAAATCGACGCTCCGGCACCGGCCGGCGACCGCGACGACCGCCGCCGCGGTGGCGGACGCCGTGACGGTCGCGGTGGCGGCGGACGTGGCCCGGGCCGTGGCGGCCCAGGCGGCGGACGCGGCGGCCAGGGTGGTCGTGGCGGCGGACGTGGTGGCCAAGGCGGCCCCGGCGGACGTGGCGGACAGCAGTCTGCGCCGCAGGCAGCAGCCCCCAAGGCTCCTGCCTCGGAGGCACCTGCCGCAGAAGCAACCCCAGCGCCCGAAGGTGAGGTGAAGAGCGATGCTTAGCCCCAAGCGGACCAAGTACCGCAAGCACCACCGCGGGCGCATGGCCGGAAACTCGCGTGGCGGCACCGCCGTCAACTTCGGCGAGTACGGCCTCAAGACGACCGAGCGTGGTTGGATCACCAACCGCCAGATCGAAGCGGCGCGTATCGCGATGACCCGTCACATCAAGCGTGGCGGAAAGGTCTGGATCACGATCTTCCCCGACAAGCCGACGACCAAGAAGCCGGCCGAGACCCGCATGGGTTCCGGTAAGGGCTCGCCCGAGGGTTGGGTCGCCGTAGTCAAGCCCGGCCGCATCATGTTCGAGATGTCCGGCGTCAGCGAAGAACTCGCCCGTGAGGCGATGTCGCTGGCCGGCGCGAAGCTGCCGGTCAAGACGAAGTTCGTCGTCCGTGAAGGGCAGGAGCAGTAGGTCATGGCAAAGGTTTCGATCAAGGACATTGCCGAGATGAAGGACGACCAGCTCGTCCACTACATCAAGGATTCCCGCGAGGAGCTGTTCAACCTTCGCTTTCGTCACGCGACGGGCGAGTTGGAGAACACTTCCTCGATCAAAGAGGCAAAAAAGGCGCTGGCGCGTGGTTTGACTATTGCCAGCCGGCGCAAGCTTGACGTGAAGAGTGAGATTCAGCGTGGCTGACGAAGAGAACAAGAATTCAGAAGAGACAGTTGACGAGGTAGTCGAGAACGACGCCGAGGCTGTTGAGAACGCCGCCGAGGAGTCTTCGTCCTCGCAGGCTGCGGGCGAAGACTCCTCGACGGCTTCCGACGGCGCTGATGGTGCTTCGGACGAGGCCGCTGAGCCTGAGGAACAGCTCTCCCCTAAGGAGAGAAGGAAGAAGGCTAAGGCTGGGCGGAATCGCAAGCCTAAGTACACGGGCACTCTTGAGGAGCGTCGTGCTCAGCGTGATGTGCACCGCAAGAAGAAGGCCGTGCAGCGCCGGGCGCACCGCGCCAAGCAGCGTGACGCGCACAAGGCCGCCGGTCCGCGCGAGGGCACTCCGCCCGTCGTGAAGGAGCCGGGACCCAAGAAGATTCAGCAGGGCACTGTCGTCTCGAGCAAGACCGACAAGACGATCACGATCGAGATCCAGGTCCAGGAGTCCCACCGCATCTACAAGAAGGTCGTCCGCCGCACGAAGAAGCTGACCGCCCACGACGAGCGCAACGACGCCGGCGAGGGCGATGTGGTGCGCGTGATCGAGTCTCGTCCCCTCAGCAAGACGAAGCGCTGGCGCCTCGTCGAGATCGTGGAGCGTGCCAAGTGATCCAGAACGAGTCCCGTCTCAAGGTCGCCGACAACACCGGCGCGCGCGAAATTCTCTGCATTCGTGTCCGTGGCGGCAGCCGCCGTCGCTACGCGGGTGTGGGCGACACGATCACCGCCACCGTCAAGCAGGCTGCGCCCAACGGCTCGGTCAAGAAGGGCGAGGTCGTTACAGCTGTGGTCGTGCGCACTAAGAAGGAGTTCGGGCGCGACGACGGCACGTACATCGCTTTCGATGAGAACGCCGCAGTGATCATCGACCAGCAGAACAACCCGCGCGGCACCCGCATCTTCGGGCCGGTCGCGCGCGAACTGCGCGAGCGCAACTTCATGAAGATCATCTCGCTCGCACCGGAGGTGCTCTAGTCATGGCACGCAAGCTCAAGAGCTACAAGCGCAACAAGGGCTCCAAGAAGGTCCGTCGCGGCGACCGCGTGGTCGTGCTCGCCGGCAAGGACAAGGGACATGTCGGCGAGGTGATTCGCGTCGACCACGAGAAGAACAAGGTTTTCGTCGAAGGCGCGATGATCCAGAAGGTCAGCAACCGCGTCGCTCAGATGCGCAACGCCAACCAGGGTGCGCAGACGGGCGGTATCATCGAGCGCGAGGGTCCGATCCACGTATCGAACGTTGCCCTGGTCGACCCGAAGGACAACAAAGCCACGCGAGTGCGCGTTGTCCGTGAAGACGGTGCCCGCTCCCGTCGCTCAGCACGCTCCGGCCAGAAGCTGGACTAGGTACCCAAGGCAGTAACGATCAAACATGCACGCAGACGCAGACAACACCACAACTTCACCCAAGCCCGCGCCGCCGGCTCGCCTCAAAGTCAAGTACTTCGAGGAGATCCGTCCTGCGCTCAAGGAGCAGCTGGGCCTTTCCAACATCATGGAGGTCCCGCAGATCGAGAAGATCGTTCTGAACATGGGCGTCGGTGAGGCAAAGCAGGACAAGAAGCTGCTCGAGGCGGCGCAGACACAGCTCGCGCAGATCGCCGGCCAGCAGCCTTCGGTCCGCCGCGCGCGCAAGTCGATCGCGACCTACAAGCTGCGCGACGGCATGCCGGTAGGTGTCGCCGTGACGCTGCGCGACGCCCGCATGTACGAGTTTCTCGACCGCCTGATCTCGATTGCCGTTCCGCGAATCCGCGACTTCCGCGGGCTCAACCCCAAGTCATTCGACGGGCGCGGCAACTACGCGCTGGGCGTTCGCGAGCAGATCATCTTCCCGGAGATCGATTACGACGAGATCGACCAGACACGCGGTCTCGACGTCGTCATCACCACGTCCGCCAAGAACGACGAGCACGCGAAGGCGCTGCTCGACGCCTTCGGCTTCCCATTTCGCAAGGCCCCCGAGCAGGCTCAAGAAGCCGTAGCGGCATAAGCAGAAAGAACCACTTCACGCCATGGCAAAAACGTCACTCAAGGTCAAGCAGTCCCGCCCGCAGAAGTATTCGACGCGCGAGTACACGCGCTGCAATCGCTGTGGACGTCCGCGTTCGGTGTACAGGAAGTTCGGCATCTGCCGGATCTGCCTGCGCGAGTTGGCGCACCAGGGCTACATCCCCGGAATGACCAAGAGCAGTTGGTAAGAGAGCGCAGCTGGTAACAGACATGACTACGAACGACCCAATCGCAGATTTCCTGACTCGCATCCGCAACGCGCTGCTCGTCGGCCACGACGAGATCACCCTGCCGTCCTCCAAGACGAAGGTTGAGATCGCGCGTGTGCTCAAGGAGCAGGGCTACATCCAGGAGTACGCCACGGCGCCGGCAAAGGACGTCCCAGGTGACGCCCTCACCGTGCGCCTGCGCTACGACGACGACCGTCGTCCGGTGCTCTCCGGCCTCAAGCGCATCTCCAAGCCCGGCCGCCGCGTGTTCGTGGCCAAGCAGGACATCCCGCGCGTGCTCGGCGGCATGGGCACCACGATCGTCTCCACCAGCGGCGGCGTGATGACTGGTCACCAGGCGACCAAGCAGGGTCTCGGCGGCGAGATCTGGGCGGAGGTCTGGTAGCGATGAGTCGTATTGGTGCACAACCGATCGCGATCCCCGAGGGTGTCGCAATCGAACTCGAGCGTGGCAACGTGACGGTCAAGGGTCCCAAGGGCGAGCTCTCACAGAGCTTCGATCCGGACATCCTCGTCGAGCAGAACCAGGACACCCTGATCGTCACCCGTCCGTCCGATTCCAAGGAACACAAGGCCCACCACGGCCTCGTCCGCGCGCTCGTTGCCAACATGGTCAACAACTGCGCCAACGGCTACTCAAAGGAACTTGAGATCCAGGGCGTCGGTTACCGCGCGGCGATGAAGGGCAAGAACATCGAGCTCTCCGTAGGTTTTTCGCACCCGGTCACGATCGAGGCGCCCGAGGGCGTGACGATCGAGACCCCGCAGCCCACGCAGGTGATCATTTCCGGCGCGGACAAGCAGAAGGTCGGCGAGATTGCCGCCCAGATCCGCAAGGTGCGCCCGCCGGAGCCCTACAAGGGCAAGGGCATTCGCTACAAGGACGAGTACGTCCAGAGGAAGGTTGGTAAGCGCGCATGAGCCAGACCGCGACGCGCATCAAGAACCAGCGCCGTACGCGCCGCAAGCGCCGTGTGCGCGCGAAGATTTCCGGCACCGCCGAGCGCCCGCGCATTTCCGTCGTGCGCTCAAACCGCGGCGTCTCTGCTCAGCTGATCGACGACATCGCCGGCAACACGCTGGCCTCTGTCAACTGGACCGAGGCTCCGCTGAAGAGCCTCTCCGGTGTCGAGCAGGCGACCAAGGCCGGCGAACTGCTAGCCGAGCGCGCCAAGGCCGCCGGCGTCGAGAGCGCGGTCTTCGACCGCAACGGTTTCCTGTACCACGG
>CAZRAA010000075.1:0-9047 GCA_964597975.1 uncultured Thermoleophilaceae bacterium | reverse complement strand
CGCATGTCCCCGGCGATCTGGAGCTGGTCGGAGTCCTGTCCGCCGCCGATGTAGAAGAGGTCATGGGCATCCGGATCAACCGAGTCTCCGTCCTCGGCGGCCTTCAATTCAAATCCGATCCCGCGTGCCTCACAGCGGCGCTGAAGCAGGAGCAGATTCCCGCGGTCGGCGTAGATGTTCATGCGCGATGGATAGAGCGCGCAAACCCGCAAGGTCGCCACTATTCACCGCCCCAGTACTCGTCCGCGTCTCCGCGCCTGGCGAGCGCGGTACGCAGCTCCAGCAGTGACGTGTACGTCGGTAGGGCGAAGATCTCGCAACCGGCTCCAGCAGCAGAATCGACCGCCGCGTCAAATGAGCGCTCGATTGCGTTGTCGATCTTGATCCTGTCACGTTCCACGCCTGAATAGGCGAGTCGAAGCGCCATCTCCTCGGCCCGTGTCCCGGAACATGTCGCGCTCCGCAGCTTGCCCGCGAGCATCTCAAAGTCGGCGTCCCAGATCCACGAGACGTCGCGTCCGTCGGCGATGTTGTCGTTGAGCGCGATCCAGATGTCGAATGGGGGAGGCTCTGCCGAGATCGTCTTGAGTACCTCATTGGCGCCGGTGGGATTCTTGATCAGTAGCAGTGCAACGCCTTTGCCGCGGATCTCCAGTTTCTCAACCCGCCCGAAGACGGCCTGCGCGGACGCAAGCCCGGCGCGAATCGTGTCGTCGGGGATCGCCAGCGCGTAGGCGGCTGCTGCAGCGGCGACCGCGTTGTAGACGTTGTAGAGGCCGGGGATCGGCAGGGTCACGTCGATCGATCCGGAGGGCGTTGCGATCATGACCTCGCTGCCGTCCATGCCTCGTGACGCGATTTTCGTTGCGGCCACCTGCGGCATCGGACGCGCGAAGTCGCCATTGGGGCAGCGGTAGATACCAAGGTGGCCGACCTGCACGGCCGCGTACTCCAGCGGCGCTCCGCAGAGTCGGCAGAACTTGGAGTCGGCGGCATGGCGAGGTACGGGCTCGGCGAGCGAACGGTCCTCAAGGCCGAAGTAGATCGTGTTCTCACGATGGAGGCCGATCCCGGCGAGCAATGGGTCGTCCGCGTTGAGCACGACGGTGGTTTCAGGCGGGAGTGATGCGATCGTCTCCTGCCACGAGTCGGCGAGTGATTCGAGCTCACCGTAACGATCCAGCTGGTCGCGAAAGAGGTTGGCGAGCACAATCACCTTCGGCCGAGTCTCTTTGACGATCTGATCGGTCCAGGCCTCGTCAACCTCGAACAGACCGAGCTCTCCCTGCGGGCGGCCGCCGCGGGCGTCCTCGAGCATCGCCGTCGCGATTCCTCCGGCCATGTTGGCTCCCGCACGGTTGTGGACGACGCTCGTGCCGTTTTTCTCGAGCACTCCGGCGAGCAATGCCGCGGTGGTCGTCTTGCCATTGGTTGCCGAGATCACGACGCACCCGCGTGGCAGGTCGGCGGCCAAGCGGCCGATTGCGTCCTTCTGCAACCCGAGCAGCACCTTGCCGGGCAGTGACGTGCCGCCGCCGCGGCCGCTGACGCGACTGGCGGCGCCGACGGTCTTCGCGAGACCGAGTTTGACGCGTGAAACAGGTGACATGAGCCGCTGATTATCGCGGCTGGGCCGGGGGACTTTCCCGCTGTGAGTACTGGATCTCAGGCCGGGAGGGCGGCGGTCTGACCTGAGGTGCTCTCGGCGAACGCCGCGGCCCAGACGCCGCGCTCGTCGCCGCGCAGCGACGCATCGGGCTCAAGGCGCTCGATCCGAGCGATTTCCACCAATTGATCCCCGAGCAGGCGCTCCGCGTGCAGCTCCTCGGGCGCTTCGGGATCCAAGGTCAGAAGCACGTCTTGCTGGACTGAGTGCCAGGTCTCGTCGGTCAGGGGTTCGCTTGCGACCATCGCGACGCCACGGCGGGTCGTCCACCAGAGCTCGAAGATGCCGAGCTTGTAGGCGTAGAGCTTGATCCCGTCACTGAAGACGAAGTTGAGTCCGGAGAACGTGTGTCCGGCCACCAGGGCAGCGACAGTGGCGCGCAGCGATCGCACAGGGTCGACGGGGTCAAAATCGTGCACCAGGCGAAGGAAAAAGCACTCCGAGTCGGTTTGTCCTTTTGGCTCGCCGGTCGCCGGGCGCAGCATCTGGCGGCAGCCGAGAATCGTGCCGTTGTGGGCGAAGGTGTACGGACCAAACTCGAACGGATGCGTGTTCTCGTCGGCCAGTCCCCCGAGCGTCGCGCGGCGCACGTGGGCGTTGAAGATGCGGCCACGAAGGTCTGTCGCGGCGGTGAAGCGAGAGTCCGAGTAGGCGGCGCTGGCAAAGCGCTCGGTGATCGGTGCGGCGCAACCGACGTCTGGGTAGGCGGCCACTCCCCAGCCCGAGTCATGGCTCTCAGAGAGGCGGATCATCGGATTGCTCGCTTCGACCAGCTCGTGACGAATCGAGATCGGATCGGACGAGACGGCTCCAAAGACGCGGCACATCGTGCTTCCAGCCTACAGGCCCGGGCGCAGCCGTGCACCCTGCCCGCATGGGGTAGGAGATCGCATGTAGATTGGCGAAATCCAGAGCGTAAGCACCCCTCATCCAGGAGGCACAAATGTCCGCACATCCCGAGCGCGTCACAGGTTGGTGGCTGTTCGCCGGCGTTCTTCTGATCCTCGCCGGCATCATCAATGTGATCTACGGAATCGCCGCAATCGGCGACAGCCGCTACTTCACTGAAAACGTGACGCTGATCGCGACCGACCTGAGCACCTACGGCTGGTTGATCCTGGTCGTTGGTGTCATTCAGCTGACCGCGGGAGCTTCGTTGTTCTCCGGAGGTGGATGGGGCCGTTTTGTCGGCATCTTCGCTGCCGTGTTCAACGCGATCTTCTACCTGATGACGATCCCGGCTGCGCCGTTCTGGTCGCTGGCGATGTTCCTGCTCTCGATCGTGATTCTCTACGAGTTGGCAAAGCCGACTCCGCAGAACTGATCGTTCGCTCGCGCGGAGCTCACACCTTGCGGATCGCCGCGGGTGTGAGCTCGGCGATCGACTTGTAGCCGTCGACCGCCATCAGTAGATCCGTCTCGGCAAGTAGTGAGCGGATCAGATGCACCACTCCTGCTTCGCCGCCCGCGGCGAGTGCGTAGGCGTAGGGTCGCCCGATCGCAACCGCACGGGCACCGAGCGCCAACGCCTTGACAACGTGCTCGCCCCCGCGGACGCCGGAGTCGAAGATCACCGGGGTCTCGCCAGCGGCCTCGACCACCTCGGCAAGGACATCTATCGCGGGGAGGCCGCCGTTGGCCTGCCGGCCGCCGTGGTTTGAGCAATAGATGCCATCGACACCGCCGTCGATCGCCCGGCGCACGTCGTCCGTGCTGCAAACACCCTTCAGCAGCAGCGGCAGATCGGTCAGCGAACGCAGCCACTCGAGGTCGTCCCAGGAGAGCCCGGGGTCGGAGAAGCCGAGTGCCCAGGCGATTGCCGCGGCCTGCGGGTCGTCCTCCGGTGTCTTTTCGAGCTTCGCCCTAAAGATCTCGTCGGTGAAGTAGTTGGCGAGGCAGAGGCCTTTGAGCTGGGGGAAGGACGCAAGCGAAAGGTCCCGCGGCCGCCAGCCGAGGATCTGCGTGTCGAGCGTGACGACAATGCCCTTGTAGCCGCAGGCTTCAGCGCGCTTTACGAAGCTCGCAGCCAAATCGCGGTCGGCGGGGGTGTAGAGCTGGAAGAAGCCAGGCGTCTCCCCGGCCAGCGGAGCGACCTCCTCCATCGGATCGACGGTGAGCGTCGAGGCGATCATCGGCACGCCTGTGGTCGCGGAGGCCCGGGCGATGGCTTGATCCCCGTGATCGTATGGGTCACACAGTCCAATGACGCCGACCGGCGCGAAGAGGAGGGGGGTGGGCAGCTTCTCGCCGAACAGCTCGATCGACAGGTCACGCTCGGCGGCGCCGCTGAGCATCCTCGGGACCAGCGCGTACTTGTCGAATGCCTCCACATTTGCGCGCTGGGTCTGTTCGTTTCCGGCACCACCGGCTACGTACGAGAATATCTCCGTCGAGAGAGCCGCCTCGGCACGGCGCTCAAGCTCCGCGTAGGACATTGCGTGTTCAGGCGTCTGACCACCGAGTCCGCCGAGGTAGATCTCGAGTTGGTAGTCCCCGTAGTTGGGCATCGATCCCGTCTCCTCCCAGATTCCGACAATGCGCGGCCACTCTAGTGCGCTCGGGCGTCCATAGACTCCGGGGCATGGCCGTGGAGCAGTTTGCACATGTCGGTGTCGTAGTTGAAGACCTCGACGCCGCAACAGAGTTCTTCGTCGAGCTGGGGCTTGAGGCCGGTGAGGCATGGGAGTCTTCGGGGGATTGGGTCGATCGCGTGATCGGGCTAAACGGCGCGAGCGCCCGTGCACGAATGCTCACGACCCCGCAAGGCGGAGCCTGTATTGAGCTGGCGCAATTCGCGTCGCCAGAGACGCCGTCCTCAGACGCGGCCGCGCCATCCAATGCGCTCGGTTACCGGCACATCACGTTTCAGGTCGACGATCTCGACGACACCCTCGTGCGGCTTGCACGATTGGGAGCGACTTTGGTCGGTGACGTGGTGGCGTATGAGGACGTTTTCCGGGTCTGTTACGTCCGCGGCCCCGAGGGCATCATCGTCGAACTGGCCGAGCGGATCGGCTAGTCGACCCACCAGTCGCGCTTGCCCTCGACATCTTCACGGGGGCGATCTCCGAGGTTCGGCGCACCTATGACGATCAGCTCGAGACCATCCGGTCCGGCCTCGTAGCCGCGCCAGGCGCCGGGGGCGACGCGGACGGCGTCGAGCTTTTGCAGCTCGACAATCTCGTCGTCGATCTTCATCCGACCGCTGCCCTCGACTACGACGTAGATCTCTTCCTGCGTCTTGTGGGTGTGTCCGTACGGAAAGCGATAGCTGGGCGGAATTCGCTGGTACCCAAGCCCCGAGTGCTGTAGCTCGAGCGCGTCGGTCGCGAGCCTGAACTCGAGTTCCGCAGGCCCGTTGAAGTTGGAGCCGACGTCCTCGAGGTCATTCTTGAGGTTTCGGTGCGTGTAGGTCACCGACCGAGCCTACAAACGGGGCGGGGCGCCTGCCCGTCTTTGCCTGGGAGTACGTTGGAGGAGACCATTCAGTCATCGAAGGAGTAGTTCGTCGTGGAATACAGCATCGAAAGCGACATGAAAGCCCTCAATCGTGTGTGGTGGCTAGTCGCACTGTTCGGCCTGATCTCGCTGGGCATCGGAATCTTTTTCGTCGCTTCGCCAAACGAGACGCTTTCAACCTTCACCGTGATTGCCGGAATCGTGCTGATTGTTGAGGGTGCGATCTCTGTGCTCACGGCGATCTTCGCCAGAGGTGAGGGTCGCGGACTGCTCGCGATCGTCGGCGTCTTGGGTCTGATTGCCGGTGTGATCCTCGTCAAACATCCGTTCAGCGCGCTCGTCGTGTTCGTGATGATCGTCGGCATCTGGCTGCTGGTTTCCGGCATCGTGCGTTTGATCGCGGCAGTCGCCGACAGCGAGGCACGCGGAGCCAATCTGATCCTCGCGATTGTTGATGCGATAGCCGGAATCGTGATCCTGACTTGGCCTGATCTCAGCTTGTCGACACTCGCCGTGATCATCGGAATCGTGCTGATCGTTCGCGGACTCGCGTCGATCTACCTCGGTTTTGCGATCAGAAGCGCGCTAAAGGATGTGACGGTGGTGACGGTCGAGGGCTAGACACCGCCGCGAAGTCAATGTGCCACGGCTTCCTGTCTGGCCCGCATCGATCGCGTGTTCGTCAGCGCGGAGCGCCTCGCTTCTTGTCGCCATTGTCGAACGGTCCGTTCAAGTGATTGAGGTGGGTGAGGTCGGAGCTGCAGTCTCCGATGATTTCAGTGTTTCCACTCGATGGGTTTGGCGCCGCGAGCGCCCCGTGCAATCGGAAGCTCGACCGGGGTTCGTCCACTGCCAGAGGCCCGTGTACAAAGCTCGCTTCAAGCACGAGGTTCTGGCCGTCCGAACTCTTGTGGACGGCGTTGAGGCTGTTCGCGCCAAGTGCGAGACGATGCGATGTCCTGAACTCGAGACCGTCGGCGGGGTACTGAACTGTTCCAAACGGGGCAGGGCAATTCATCGGAATAGTTCCGATGGTGGCCGCCCGTACGATCCGATCATTCGGCGGAAGGACGAAGCCCCACCCAACGTTTAGGAATGGCCAATTGCCGAATGAGTACGGGCCCTTCTCAGCTGCTGCAGACGCCGGTCTGGTTGCCTTGGGCTTCCAAATGAAGAGCTTCCGGACGCGTTCAAACGGCTTGATCACGCTGTTCCCCTGGAACGTGACCCGTACCGACCGTCGCACTCCTGTGAGCTCCTGGGAGACTGGGATGAATGCCCACACAGCACAAACGCGTCCAACCCAGTGGCCCGATGAAAACCGAGCCGGACGATAGGTATAGGTGGTTGCCAGCTTCCCGTTCGTGATTCGTGAGCCCGTCGCGACGCCCACAGAGAGCCTCCCGGAGCAAGCAGCATTCGCGTTCCCGGTCTTTGGCATGTTGAACGCGACTTGGATGCTCGCGACAGCTTTCGTCTTCTGTTTGTTCGCCTTCCCGGGCGGCAATACCGAACTGACGGTGATCGCGACGGAACCGCTGACTTTCTGAGCAGCTGTCGCACTACCGGTGGTTGTCGCGACGAGGGCTAGGCCAAGAAGTGAGACGAGTGCGAGCTTTCGAGTCATTTCGCCAATGCTAGTGCCCCGAAATCGACAACGAACGCTGTCTCACCGCGGGCGACGGACTTTTCCTGTCGGAATTGGGCGCTTTCTGCTCGAGACTTTTCGCGGAAGTTGCATAACGTCAACTATGTCCTTGACGCGATGAATTCCTTTGATTGGGGATGGATGGAATCGCGGAACACATGTATCTCCGCGTGGACGATTGGCAACGTGACGCGCACGCGGTCGTCGCCTGGCGACCGTGATCTGCCTGTCAAAGCACTGCGATGCCCGCAATCGCAACGAAGCCGATGCTCAGCGACACGAAGGCAAGCACTGCCGTCACCCTGAAGAACGTCGAACCTTTCCGGTCGAGGCCAAACGCGAGCGGCACGAACAAGAGCGGGTCGATGATGCTTCCGAACAAGATCGCAGCGACCACCCAATCCGGAACTGGATTCACGATGACGCCGACAACGGCGACTGCAACACCCATCAGCAGGATCGAAACATGCGCGCCGATCAACTGCCGAAAGTTGACGAGTCCAAGCTTCTTGAACATCGCCGGCTTCTCTTCGGCGGCGACGAGAACCCACCCCGAGAGCACGCCGAACGCGACCTCCACGATGCCGATCTTTGCAAGCAGCGGAACTGTGTTCATGCGAGAAACTCCAATACTTCGCGGTTGAATTCGGTGGGTCGTTCGAACATCGGGAGGTGACCGGTGGATTCAAGAGCCACAAACTTCACGACGTTTTCGCGCGCGGAAAACTCCTCCAAATCTTCGATTGGAGCGATGTTGTCCTTCACTCCGCCCACGACAAGAGTCGGGCAACGCATGCTTGCCATTGCCTGTTCGGGTTTGTAGCGGCAGCAGCTCGCCAACGTCGGATACAAGCCACGGGCCCCGGCCCCGGCGATCATCGATTCGGCGAGCCGCGGTTCGAGTTGGCGCGGACTGAAGACATAGGGCTTCAGCACGAGTGCGCGCAGCGTCGGGCGGTGGGCGATGAACTTGCGAAGACCTGCGGGCAATCGGATCCCTGTGGTCAACGCTTCGATCAAGAAGTTGGCCACCCGCGGACGACGACGGAGGGTGCGTACTGGCGCGCTCAAAAACCCGAGTAGCGATGTGATCGGTCCGCCGACGAGAACGAGACGACGAAGACGATTAGGGTGGCGATGGGCAAACTCGATTCCGAGCAGCGTGCCGAGCGAGTGCCCCACGAAGTCGATCGACTCAAGGTCGAGCTGCTCGCAGAACTCGTCTACTGCGTCCACGACTGCGACCGGGTCATAGCTCCGAGCAGCCTCGGATTCTCCGAAGCCAGGCAGGTCAATCGCGATCGTGCGGCGTGTGGTCGCCAGCGCCGGAATGATCTCGCTCCAGCAATCCGCGGAGCTCGAGAGCCCGTGGATGAGCAGGCAAGGGGTCTGGCCTTCGCCGACATCGACGTACGAAATCCGGCGGCCGCCTGCAATGAGGCTGCGCCGTTGGGCGGGTTCGGCGATAAGCGTCTTCAGTGCTGAACGCGGGTTGGCTTCCTCTGCAATCACGCAACCAGCATAGTAGATAACGAACGTTCGTTATAAATATGTGACTTAGTCTGTGAATGATGGAGAAGCGGCGTACCAACTTGGAACGGCGAACTGAGACCCGATCGCGGCTCTTGGCATCGGCTGCTGAAGTGTTCGCTCGTCGCGGCTACGCAGCCTCCTCGGTAAGCGAAATCGTTGATCGGGCAGGGTGTTCGACCGGCGCGCTCTATGCGCACTTCGAAGGAAAGAGCGATCTGTTCCTCAGTCTCATGGATGAAACGATCCCCGGGTGGGCCGGCTACTACGGCCAGGGGGTTGATGCCACGAAATCTGTGGACGAAGCGCTACGCGTCGTAACGGCGCGCTGGGCGGCGCTGGTCGACAAAAGACCAGAGCAGTGGACGCTGTTCGTCGAGTTCTGGTCGGTCGCGGTTCGCGACGAAAGCCTCACTCCACAGTTCGCCGAGCGATACTCGGATATCCGAGACGCGATGGCCACGTTGATCACCGGAATGGCCCAAAAGTTCAATCTCGAGCTCGACGAGTCGGCTGAGACGCTCGCCGCAATTCTCCTCGCGCTTGCTGACGGTTTTGCCATGCAGCGGCTCGCGAACCCCGAGCAGGTGCCCGACGAGCTGTTCTTGCAGGCACTTCGACTTGTCGTCGGAGCAGCAGGCGATGCCGACAAATCCGTTTGAGGCCTCGCCGGCAAAGCAGTTTGCACAGCCCGAAAGGATCAGCTTTCCGTCGAAGTTACATAACGTCAATTATCGTGCGTTG
>CAZRAA010000074.1:0-9263 GCA_964597975.1 uncultured Thermoleophilaceae bacterium | reverse complement strand
ACCATTCGCTCGGAGTCGTTGAAGAGAATCCGGTCGCTGGCGTAAGCGCGCACGCTGTTGTGACGCGCGAGCATCGACTCGGCGACGTGGCGTTGCACATCCAGCCGCGGATCGCCGCCGTACACGCCTGCCGCGCCGACCCGCGCGGCGTGCTTGCGCACAAGCCGCATAAAAAGCAGATCGCAGACCTGGCGCACGACCGGCCTCTCAAGCTTGAGAATCTTGTGCGCCTGGTTCACGGACGCCTCGGCGACGCGCGATCCGCCGGCAGCCGGCGCGAGCAGCAACAGTCGCTCGACGAATTCTGGACGGCGGATCGCAAGGCCGAGCGCCGCCATCCCACCGAAAGAATGGCCGACGACGATCGCGCGATCGACGCCCAGCGTGCCTGCGGCCTCGACGATCGCGTCAAGCTGCGCGCCGAACGGCTGCGGCGGGCCGTCCGACCACGCGTAGCCCGGCCGGTCGAGGGCGATCGTGTGTCGCCCGTGAAGCTTCTCGCGCACCAGGTCGAACTCGCGGCAGGTGCTCGGCATCCCGTGAATGAAGACGATCGGCGGGCCTTCGCCGAGCGACTCGACGTAGTGGATTGGCCCAGCCGCAGTGTCGACCACCCCGCCGCCGGCCGCCGGCGGCTTGGGCAGGCGACCCAATATGAGGTTTGCCAGCACGACGACCGCAAGCAGCGCCGCCGCGATGTAAAGCGCGATCATCGCGAGGCCTGGCGCACCGCCGCGGCGACCTGGTCAGGGTGCACCCACGTCTGCATGTGACCGCCGGACAGCGAGACGTACTTCGCGCCCGGAATCTTTCTGGTGGCGCTGGCGGTCGATGAGGCTGTGACAAGCTTGTCGCCGCGGCCCTGGACGACGATTGTCGGCACCTTGATGCGTGAGAGGCCGGGAAGGATCGAATCGACCACGCCGTCAAAGTCCAGCGTCTCGTCGGCGAACGTCTTCAGGTCGCTCGATTTGAGATTCACAGCCTTGAGCTGCTCCTTGTAGTCCGCATTGACGGGATCCGGCGTGAACGCCTGCTCGACCTGCGGCGTCGAGAGACCGGTCAGCATCAACTGACTAAAGGTGGCGTTTGAGACCTCCTCGATCACCGGCAGTTCGAGCACCTTCAGGAAATGCGCCTGGATCCGATCGAGCTCTTTCGCCCCGTTCGGGTCGAGCGCGGGGTCCACGGGAACGATCCCGGTCGTCTGCTTGGGATAACGCTCGGCGTAGGCGACGGCCATCGTGCCGCCGTAGGAGTGACCGGCGATCACCGGCTTCTTCATGCCCAGCTGCGCGGCGAGGTCGTGGACGAGCTTGACCTGGTCGTCGAAGTCGACGTATCCGCCGCTCGAGTAGCCATACCCCGGTCGGTCGATCGCGATCGTGCGCGTTCCGGGGAGCTGCTGGCGCACGTAGTTCCAGTCAAGGAACGTGCCAGGGTGCCCGTGGATCATGATCACGCCTGGCCCCTTGCCCTGCGTCTCCATGTAGTGCACCTTCACGCCGTTAACGGTCGCGTACTTGCTGTCCGGCGGCGCGGGCGGCTCAGCCGGCAGTTTTCCCCAGGTCCAGTTGAGGACGACGACTATCACGGCGAGCGCGATCAGGAATTTGCGAAAGATCTTCATCTGGGCTCCCCTCTGCGGCGCCAGACTAGCCGCCTTGCCGGGCGAGACCGAGGCAAATACAATTCGTCACATGAGCAACCACCGTCTCCCCCAGCCCGATCGCCCTTGGGTGATGCGCACGTACAGCGGTCACTCCAACGCCAAGAAGTCGAACGAGCTTTACCGCAAGAACATCGCCAAGGGCCAGACCGGCCTCTCGATCGCGTTCGACCTGCCTACGCAGACGGGCTACGACGCCGACGACGAACTCTCAAAGGGCGAGGTCGGGAAGGTCGGGGTCTCGGTTGCCCACAAGCAGGACATGCACACGCTGCTCGACGGCATCCCGCTGGGCGAGATGAACACATCGATGACGATCAACGCCACGGCGATGTGGTTGCTCTCCCTCTACATCGCCACGGCCGACGAGAACGGCGTCGATCAATCCGAGCTTTCAGGCACCACGCAGAACGACATCCTCAAGGAGTACCTCTCGCGCGGCACCTACGCCTTCCCGCCTGGCCCGTCGATGCGCCTGATTGCCGACATGGTTGCCTACACGGTCAACAACGTGCCCAAGTGGAATCCGATCAATATCTGCAGCTACCACCTGCAGGAGGCCGGAGCCACCCCGGTGCAGGAGATCGCCTACTCAATGAGCAACGCGATCGCCGTACTCGACGCAGTCAAGGAGCGCGGCCAGGTCTCCGACGAGGACTTCCCGAAGGTCTTCGGCCGCATCAGTTTCTTCGTCAACGCCGGCATCCGCTTCGTCGAAGAGCACGCCAAGCTGCGCGCGATGAACAAGCTCTGGCAGGAGCTCGCCGACAAGTACGGCGTCGAGGACGAGAAGCTCCGCCGCTTTCGCTACGGCGTGCAGGTCAACTCGCTGGGTCTCACCGAGGCACAGCCCGAGAACAACATTCAGCGCATCGTGCTGGAGGCGCTCGCCGTGACGATCGGCCGCGACGCCCGCGCCCGCGCGCTGCAGCTTCCCGCCTGGAACGAGGCGCTGGGCCTGCCGCGCCCGTGGGACCAGCAGTGGGCACTGCGCATTCAGCAGGTCCTGGCCTTTGAGACCGACCTGCTCGACTACCCCGACATCTTTGAAGGCTCGGTCGTGATGGACGGCCTTGTCGACGAATTGGTTGAGGGCGCCAAGGCCGAGATGGCTGTTGTCGAAGAGCACGGAGGCGCGGTCGAGGCCGTGCCGTACATGAAGTCGGCGCTGGTTGAGAGCCACAGCCGCCGCGTCACCGCAATCGAGAACGGTGACCTCACGGTCGTGGGACAGAACAAGTTCACCTCCACCGAGGAGTCGCCGCTGACAGCCGACGCCGAGGGCGGCATCATGACGATCGACCCCGAGGTCGAGCGCGAGCTGATCGACGCCGTCGAGTCGTGGCGTAGCGAACGCGACCAGGCCGCCGTCGAGACGGCGCTCGCCGAACTGGCCGAGGCCGCCGGCGATGAGTCCGTCAACCTGATGCCCTTCTCGATCGCCGCTGCCAAGGCCGGCGCCACCACCGGAGAGTGGTCAGCCACCCTGCGCAAGGTCTTTGGCCCCTACCGCGGCCCGACCGGCATCGGCGACGCCACAATGCACGGCGACTCCGAGCAGCTTGAGGCGATCCGCGAGCGCGTCGAAGAGGTCTCCGAGAAGCTTGGCCGCCGCATCAAGATCCTCGTCGGCAAGCCCGGCCTTGACGGCCACAGCAACGGCGCCGAGCAGATCGCCGTGCGCGCGCGGGACGTTGGCATGGACGTGGTCTATGAGGGCATTCGCCTGACTCCGTCGCAGATCGCCACCAGCGCAGTCCAGGAAGGCGTGCACGTGGTCGGGCTCTCAATCCTCTCGGGCTCACACCGCGAGCTGATTCCGGCAGTTATCGAGGACCTGCGCGAAGCCGGCGTCGACGTGCCGGTCGTCTGCGGCGGGATCATCCCCGACCACGACGTTCAGCCGCTGCTGGACGCAGGTGTCGCCGCCGTCTACACGCCCAAGGACTTCGACATCAACCGGATCATGAACGACATCGTCGATCTGGTTGCCGAGCGCGCCGGGGCTGTGGCTGGCGCTACCGCCTAGCAGTCAGCCGGTCAGCACGACGATCGAAACAAGCGCAAACCACGCGAACATCGTCAAGTAGAGAATCCGTTCGTACAGGCCAAAGCGGCCCGATTTATTGACTCGCGACGCCGCCGTTACGAGCGCTGCTCCGACCATCGCGCCAGCGATCACGGTGAAGAGCAAGTCGTGGGGTTTCCAGAACGGATCGAGCGCGGCAGTAGTGAATGCGAATGCGAGCGCGGCTACCGGCAGTGCAGTGAACGCAACGACCGCCAGCACTACGTGCGCGCGACCGACGCTCGTCTCCTCTTCCCCCTCGAGGTCGGTCGGGAAGATCGTGATCGCCCAGCGCGCGGCTGCAAATACGAGCAAGGCGAGAATCGTGATCGTCGGCTTTGGAAAAACCGCGTTGCCGAGCAGAACCGCCGTGAGCAGTCCGGCCAGTCCCAGCCAGATCGCGGCCAAGCGGTAGAACCATGGATGCTCGCGAGCGCCAAAATCCGACACCGCGTCGCGGATCGGGTTGACGCCTCGATCGACGAGGTGCGCGAAGAGCAGCGAGACAAAAGTGCCGGCCACGAGCAGCAGGATCGTGACTGCCAGGCCCTCGTCGGTGGACGAGATCGTCGTGATGTGGTTGACCGCCGTCGGCATCGCGGCGGAGCCTAGCCGTAGACTGCGCGGCGATGAATCGACCGATCGAAGACGCTGTGGAGCTGGGCAAGCGCCTGGCGGCGGGCGACCGCAGTGCCGCCCCGGCCGCGCTCAATCTGCTCGAAGAGCGTGGGGCCGGCGCCCAGGAGCGCGCTGACGCACTGCTCGCTGAGATCGCGCCAGACAAGCTTGGCCGTGAGGCGCCCGGGATGATCGTCGGCATCACCGGCCCGCCGGGCGCCGGCAAGTCCACCTTGCTCTCCGAGCTGATCGCACGATGGCGAGCACGTGGCGAATCGGTGGCTGTGCTGGCGATCGACCCCTCTTCCAAGCGTTCCGGCGGCTCGCTGCTGGGTGACCGCGCGCGGATGGCCGTCGACTCTCGCGACGACGCAGTGCTCGTGCGCTCGTCCGCCACCGCGACCCGGCTCGGGGGCCTTGCTCCGACCACCCGCGAATCGGCAATCGCGCTGTCTGCGGCATTCGACGTGGTGATCGTCGAGACGGTCGGCGTCGGTCAGTCCGAGACAGACATCGCCGAACTCGCCGACATCACCGTGGTGATCGTTCAGCCGGCCAGTGGTGACGTGTTGCAGTTCATCAAGTCCGGGGTGATGGAGATCCCGGATCTGCTCGTGGTGACGAAGATGGATCTCGGCCGGGTCGCAGGCAACGCGGCGCGCGACCTGCGGGCGGCGCTCAAGACGCTGGGCTCACACACGCCGGTGCGCCAGGTCAGCTCGCTCCCCCCAGCACAGGGGATAGACGAGATGATCGACGCAGTCGAGGAGATCTTCGAAGGGCTTGATCTCTCAGAACGGCGCGCGCGGGTACGCCGCTACGCGGCGCTCGACGCGTTCGTGCACGAGAACGGCGAGCGCGGCCTACGTGCGCTCGGTGGCAGACGAGCCGCCGAGAAGCTGCTCGACGAGCAGCCGGCTGACGCGGGACACCGCGAACTCCGCCGGCTGCTTGACGAGAAGACTGGTTAGGTCAGATCCGGGCTACTGCCCAAGAATCTGGATCCGCCACTTGCCGTCTTCCTTGATCATCGTCAGATCCTGCGGCTGAGCGGTCGTGTTGACGTTCGAAGTGACGTCGACCTTTGCGACGGCTGACTTGCCGTCCTTGGAGATCTTCACCGAGTTGACGGTGATCTTGAAGTCCTTCAGTGCGGAACCTGTCTGCGAGAACGTCTTTACGCAATTGCCGCCAATCTTCTGTGCGGCCTTCGAGAGCAGATCGTTGCAGAGCTTCTTGTAGTTCTCGCTCGCGGTCGCGTCGGCAAACTCTCCGATGCGCGCGATCACGGCCTGCTGCTGAGCGGTGAAGTCGGCGTCGGAGTTCACGACGACTTTCTTGGACGAACCAACGGTCTCGCCGGACTCGTAGGTCTTGGTCTGGGCGGTGCCGGAATCGCCGCCGCCAGTCGGCTGGCTCTGGTCGACCGAAGTGGTGTCCTTCTTGGGCTCATCGCCCCCGCAACCGGCCACGACGAAGGCCGCGAGCGAAAGCACCGCGACAATCGCGACCAGCCGGGCCATGAATCCAACGTTCCTCATCAACAAGTTCCTTTCAAACAAATGTCTGCCGAAGTTCTGAAACACCATTTCGGCACGCAAGTCTCAGCTCCTTATCCCGGAGCACCCCCCTTAATCAAGCTTTCATACGGTATTGCATACAGGATTCACGCTGGCCAACTGGCCCTAGACTCTGGCTCGTGGAAGCATTTGGAGGATCATCCGACGTCGGCGCCTGGCTGCGCTGCTATCGCTGCTGGTCGCGCAGCCTTGAGGTGCAGCTGCATGTCGAGGGGATTTACAAGATCGATCCCGAGACGGCAGAGCGCACTGAAACCGTCGATGAACTGCACGAAGCCGTCGTGCAGTGCGTCGACTGCCTGCACGATCAGCCGCATCTGACTCTGCTCGACGGGCGCATCGCGCCGGTCGAGGACCGCTGGGAGCGGATGGTCACCGGCACACCGTGGGTTGCATCGGCGATCGTCTCGGTTCCGGAGGAGTCGGTTGAGGTCTGCGCCGGGCCCGAGGCGGCCGAATCGTTGACGCACGCCGCCTTCGGGGAGTCGGGGATCCGGGAGTTTTTCGCCCACGTGCGCTTTCACAAGCATGAGGATGGGCAGATCGTGATCCACATGCTGGTCGAGCTCTATGCGCGCAACGCCGACGAGGCCGCCGGGGTGCTTGAAGACGCAAGCCGCGGAGAGCTGACGATCGCTTCCTTGGCGGAAGAGTCGCGACCACCGGCGACCACGCCGCACGGGCCGCACTGATGAGAATTGAACGGTCGGTGGACATCGCGCGCGGCGCGGATGACGTCTGGGCGGTTCTGCGCGATCCGGCGCTGATGCCGCATTGGTTCGAGAAGCTTGACAACTTTGTCGCGGTTGCGGGTGACGGCACCAGCGCGGGCGATCGGTACACGATCGACTACGTGCGCGAGTCCGGGCCGGTTGGTCTTGAGGTCGAGGTGCTTTCGGTTGACTCGCCCGACGGGCACGTGCATCGATTTGAGGGGTTACCGGTTGCATTCACGATCGCCAGCGACCTGGTCTCGGTGGATGCGGACGCGACGACTTGGACCGCGACGATCGAAGTCAAGCTCTCGCTGGTGCAGCGCGCGCTGGGCCCGGTGATCAAGGGCTACTTGGACGATCTCGCGGGCGACATGGCTTCAGGTTTCAAGAGCTACGTCGAAGAGCAGTGAAGGTCTCGCACACCGAGGTGATCGCCGCGCCGGTGTCCGAGGTCTTTGCGGCATTTGAAGACCCCGACGTGATCGCCTCATGGCAGGACAACATGCTGGAGTTCGAGATGCTCAAGGGCAGCTTCACGCGCAAGGGCGGTGTCGCCCACATGAAGGTGCGCCAGACCGGCATGACCAACGACCTGACCGTGTCGGTGCTCGAGCGCAACGCTCGCAAGTTCTATGTGAAGTACGGCTACGAGGGCGCGCAGGCGCCGTTTGAGATCGCCAACTCGTTTGTCGACTTGGGCGACGGATCTACCGAGTGGACGGCCGAGATGGACGTAAAGCTCTCGCTGCTTACCAAGGCTCTGGGGCCAGTGCTCAAGCCGATCGCGTCTGAGCTCGTGAAGGCCAATGGACGGGCCTTTCGGGCTTGGTGTGAGGCGGAGCTCTAGCTCGTCAGCAGGTAGACGGCCAACCCCACGGTCCCGACACTGACGAGCGTGAACGAGGCGGCCTGGGCGAGCACGGCCTTCGTGTCCTTCGGCTTCGTGTCGTGCCATGCGGCCGGCAGGAATAGCAGCGCGTTGGTCCAGGCGCCGACGACAAGAAACCAGCTCCAAGGCGCGGGGAAGTTCGGCGCGGCGGTGCCGGCCGCAATCAGAATCACGCCCATCACGATCAGGTCCAGGTGCGCCTGAAAGATCCTCCGCGGCGAGCGCACGCCGATGCGCTTGAGCCAGTCGGTGTCGGTCGCGGCCCACACAGCCCAGCCGCTCAGGGCACCGACAGCCAGCTCAACCGCCCCAACCTGCGTGATCCACGATGCGCCGCTCATCGATCGCGAACGCTAGCCGCTCAATAACCAGCGGCCCACTCCTTGCCTGCTCCCGCAGGGAGCAGGCAAGGAGTGAATCCTGCCGTGACTGCTCCCGGTGGGAGCAGGCAAGGAGTCGGTTGAGGTGGCTATTGCGGCTTGCGCGGGACGAGCACCTTGCGCTCGAACGTCGTGACCAGCTCGTTGTGCTGGTTGTAGACGTCAGTGCGCACCTTGACGACGCCGCGGTCGCTCTTGCTCTCAGACGGGGTTTTCTCCAGCACCTCTGACTCGGTGTAGAGCGTGTCGCCGTGGAAGACCGGCTTGGTGTGCTTGAGGCCGTCAGTTGCGAGATTGGCGATCGCCTTGCCCGAGACGTCGCGGACGCTCATGCCCAGTGCCAGCGAATAGACGTAGCTGCCAACTACCACGTTGCGGCCCTGCTGGCTCTCCTTGGCGTAGCGGTCGTCCAAGTGCAGCGGGTGGTGGTTCATCGTCATCAGGCAGAAGAGGTGGTCCTCGCCCTCAGTGATCGTCTTGCCGGGGACGTGCTTGTAGGTCGCACCCAGCTCGAACTCCTCGAAGTAACGACCGAACGGCACCGAGCCGGAATCTTCGCGGCTTGCCAGGTCGAAAGTTGTTCCTTGCGCTTCAGCGGTCTCAGCCACCGTGTCTCCTTTGTTGCTTTTCGATGACCTTGGCGACCAGTTTGATCATGCCGCCTTCGCCGCTGATCTTCAGCTTGCCAAGGTCGTATGCCTCGATCCACTCGGGCAGTCCCTTGCGCGGATCGATGATGTCGTTGAAGTCTTGGCGCATGACCAGTACATCGATCATCGCCGGCTGCCCGCCGTCGCGAGAAACCTCCGGCCCGGGGAAATCAAGCCGGTACTGCTGGTGGTCGCCCTTTGCCTGCAGGTCGACCCGGACCGAGAGCGCGAGCGGAGCGAGCGCCGGCACCGCCTCGATGAAGCGGCGGCCGGCGTCCTCCAGCTGACTCTTTGTGTCCGTCTGGCTCAAGGATTCAGCGCCTAGATCTTGTTCTGCTCGATCAGCTTGCGGCCGATCACCATGCGCTGGATTTCGCTCGTGCCCTCGCCGATCAGCAGCAACGGCGCGTCGCGGTAGAGCCGCTCGATCTCGTACTCCTTCGAGTAGCCGTAGCCACCGTGGATGCGGAAGGCGTCCTCGACGACCTCCTTGCCCACTTCCGAGGCGAACAGCTTGGCCATACCGGCCTCAACTTCAGAACGCACGCCGGCGTCCTTCAGACGAGCGGCGCGGCGAACCATCAGGCGCGCGGCCTCGACCTTTGTGCCCATGTCGGCGATCTTGAACTGGATCGCCTGGTGCTCGGCGATCGGCTTGCCGAAGGTCTTGCGCTCCTGCGCGTACTTGACGCC
>CAZRAA010000073.1:0-9527 GCA_964597975.1 uncultured Thermoleophilaceae bacterium | reverse complement strand
CCAAGAGCAACATGTACCAGGCGCTCCACACCACGGTGATCGGGCCGGAAGGACGCCCGCTGGAAATCCAGATTCGCACCCGTGAGATGCACGACATCGCCGAGTACGGGGTCGCCGCGCACTGGGTCTACAAGCAGCGCGGATATGGCAAGGACGGTGCGGCGCGATTTGGAACCGATGCCAATCAGGACTGGCTCCAGCGTTTGGTGGGATCGGATGCCGACGGTGACGGCTCCGCAGAGTTTGTCAAGAACTTGAAGATCGACCTCTTCGATGACGACGTGTTCGTCTTCACGCCCAAGGGCGAAGTCAAGTCCTTGGCCGCCGGCGCGACGCCGCTGGACTTCGCCTACGAGGTGCACACCGATGTCGGTCACCGCACGGTCGGCGCGAAGGTCAACGGCAAAATTGTGCCGCTGCACTACAAGCTCAAATCAGGCGACATCGTCGAGATCCTCACCTCCAAGCAGGAGCGGGGTCCCTCGCGAGACTGGCTGGCGCTGGTCAAGACAACGCGCGCGCGCAACAAGATCCGCGCTTTCTTGAAGCGCGAACAGCGTGAGGGCTCAGAGCACCGCGGACGCGACCTGCTTCAGGAGGGCATGCGCAAGAAGGGCCTTCCGGCGCAGAAGATCAGCGGCAGCGCGATGCTCGCCGAGGTGATGCGCGAGGTCGGCTTCCGCAAGTCCGACGAGTTCTACATCGCGATCGGCCAGGGCAAGATCAGGCCGGAGATGGTGATCGACAAGATCATGAACCGTCTGAAGGCCGGCGAGGCCGCGGTTGACGATGCGCCGATCTCTGATCGCAAGGAACCGACTGCTCCCAAGACGGTCCAGACCAGTGGCACTTTCGGAATCACGGTCGACGGCGCGCGCGACGTGATGGTGCGCATGGCCAAGTGCTGTAAGCCGGTGGCGGGCGACCAGATCGTCGGATATGTGTCGCTGGGGCGTGGAATCACGGTCCACCGCGAGGACTGTCCCAACGCGCACCAGCTGGCCAAGAACCCCGAGCGTTTCGTCAAGGTCGAGTGGGAAGGTGCAAACAGCGCCTCCTTCCGTGCGGAGCTCGAGGTATCGGCGTGGGACCGACCCCGCCTGCTTGAGGATCTCTCACGTGCCTTTTCTGAAGCAGGCGTAAACATCATTGAGGCACGTTGCGTGACGAACCCGCCGATGGTGCGGGACCGCTTCGTCGTAGAAGTCGCCGACGCCGGGACCCTAAAGGCCTGCGTACAAAGGGTCCGCCAAGTAGAAAAAGTCTTCGACGCCTACCGAGTAACCCCAGGCAACTAGTTCCTACAAAGATGCACCTTTGTCGTACGACAAAGGTGCATCTTTGTAGGGGTTAGGCGATGACGTTTAGGGCTGCTGGTAGAGCTGTGAAGACGATTTCGTCGTATTCGCCGATGTAGTCGCCGTCGGCCTGGAGGGGGATCTTTGGGCCGTCGGGCTTGCGCTTGCTGATCACCGCGCGCTGGACATCGGGGGCGATCTTGATGTGGCGATTGTCGGCTAGGTCTGTGTTGGGCGTCAAGAGTCTCGTTGCCAGCGGCGCGAAGTCCAGTGGATTGGCACGGTCGAGCGCCGTGATCGCCAGCGAGCGATTCTCAAGCCCGGCCGTTTCGCAGAGGTCAATCTCGCGCTCTCCGAAGTAGGTGAATGGGCGGACGTTCTGGGCGATCGCGACGATCGCGCGCGAGTCGACTTCGCCGGCATTGACCTGCAGGCGCGAGCGTTGGAAGATGTGCTTGCCGAAGACTCGCACCGCCGCGATCGCGTAGTAGTTCTGACCGAATCGGCGCTTCAGTGACGGCTTGGACTCGCATGCGCGGACGATCTGCGCGTCGAGGCCTGCACCAGCGGCGAAGATGAACTTGCGGCCGTTGGCGTCGCCGAGGTCGATCCGGCGGGGTTCGAAATGATCGGCCAGCGTCAGCAGATGCTCCGTCGCATCGACGATGTCGTTCGGGATGCCAATCACCCGCCCGATCACATTGGTCATGCCGCCGGGCAGGAAGGTGAACGGGACCTCCGAGCCGATCATCCCGTTGATCACCTCGTTGGCGGTGCCGTCGCCGCCGAAGGAGCAGACGACGTCGTATTGATTGCGACCGAGCGCGTCGGCGACAATCTCGGTCGCGTGTCCGCGCTCGCGGGTGTCGATCACCTCGATCTCGTAGCGCGACTGCAGCGCGTAGACGACGACGTTCTTGATCCGCCCCGAGACGGTCGAGGCGTAGGGGTTCACGACCAGGAGCATCCGTAGCTTCTCCCCGGGCTCATTGACCGGAAGCTGCGTCGGGGCTTTCTTGCGTCTGCGAGAGAAGAGCGCCATCGGCGTCTAAGACACGATTCCGACCGGCCGGTTACGCCGTGACCGAATACTTGACGATGCCGTCTGCCTCAAGCGGAGCGACTCTGCCGCCGTTCTCGAGAATGTCGAGATTTCCGAGCACTTCGGAGAGTGTGAGGAAAGCCTGCGTCACGGCGATGTTGCCCCAAGTTCCGCGGGCGAGCTCGTGCGCGGTCTGCGGCCCGCCTTCCTCGAGCATCTTGAAGAGCTTCTCGACGCGCTTGGCGGTCATCGCCGCGCGTTCATCGATCAGCGTCGCGTGATCGACGATCGGCTCGCCGTGGCCGCTCAGCGTCATCGTCGCGGGCATCTCGCGGGTCTTGGCCATCGACTGCTGGTAGAGCACCAGCTCCTGCGGGCGCGGGTCGCCCTCGTTGGCAGGTCGTTCGAGCAGCGGGTTGGAAGAGATGTGCTTGATCAGGTGATCGGCGGCGATCAGGGTCTGCGTCTCGCCGTTCCAGAAGACGGTGTCCGTGGAGGAGTGGCCGGGACGGTGGAAGACCTCGAGCTTGCGGTCACGAAATTCGAGCAGCTCGCCTTCGGAGACGGTGCGATCGACCTTGCAGGCCGAACCCCAGCCGCGAAACGCCTTGGCCACGGCGCGCAGCGCCACAGCGACCTCTTCGCCGACTCCGTGCTGCACCAGCATCTTGCTTGCCCAGCGATCGGTTGCGCTGGCTTCTTCGTGAAAGTTCTCCATCCAGGAGCGGCACTTGTCGAGGCAGACGACCTCGGCATTTGACGCGTGCTGCACTACCTGGACAAGTCCGAGGTGGTCGATGTGCTGGTGGGTGACGACGATGCGCTCAACATCGGCGAGCTCGTGCCCGCGCGCTCTGAGCGCAACCACCAGCGCCTCGATCGCCTCACCTGAGTTCGGCCCGGGATCGAAGATCGTCAGCGGGTCATCCTCGATCAGGTAGCAATTGACAGGGCCGACGGCGAATGGGGTGGGGATCTCCATCATGTGGATCCCCTCAGACTCCATCCGCTCAAACAGCGGCTTCATCTCGGCTGAAGAGCGATCGACCATCAGGAACGGATCAGCTCGAGCAGCTCGTCGCGACGGGCTTCCATCGTCGCCCGGTCGAACGCCTCGAGGTTCAGGCGCAGCAGCGGCTCTGTGTTGGACGCGCGCACGTTGAAGTGCCAGTCCTCGTAATCGACGTTGATTCCGTCGAGCTTCATGATCTCGCCGTCTGAGTACTTGGCTTCGATCGCGTCCATCACGGCCTGGGCGTCATCGACCGTTGAGTTGATTTCGCCGGTGATGAAGTATTTCTCCCGGTATTTGTCGAGCATCTGGCCCATGCTCAGGCCACTTTCGCCCAGCAGCTCGAGGATCAGCAGCGCCGGCAGCGTGCCCGAGTCGATGCAGCCGAAGTCACGGAAGTAGTAGTGCCCAGAGACCTCGCCGCCGAAGAGCGCACCGTTCTCGTGCATGCGCGCCTTGAAGAAGGCGTGACCGACGCGATTGACCACCGGTCGGCCGCCGGCGGCGAGCACCGTGTCTGCCACCGCGCGGCTCGCGCGTACGTCGTAGAGGATCGTCTCGCCGGGGAACTTCTTCAGCAGTGACTCCGCGAGCATCGCGGTCAAGAAGTCGCCGTCGACGAAGCGGCCCTGTTCATCAATGAAGAAACAACGGTCGGCATCGCCGTCCCAGGCGATGCCCAGCTCAGCGCCCTCGCCTTTGACTGTCTCGATGATGAACTCGCGGTTCTCCGGCAGCAGCGGGTTCGGCTCGTGGTCGGGGAAGTTGCCGTCTGGCTCCCAGTAGTAGGTCTTCAGGTCCACCACGGGGATCTCGCCGAGCACCGGACCGACCATCGGACCGGCCATCCCGTTGCCACCGTCGGCGACGACCTTGATCGATTTCACGGCCTCGGGGTTGATGAAGCCGAGCGCGTGGAGCTGGAATTCGGCCATCACGTCCTCTTGGATGACAACCCCGGGCGCCTCGACCGCGGCGAGCTCACCGCCGACGACGAGATCGCGGATCTCGCCGATCCCAGAGTCGCCGGAGAGGGGCAGGGCCTTCGCGCGGACCATCTTTGCCCCGGTGTAGGCCTTCGGGTTGTGGCTGGCCGTGCACATCAGACCGCCGTCGAGCCCGCGGTGGTTGACGATCCAGTAGAGGACCTCGGTGCCGACTTGGCCGATGTCGAGCACGTCGGCACCGCCGTCGGTGAGGCCCCGGATGTAGGAGGCCGCCATGTCGGGCGCCGAGAGGCGCATGTCGCGCCCTACGGCGATCGAAAGTTCGGCGGCAGGCTTGCCCGACTCGTCGGCAAGGAATTCGGTCAGGGCTCGCCCGATCGAGTAGGCCACGTCTTCGCTCAACTGATCGGGATACGTGCCGCGCACGTCGTAGGCCTTGAAGACTGATTGGTCGACCGGCATGAAAGTGTGTCCTCGCGTACTGGGATGGGGGACGAGACGGGCGCATCCTATCGGCCTGCAGGCGCTGTAGATTCGCGCAATGCGCGCAACGGAACAAGCCTTTTTCGAGCCGTCAACTGACGAGCTGAGGGCCGCGCTGGATACCTATGAGTCGCTGGCGCCGAACGTTGTGCCTGAGCCGCAGGCGCCTCCACGACGCCGGCTCGATCGCGTTCGTGTTGCTGACACTCCTTGCGACACCTGCAGCGACGACTACCGCGGGCTGGCGGCTGCGCACATAGCGACCGGCGGTGGGACGGTCTACGTGAAGTGGATTGGGGCCCTGTACCACGGCGGCGATCCCGCTTGCGTTGAGGACGGTCTAATCGCAGTTTCGGCCGAGGGAATTCGACAGATGGCCGCCTCCGAGGACCTCACTGAGCGGATGGACGCCATGGTCGCGGGTCGTACCGGGGGCGATCTCGACGTCTATGAGTGGACGCTTTTTGCCGCGAACGGCAGTTGGATCGCAAAGTCAGTCGACTACAACGACTTCCGCGCGCTCGGCGCGGACGGCGCGTTCATGGATGCGTACATCGCGGCCCGACCGGACGCCCACGATGATGTCCTCACATGGCTGAACTCGGAGGGATATCTCTTCACCCGTTCCGAGCCGGTCCGCCGGTTCGAGCGTCCGCGCGCGCCGGGTCTTCTGAGGAGATTGCTGGCTCGGACCGAGTATGAGGATCGCTTTGAGAACTCGACGACTGGCGACTTCCTCACCCGGCTGTACGGCGCTGACGTTGCTGACGAGTTGTGGCAACTCCACCTCGAGATGGCCGAGTTCGACAACCCGCTGATCGGGGACGCCTGGAAGGCGCTCCGCGCCATGAAAGATGCTCGACCGGAGCTCGACGCCCGCCTACGCGAGATCTGGGACGGCCAATAACCGTCGATCTACTCCTTGACTGCTCCCGGAGGGAGCGGGCAAGGACAAAACTGCCGCTAGGGATTGGTGGTGGCGGCTTTGAAACCGGCGGCGATTTTCTCGTAGCTGCCGGCGAGAGCTTCGGGGAGCACGCGCACGTCGGCGACGACTGGCATGAAGTTCGTGTCACCTACCCAGCGGGGGACGATGTGCTGATGGAGGTGGGCGCCGATGCCTGCGCCGGCAGCGTCGCCCTGGTTGATTCCGATGTTGAAGCCCTCGGGGCGGTAGATCGACTCGAGAACCGTCAGGGAAAGCTGTGTCAGCCGCGTGATCTCTTCGGCGGTTTCGGGCGCGAGCGCATGCAGCTGCGAGTTGTGCTCGTAGGGCACGACCATCACATGGCCGTTGTTGTACGGGAACCCGTTGAGAATCACGTAGGCAAGCTCGCCGCGGTGCGCGATCAGGTTCTTCGCGTCTTCGGGCTCGGCCGGGAAGTCGCAGAAGATGCACCCGGTCTTTCCCTCCGACTGGTCCGGCGGGTGGTGCTCGACGTACTGCATGCGCCACGGCGCCCACAAGCGGTCCTTTGGGCTCACGCGGGTGCTCCGGCAAATTCGAACCCGTCGGCCGTCGGCAAGTTCACGTCCCGATCGCTGATCAGTGGTTCCTCGCCGGAATCGAGAAACGGCCATTCAAGTCCGACCGAGTCCCATCGCACGCCGTGCTCGTCAGCGGGGTCGTAGACCTCGCTGAGCAGATAGATCATCTCAAGGTCAGTGAGCGCGTAGTACCCGTGGGCGACTCCCGGGGGGATGCCGACCGCGGTCGGCTCGTCCGGATTGATCTCGAAAAGCATCGTCGCGCTGTAGGTGGGGGACCCCGGACGGGCATCGTAGAGACCCACCAACATGCGTCCGGTGATCACGCGCCACCAATCCCACTGTTTGTAGTGCAGGTGCAGACCTTTGAGCACGCCCTGCTGGGCACGTCCTTCGGTCAGTTGCTTGACCGTGAACGGAGCCCACTCGCCGCGCCATCCCTCAAGCACGCGACCGCGGTGGTCGCCGTGCACCGTCAGGCGCTTGACGATGACTCCCTCAATCTGGATTTCGTTCTGCGGGCTCACCGGGCGCGACTCTAGCCGAAACAGGGCCACGCGGAGGGCGTCTGGACGCACATGGTCTGGACGCGTTTAACACACGCTGAACAATGTCCAAAATCAGCCTCATAAGCCGTTCAAACGGCTTGCCGATGGGGTAGTAACCCCATAACAGGCGTCTAGACGGACGTATGAACTGTGCCGAATCGGCAGCCAGAAAGCCGATCATTTAGACAGCGAACTCCATGGACGGAAACCGAAAATCTGAAATCGCGACTGACTCCGTGGCTCCGGCATTCCGGGGCGGCGGTCAAGCGGCGCTCAAGCGCCGCCTTGCGGTCGACCCGGATATCCGCAACCGGTCGATCACCGGCGCGGTGCTCTGGTCGCTGCAGGCGGCGATCGGGACGCTTCAGCAGTTTGGGCCCGCAGGCGAGGCAATGCCGTCGACCGCGTTTCATGCATACCTCGCGGTCACGGCCACGATGGCGTTGCTGTGCCTGTTCGTTGGCCCGCGTCTGAAGGGGAAGCTCTTCACGGCGGCAGAAGAATTCGTTGTCGTCTCCGGAATGCTCGCGACGACCGCGCTCGTGGCCGCAACTGGCGGGGCCAGCAGCGCCGACCTTGGTCTCTTCGCCAACGTCATGTTCTACTGCGCGTACTTCATGGCCCCGAGGCGAGCCGCTCGTCACGTGGCCGTCGGAACCCTGATGATGTGGGCGCCCCTGGTATACGACTTCCAGGTTGTCGGGGAAGCGAACTTCGTTCCGCGCGCGATCGTCATGACCGCGGTGCTGTGGGCGATGGTTGTGCTGATCGCGCGCCATCGTCACCTCACGCTGCGAGCTGAACTTGAGGCGCGCAGGCTCGCTCTGACCGATCCGCTGACCGGCGTCGCCAATCTCCACACCTTTGCCGACGAGTTGCAGTCACAGATCGCGCTGGCCGCCGAGACGGAAACCGAACTCGGCGTCGCCTTCATCGATGTCAACGGACTGAAGGCCGCCAACACGATTTACGGACACGCCGGCGGCGATCAGTTGATCCGCCGGACCGCAATGGCGCTGCTAGCCGCGTCTGGAGATCAAGACCAGGTGGCACGAGTCGGCGGGGACGAGTTCGCCGTGATGCTTCCGGGGGCCGACGCGGACCGCATGAAAGCTTTCCAGTCGGAATTTGCGATCGCCCTGACCGAGCAGAGGGCGAGTGCTGAGGGTCCCATCTTCGACCTGTCGGCGAGTATCGGCACAGCCGTGTACCCGCAGGACGGGGGGACCCTCGATGACCTGATGCACGTCGCCGACACGCGCATGTACGACAGCAAGGCGGCTCTGCCGCCGAGGCTGCCCACGCCTGAGACCTCCGGTGGGCGGTCGCTGTCGGACGAGCCGGTCGACCACGGCTCGCGCCTGACCTCGTTGCTCAGCAGCGGGGCGCCGGCGGCGTCGATCGCCTGGCTGCTTGCCGCGGCGATGATCGCGGCCGGGGCGGCGTCGACGAGCGTCGAGAACATCCACCCGCGGCTTGCTCTTGCGCTGGCCGGCCTGTGCATTGCGGTTTCGGGTGCCCTCGCATTGGTCGGTCCTGAGCACCGCCGCCGCGCCGAGAACGTCTCCAACACGCTCGCAGTGCTGATCGCCGTTCCGGCGATCTACGCAACGGGCGGCGCGGCGACGCCGATCCTGCCGTTGGCCTACCTCGTGGTCGCGCACGCCGCCTACGCGCTCTCTGCTCGCGACGCCGCGCTGCGCACCGGCGCGATGCTCGGGATCCTTGTGGCCACGCTGATTTCAAACATCCAGACGGCGAACTTCACCGGAGTCTCGGTGATCTTCGGCGAAGTGCTGGTGATCGCAGCGATCCTGCGCATCAACCGTGTCCGTGCGGACGCAGCCGAGCGAGAGGCGCTCGAGCTGTCCCGAATCGACGCGTTGACGCGCCTCGCGAACCGCAGGGTGTTTGAGCGCACGCTCGCCTTGGCGGCTGAGGGTCGCTCGCGCGAATCGGACGGCAACTATAACTCCGGCGGGTTGATCCTCGCCGATGTCGACGATTTCAAATCGATCAACTCATCCGGCGGGCACAAGGCCGGCGACGAAGTGCTGAGGATGATCGCGTCGGTGCTCGACGGAGCGGTGGGCCGAGAGGCCACCGTCTGCCGCATTGGCGGTGATGAGTTCGCGGTGATCGTGCCAGAGGGTGGTTCGGCCGATCTGATGCGTGTCGCCGCCAAGTGCCGGGCCGCGATCATGTCGGTCGACTGGCACGTGCTCTGCGAGCCGAAAGTCACGCTCTCCCTGGGCTACGCGACATGGGAGCACGTTGAGGACTGGAAAGAGATCGTCGTTGCGGCCGATATCGCGATGCGCACCAGTAAGGAATCGGGCAAAGACACGGTTCGCAGCGCGCCGGTCAGGGCCGCGACCTCGATTCGCCTCGGTCCGGGTTCGGCGGCGGCCGGCTAGAGCCAGCCGCGGCGGCGGAAGTAGACCCACATCGCGCCGACGATTCCAACCATTCCGGCGATCACCAGCCAGAAGCCGAGTGCCGACTGCTCGCCGGGAATCAGGTTGTTCATACCGAAGATTCCGCTGACCAGCGTCAGCGGCAGGAAGAACACCGAGAAAATGGTGAGCACTCGCAGGACGTCATTGACGTTGTGGCTGATCACCGACTCGTTCGTCGCTTCGAGCGCCTCGACCACTTCCTTGTAGTTCTCGAGCATGTCCCACATCCGCTCGGAGGCGTCGACGATGT
>CAZRAA010000072.1:0-9586 GCA_964597975.1 uncultured Thermoleophilaceae bacterium | reverse complement strand
CCTGCGACCTCTCGCGTGTGAGGCGAGCGCTCTCCCACTGAGCTACGCGCCCGAGCTTGGATCGCGATCGCGATCCGTCGGAGCGTCGGAGTCTAGATCAGTCTCGCCGGTTAACATCGAGCTTCGCTGGTCCGTCGATAGCGGCGGCATGCGGGTATTGGCGTTGATGGCCGGGTCCCGCGCGGCGAGCGCGTGTGAACCAGGTCAGGTCCGGAAGGAAGCAGCCTTAAGCAATGTCGTTCGGGCGCCGCGGTCAAGCCTGGCAGGAGTCGGTACCCGCATGCGGCCACTTTCGACTCGGTAGGTTCCGGCTCCCATGACCGGCCGCTACTTCGAAACCCTACGCACCTACGGCGGCGAGCCGGCGTTGCTTTCGCGCCACGTCGAGCGTCTGGCTGCCGCCGTGCCAAACCTTGACCCGAACGGCGTCGCCGCACGCGTACACGACGCGATCGGCTCAATCGAACAAGACGTCGTGATCCGCATCGAGGCCGGCGAAGGAGATACCGCGATCGAGCTGCGACCGCTTCCGGCGCACGCGCTCGAAGATCCGGCGACGCCGCTCGCGACGACGATCAGCGAAGTCCCCGGCTACGCCTACCCGCACAAGTCGATTGATCGTGAATTGCACTCCGAGCTAATCGACTCGGCACAGGCGAACGGCGCCTTCGAGCCGTTGATCGTCGATCATGGCCTGGTGATCGAGGGCGCGCGCACCAATGTCTTCGTCGCGACCGCTTCCGCGCTGATCACGCCGCCGCTCGGGCGTTGTCTGCCAGGCGTGACTCGCGGGGCGCTACTCGCGACGGCGCCGGTAGTTGGGCTTACCCCGACGGAGCGCGACGTTAGCGTCGATGAACTGACACGCGCCGATGAGGTGCTGCTGAGCAACTCGCTCTTCGGCGTGCGCCGGGTCGGGACGATTGATGGGCGGGCCGTCGGTGGCAGATCGCCCGAGGTGCGCGCTCGGCTGCACCAAGCACTCCTCAACTCATACGAGCATCCACAGTGATCGATCGCGCCGTGGATCTCTGGTCGATCGCCCGCGAGCTTCCCGACTCGCGCGTTGCGCTTCTGGACAACCCGGCAGCGCCGTCGCGGCTGGGCCAGATGTCGTATCTGGGGCTCTTCCCGCAGGAAGAGCTCAGGGTCAGCCAGGACGAGAGCCCTGAGCGCGCGCTCGCATTGCTCGAAGACTTCACGCGCTCGCGGCTCCCTGCTCTCGATTCCGCTTCGCCGCTTGCATCCGGCTCGATCGGCTACCTCGCGTACGAGTTGCTCCACGCGATCGAGCCGAGCGTGCCGCTCTCGAGTGCTCCGCCGGCGCCGGGCGACCTCCTTCACTTCGTCCGCTTCGGCGCGATCGTCGCCGTCGACGCCGCGCGCGGGACCACCGAGATCTGCGCCGAGCGGCCGGGGCTGGCAGACCGCGCTCGCGCGCTGATCGACGCCGCTCCGGACCGTCGCGAGATCCAGCCGCCGGCAAGGCCCAGCGGTGACTTTGGCACGACTGAGCTGCGCGCCTGCGGCTTGGAACCAGTCACGGACCCGATCGCGTACCGCCGGCTCGTCGCCGCTGCGCGCGATGAGATCCGTGCCGGCCGTTACTTCGAGATCTGCCTTTCTCAGGAGTACTGCGGGCGCTCGGAGGTCGACGGACGCGAGCTCTACTCGGCGCTGCGCCAGCGCAACCCCTCGCCGATGAGCGCCTACATGCGGTTGGACGACCTTGAAGTGCTCTGCTCTTCGCCCGAGCGCCTGGTCGGAGTGACCGCCGCCGGCGAAATCGAGACGCGTCCGATCAAGGGCACGCGCCCGCGCTCGGCGGACGCGGCTGAGGACCGACACATGGCCGAGGCGCTCGCCGCGTCGCCTAAGGACCGCGCCGAGAACACGATGATCGTCGATCTCGCGCGCAACGACCTCGGCCGAATCTGCCTGACCGGCAGCGTCGAAGTTCCCGAGCTCTGCGTGGTCGAGAGCTACGCCAGCGTTCATCACCTCGTCTCGACCGTGCGCGGCCAGCTCGCGCCGGGCGTCTCGCCGGTCGACGTCATCAAGGCGTGCTTTCCGGGCGGCTCGATGACTGGGGCGCCGAAGGTTGAGGCGATGAAGGCGATCGCCGAAGTCGAGCGCTCGCGGCGCGGGATCTTCAGCGGAGCGGTCGGGTGGATCGGTGACGACGGCGCGATGGATCTCAACATCGTGATCCGGAGCTTGATCAAGCAGGGAGAGTTCGTCAGCCTGCACACCGGCGGCGCGATCACCAGCGACTCCGATCCCGACGCCGAATACGCCGAGACGATGGACAAGGCGCGGGCCCCGGCCGAGGCGCTTGCCGCCGCGAGCGCGCGTACGTTGACGTTGTGATCGATCCTGTCGCCAACAACATCCTGCTGGGCGACTGCCTGAACCTGTTGCCCGAGCTGCCGGATGGCGCGTTTCAGATGATCTACATCGATCCGCCTTTCAACACCGGCAAGCAGCAGACGCGTCGCACGCTCGAGACCGTCGCCAAGGAAGCTGGCGATCGCACGGGGTTCGCTGGCCGGACCTATGCGACCCGACTTCTCGCCGAGTCCTCCTACCGCGACAACTTTGGCGACTACCTCGAGTTCCTCGCGCCCCGGCTGGAAGCGGCCCGCCGAGTACTGCACGAGACCGGCACGCTCTACTTCCACATCGATTACCGCGAGGCCCACTACTGCAAGTTGCTGCTCGATGAGATCTTCGGGCGCGAGCAGTTCCTCAACGAGATCATCTGGGCCTACGACTACGGCGCGCGAGCCAAGCGCCGCTGGCCGGCCAAGCACGACACGATCCTCGTCTACGTCAAGAACGCTAAGGACTACTACTTCGATTCTTCAGAGGTCGATCGCGAGCCCTACATGGCGCCCGGTCTGGTGACCGCCGAGAAGGCCGCGCGCGGGAAGCTCCCGACCGACGTCTGGTGGCACACGATCGTGCCTACGAACGGAGCAGAGAAGACCGGCTACCCGACGCAGAAACCCGAGGGCATCATTCGCCGCATGGTGCTCGCATCAACGCGTGAGGGCGATGCCTGCCTCGACTTCTTCGCCGGCAGCGGCACGCTGGGCGCGGTCGCCGCCAAGCTCGGGCGGCGCTACACGCTGATCGACCAGAGCGAAGAGGCGATCCGCGTGATCACGGATCGCCTCAGCTCAATCGATATCGCTCGCGACGTCGCCTAGTTGACGCTCTTCAGGTCGACGACGAAGATCAGCGTCTCGTTGGCCGGGATCGAGCCCTGGCCCTGGGCGCCGTAGCCGAGCTCCGGCGGGATGATCAGCAGGCGGCGACCGCCGGCCTTCATTCCCACTACGCCCTCATCCCAGCCCTTGATGACCTGGCCCTGGCCGATCGTGAAAGTGAACGGGTCCTTGCCCCACGAGGCGTCGAACTCTTCGTTGTTTGACCAGTTGTGGCCGACGTAGGCAACGGTCACTTCGTCGCCGTCCTTGGCGGTCTTGCCCGTGCCGACCTTGATGTCCTTCTCGACAAGCTTGGTCGGCGGGTCGCCGGACGCGTCGCTGATCTGAGGCTTCGAGTTGGCCGAACCGGAGACCTTCGGCATCACGGTCTTGCCGGATTTCTCGTCGCTTGAGCCGGTGTCTTCGGTCGCCTGAGTTGTTGTCGTGTTGACGTCTGAGTACGTCGCACCCTTTCCGCAGCCGGCGGCGACGACGGCCAGCGCGAGAATGGTGAACAGGAGAATGGCTTTGGATTTCATGGCGCGTATTTTGACTGATCTGCTGCGATTCCTGTAGCGCAGCGATGTGGTGCTCAAGTTGAGCTTCGCCGGCTGCCGACACCGCCTGTATGCCGCCGCGCCCGAAAACTCCTGACGGATCGGCCTGGCAGCCGGTGTCTGGCTGGGGTTTGATCGCGCTCAGCGCATTTGCTCTGCTGCTGATGCGCGGGATGTCGACAGACGCGGACGGCTACCTACGGATCCTCGACGACGTCAATCTGGCGATTCACGAGTTCGGTCATCCGCTTTTCTCGGTTTTTGGCTACTGGCCGCAGTGGTGGGGCGGGACACTGATGCAACTGATCGTCCCCGCGGTGGTCTGCGGAGTCTTCGTCTATCAGCGCTCTGCTCTCTCGGCGGCGTTCGCCGGGATCTGGTTTTTTGAGAACTTCCACTACATCGCTTGGTACATGGCCGATGCGCGCAAACAGGAGTTGCCGCTGGTCGGTGGCGGCGAACACGATTGGGGCACGCTCTTTGCGCACTACGGAGTGCTCGACCGCGACACGGAAATCGCCGGTGTCGTCAACCAAGCTGGATACGCCGGGATCGTCGCCTGCCTGTTGTTTGCCGGTTGGGTTTGGCTGCGACAGCGCTCAGCTGACGGCCGAGACGATGCGCGCGACGCGGGCACTGCCCTTGCCGGTGGCCTTGACCGCCATTAGCGCGCTGTCGGCCGTGAACACCAGCTGATCGAGCGTCTGACCGTGCAGTGGGAAGAGTGCGAACCCCGCGCTCGCGCCGACGCCGCTCTCGGCGGCCTCAGGCGTTTGGGAAACCGCATGAACGAACCGCTCCGCCAGCGCGCGAGCCCCGTCGACGCCCACGCCCGGCAGTACAGCGGCGAACTCGTCGCCACCGACCCGGGCTACGCAGTCGTCCTCACGCGCGACCGAACTGAGTGAGTCGGCGATCGCCCGCAAGACATCGTCGCCCATGCGGTGTCCGTGTTCGGTGTTCACGCGCTTGAAGTTGTCCAGGTCGATCATCACGATCGCAAACTCTTCTGGGTCATCCGCGCCGAGCAGCGCCCCGACGTATTGGTTGAAACAGCGCCGGTTGGAGATGCCGGTGAGCGGATCGCACATCGCCAAGCGTTCCGCGTCGCGCTGGAGCCACGTGAGCATCCGCCGGTTGAAATACATCGCGGCGATGATCGTTACGAGCAGTGCGCCCAGCGCATAGATGCTCACCAGCGCGACGACATCGGCCGTTGAACCGCTTAGCTCGGTGTAGAAGATCGGCGAAGCGGCCACGAGCAGCGGACCGATCATTCGAAGTGCCAGCAAGCGCGTCTCCCAGAACCAAGCCTGCGAGGCGACGAGCAGAATCAGCAACGGCGGCGCGGTACTCGCGATCCCGCCGGTCAACGCGATCACGGCCGCGAGCGCGACCAGCGCCGCGAGATCGAGTGCCAGATGGGTTCGTGTCCGCGGCTTGGCGTTGAGCAGCAGAATCAACGGCACGAGCGCAGCGCCCCCGAAGATCACCATCCACCATGTCAGCTGCGGGTCTGGGTACGCGCTGGGAACGAGCAGGCTGAGTCCGAGCACCAGCGATCCGAGGCCCCAGGCGATCGCCGAGCTGCGCGCGTACATCGTGCGCGAAGCCAAGAATCCGAGCTTTCCGCCGGTCGCCCAATCGATGTCGCGGGCCGCAGGTCGCTGGGCCTCGTCACCGTCCGAGGTCGGCTCGTCCAGCCAAGCCGGTCGCTGCGCCTCTTTTACTGCGACCCGCTCAAAGTCCGGCACGGTGTGGCGCTTCTCGCCCTTGTTCGCGTACATCGCGCGGTCGGCGACATCGAGAAGTTCCGAGAGCTCGAGTCCGTCGTACGGGTAGACCGCGACCCCGACCGCGGAATCGATCTCGAACCCGGGCATGTCGATCAGCGCGCCGGCGGCTCGCACAGCACCGCGGTAGATCTCACCCGCCTGTTCGATCCGAGCACGCGAGTCCGCCCTAAGCAGGATCGCGAACTCATCGCCACCGACGCGCGCGACCAGTGCGTCGCGCGCCGCGATCCGACTGAGCTGCACAGCGACCATCTTCAGCGCGTAGTCACCGCCAACGTGGCCGTGCGCCGAATTGGCCGACTTGAAGTTGTCGAGGTCGAGCAGGATCAGACCGGTGACGCCGGTGCGGTTGCGACCGAACGGGCCCGGCGCCAGGCGTTTGTGGGCCGCGCGCTCAAACGCTCGCAGATTGGCGAGTCCGGTTAGCGGGTCGGTGAAGCCTCGCCTGCGCACCTCGTTGAGCGCGGCAAGCGTTTCAGTGTGCTGCAGGTGGACCAGCGCGACGGTCATCGCGATAGTCGCCAGGTAGACGACGAGAAACGATCCGAGATGGGGTGTCTGCGACGCCGGGTCGGTGAACAGCGAAGAGATGGCGATCGCCGCGCCGCCCGAGAACGTCATCAACAGTGCGCGTGGGCGGACGAAGTAGCCGGCGAACACGAGCGTCACGACGAGGTTGAAGAGGATCGCCTCAGTGGCGGGTGTGATCTGCAAGAGCACAAGGTTCACCCCGAGGGCCGGCAACATGCAGAAGTCGACCCAGACGTCGAACGCCCGCTCGCCAAGTCGCGGTCCGATGATGATGGTGATCACCCCGAGCGCCAGCGCCGGGATGCCGAGAATCAAGCGCCAGTCACCGACATTCTCCGGCGCCACCGCGGGAACGAACGACGCGGACATGATCACCGCGGTTGTGGAAAACCAGAGAGCAGCGCCTAGCACCGTCTTCACCAGACGCACGGACAGACGTCGCCTATGGCGAGGCATCGTCCTTGGCGCATCCTTGCGCGGCCTGCTCTGCACTGTCCTCATCTTCAACTGTCACCGGCGGGTTGCCTGTCCAGCTGATCGACCGAGCTCACACGAGGGGGTGAATGTGGCCCCAGGTAGTGGACGGATGTTCTAGTGCGAGGGCGAACTCACCACTTGAACATCGGCAGTGGAGAAGTCGGATGCTCCACCGTGCGTTGAAAGGTCAGTTGGACAAGGCGGCGGTGAAACCCGCGATTCGGATATGCGCGACGTATCTCGCGTACCCGGCGACGAGCGACGCCGAACGCACGCAATCCCAACGAGACGTCGATCATGTCGGCTCGACGGAAGATCTCAACAGGGTCATCGGGGGCGCCGGCGGATCGCTGCCGATGATGCTCGTCGATCATCGTGGTGACCAGCGGCGCCAGCTCCGGGCGACCGATCTTCTCGAGGTGATCGGCCGCGAGGTCGATCGACGGCACCAGGTAGTCGAACGTCTTGTCCGTCCAGATGCCGAGGTCATGAAAGACGCCGCAGACGAGGAACTCGGGTCTCCTGCTCGGCTGCTCATCCGGGCCGCCGTCGATACCCGCGAGCTCATCGCAGAAGAGCATCGTGCGGATCACGTGGTTGGTGTAGCCCGCCCGATCCTCGCCGAGCGCTTCGTCGTAGGGGGCGAGGAGATGAGAAACCTCGACCGCGAGCACGTCGTCAACCATGCGTGCAGTTCATCACATCCACTTGACAACCCTGTCTGATCTGGCTAAGCTTCGAATCAAGCGCTAAGTGACCGAAAAGTCACTTACGGGGATTCATCTCAGATTTACCTTTTACCAACCTCGGGATCAACCCACGACCTGAAGGCTTATGTCCAAGAACTCATCCACAAAGTCAGCCAAGACGCCTGCCGAGAAAGGCATGGGCGCTGGACTGCGATTCCTAAACAACATCGCAAGCTCGAGCACGATCGACAAGCTCAAGCTGCGCAAGCCCACCGAGAAGGTTGTCTACCACGGCAGCAAGAACGGCTTCAAGGTCGCAACCGCGGCCGGTCGTCAGTTCTCGGCCAAGTCCAAGCAGGACAAGCCGGCCCGCCAGCCCAAGGCTGCCGGCAAGGGCAAGTTCGACCTGACACCCACTGACGAGCAGGAAATGCTGATTGAGGCCTTCGGCGAATTCGCCAAGGCTGAGCTGCTCCCGATCGCAACGGAATCGTCGAACAACTGCAAGACGCCGGACGAGGTGCTCAAGGCGAGCACCGAACTCGGCGTCACGATGATCGGTGTGCCCGAGGAGCTCGGCGGCGCAGTCGAGCAGCGCTCGGCCGTCACCAGCGTTCTGATCAGCGAGGCGCTCGCCAAGGGCGACCTTGGGATGGCTGTCGCCGTGCTTGCGCCGGCAGCGGTCTCGACCGCGATCGGACTCTGGGGCAGCGGCGAGCAGCAGGCCAAGTACCTGCCTGAGTTCGTCGGTGACGACGTCCCCGCTGCGGCGCTCGCCGTGATGGAGCCGCGTCCGCTGTTTGACCCGAACAAGCTCGAGACGAAGGCGACCAAGAGCGGCGACGGCTACGTGCTCACAGGCGTCAAGAACCTCGTGCCGCGCGCGGCCGAGGCGGAACTCTTCGTGATCGCCGCAGAGCTTGACGGCGAGGCGCGGATGTTCATCGTCGAGAGCAAGTACGAAGGCATCTCAGTCACGCCGGAACCCGCGATGGGGATCCGCCCGGCAGCCACCGGCATTCTCAGCTTCGAGAACGTCAAGCTCCCGGCCGACGCCCTGCTCGGCGAAGCGGCTGACTACACCGAGATGCTCCGCCTCTCGAAGATTGCGTGGGGTGCGGTTACCGCCGGTTGCGGCCGCGCCGCGCTCGACTACCTGATCCCGTATGTCAATGAGCGGGTCGCCTTCGGCGAGCCGATCAGTCACCGCCAGGCTGTCGCCTTCACGATCAGCAACGTTGCGATTGAGCTTGAGGGCATTCGCCTGGCGACCTACCGCGCGGCGGCGCTCGCCGACGAGGGCAAGGACTTCGCTCGCGAAGCTGCGCTCGTCCGCCAGCTCACCGCCAAGTACGGCATGCAGATCGGCTCCGACTCCGTGCAGATGCTCGGCGGTCACGGCTACACGCAGGAATACCCGGTCGAACGCTGGTACCGCGATCTTCGCGCCGCCGGCCTGATGGAGGGAGTGCTGCTCGTCTAGGGCGCTAGCTCGGATTCGAACAGCACAGACCGGAAAGGAATTTTCAAAATGCCTATCAATCTTGAAACCCCGAAGAAGTTCGAGCCGCTGATCGGCCAGGCGCACATGGTCGCCGAAGAGCTGCTGCGCCCGAACTCACACAAGTACGACAACTTCGACGGCGAGTACCCCGTCGAGCTCGACATGTTGCGCGCTCTGATCGACGGCATGGAAGAGGGCTCGGGCCAAGGCACCGGCGCCACCGGCGTCGGCCAGGCCGACACCCTCAAGCAGGACGACCCCGACCCCAACAAGAACGGCACCAACCTCTCGACGATGCTCAGCGTCATCGAGATGTGCTGGGGTGACTGCGGCCTGACGCTGACGATGCCCGGGCAGGGACTCGGCAACAGCGCGATTGCAGCCGTCGCCAACGAGGAGCAGCTCGCCCGTTTCAAGGGCAAGTGGGCCGCGATGGCGATCACCGAGCCCGAGGCGGGTTCGGACTCGGCCTCGATCCGCACCACTGCGGTCAAGGACGGCGACCACTACATCCTCAACGGCGAGAAGATCTACGTCACCTCCGGTGAGCGCGCAGACCTCGTTGTCGTCTGGGCCAACGTCGACCCGTCCGCCGGCCGCGCCGGAATCAAGTCGTTCGTCGTCGAGCGCGACAACCCGGGCATGAAGCTCGACCGCCTGGAGCACAAGCTCGGGATCCGCGCTTCGGACACCGCCGCGTTCATTCTGACGGACTGCAAGGTCCACAAGGACAACCTGCTCGGCGACCCTGAGGTGCGCACGGACAAGGGCTTCGGCGGCGTCATGCAGACGTTCGACAACACGCGTCCGCTGGTCGCGG
>CAZRAA010000071.1:0-9717 GCA_964597975.1 uncultured Thermoleophilaceae bacterium | reverse complement strand
GAAGGACGTCACCGCGCTCAAGCAGCTCGCCGGCAACTCCGGCTACCACTTCCAGTTGCTCAACGCGGTGATCGAGGTCAACGAACTCCAAAAGCGGCGCGTGATCGGCAAGCTCAAAAAGCACCTCGGAGATTCGCTGGTGGGCAAGAAGATCGCTCTGCTCGGACTCTCCTTCAAGCCCAACACCGACGACATGCGTGAGGCGTCCTCGCTCGTGCTCTCGGCCCGCCTGCGCGGCGAGGGCGCGATCGTCAGCGCCTATGACCCGGTCGCAGCTGATCGCGCGGCGGAGCTGCTTCCAGGCGTGGAGATCGAAGCGTCGCCGCTTGCGGCCCTTGAGGGCGCGGACGCCGCGGTGATCGTCACCGAGTGGCCGCAGTTCGCCGAGCTCGAGCTCGACCAGGTGCGCGGCGCGATGCGCACGCCGCTGGTGATCGATGGGCGCAATCTGCTCGACGGCGACGCTGTCGCCGCTGCGGGATTTGCCTACGAGGGCGTCGGCCGTCCGGCCACCGGATTGCTCAGTCAGCAAGAGGCGCCCGCCGTCGCCAGCGCCGCCGCGGAGTAGGCCAAAACGTGCAAGCCGTGATCCTGTCCGGCGGCCAGGGCACGCGTCTGCGTCCGCTGACCAGCACGATGCCCAAGCCGGCCGTCCCGATGGTCAACCGGCCGATGCTCTGGTACATGATCGATTGGCTGCGCGGACACGGCGTGACCGACGTCGTGATGTCGGTCGGCTACAAGGCCGACGGTCTGCGTAGCGCGCTCGACGCGGCCGGTCACCCTGGCGTCTCGATCACCTACGTCGAAGAGCCCGAACCGCTTGGCACCGCCGGCGCCGTGAAGTTCGCGGCGGACCGGCTCGACGAGCGTTTCCTGGTTCTCAACGGCGACACGCTGGCCGACTACGACCTCTCCGCCGAAATCTCTCAGCACGAATCGACCGGCGCGCGCGCGACGCTCGCGCTGGTTCCGGTAGAGGATCCGACCGCGTACGGCGTCGTTCTGACCGACAGCGAGCACCGCGTTGAGGCATTCCTCGAGAAGCCGCGCCGCGAGGATGCCCCCGCGGACCCGCGCATCAATGCCGGGGCCTACGTACTCGAGCGCGATGTGCTGGAGATGATTCCGGCCGGCGAGAATCGCTCATTCGAGCACGATGTGTTCCCGCAACTGGTCGGCGACGGCATCTACGCCTACGACGCCGATGGCTACTGGCTTGATCTCGGGACCCCTGAGCGCTACGTCGAGGCCACGCGTGACCTGCTCAGCGGGCGTGTGCGCTCGTACCTTGACCCGCTGCGCGACTCGCAGGGAAATGTCGTCGCAAGCGACGTGGATCTTGACGGCGTCGAGGTGATCGCGCCTGTCGTCGTCGCCGGCGGCGCGGAGTTCGCACCGGGAAGCCGCATCGGGCCTGACACGGTTGTCGGCGAGCGCGTCGAAGTAGGGGCGGATTGCCGCATCGAGCGATCCGTGGTGATGGACCAGTCGCGCCTAGCGGCCGGAGCCGTTGTGGAGGATTCGATTGTCGGACCCTCTGTATCGCTGGGCTACGGCGCGAGCATCACAGATGGCAGCGTGATCGGCGAAGGTGCGTCGATCGATCCCGGTGCGGTTGTCGGCGCGGCGCGGGTTGAGGCGGGAGAGGGCATTGCATCGTGAGCGACGCACTGACAGCTGAAGCAGTCGCCGCCGTCGACACCTCTGGGCTGCTTGCCGACATGCTGGCGATGCCGGACCACATCACGGATGCGATGTGGCGCGCCGAGAGCGCATTTCTTGAGCCGGCCAAGGCTCGCTCGATGTTCGTCTGCGGGATGGGGGGATCGGCGATCGGGGCCGATCTTGCGGCGACGCTGATCGGTCCGCGGGCAAGCGGGCCGCTGGTCACCACTCGTGGATATGACCTTCCCGCCTGGGTTGGCGAGGACGACGCGGTTGTACTGAGCTCCTACTCGGGCTCCACGGAAGAGACGCTTTCCTGCTTCGAGCAGGCCAAGACCTCCGGCGCGCGCCTCTACGTCGTCAGCTCCGGTGGGCCGCTCTCGGAGGCTGCGCACGCCTCCGACATTCCGGTGATCGGGCTGCCGGGAATCTTCCAGCCGCGCGCCGCTGTCGCCTACGGCGTCGTCGCCGTGGCCGAAATCGCGGTCGCCAACGGACTCGCTCCGGCGTCAATCCGAGACGAATTCAACCGGGCGACCGATCTGCTCAAGACGCTCGGCCCAAGCTGGGCGCCGGGCGGAGACGATGAGACACCCACCCACCTTGCTCGCAGCGCCTTCGGCCGGCTGCCGCTGATCTATGGGGCGGATCTCACCGCGCCGGTGGCCTATCGCTGGAAGTGCCAGATAAACGAGAACGCTAAGTACCCGGCGTGGAGCGCAGCGCTCCCAGAAGCCAACCACAACGAGATCTGCGGCTGGGAGGGAGCGCCGGAGCTCGCCGAGAACGCCGCCTGGTTCTTGGCCGACCGCGACCAGCACCCGCGTATCGCCGAGCGGATTCGGGTCGTCTCCGAGATTGCGAGCGCGCATCGCGCCCAGGCACAGACGATCGAAACTCCCGGGGAGAGCCGCGCGGAGAGGATGTTCGCACAGGTGTTGCTGGGCGATCTGACTTCGCTGTACCTCGCGGTGCTGCGCGGTGTCGACCCGACACCCGTACCGCTGATCGAAGATCTGAAGGATCAGCTCGGCCGCCCGACGAGCGCCGGTTGAATCGAAGGTGCGATGACTCCGGCAGCTGACATCGCTGACGTCTCGCTCGCCGACGCCGGCGCGATGCGCATCGACTGGGCCGGCAACGAGATGCCGGTGCTCTCGCGCATCGCCGAACGCTTTTCCAGAGAGCGTCCGCTCGACGGAATCCGCGTCGGCGCCTGCCTGCACATCACGGCAGAGACCGCGAATCTCGCTCGCGCCTTGGTCGCCGGCGGCGCCCAGCTCGCGATCTGCGCGAGCAATCCGCTCTCGACGCAGGACGATGTCGCCGCCGCGCTCTCGCAGGGCGACGCAGCGGCGGTCTTCGCCGTAAACGGCGAAGACGCCGCGACCTACCAGCGGCACATCGACTCGGTTTGCGAGACCTCTCCGCAGGTCACGCTCGACGATGGGGCGGACTTGGTCGGCGCGCTGCACGGCCAGCGCCGAGACCTGCTCGACGAAGTCTTGGGCGGAACTGAGGAGACGACGACCGGCGTGATTCGTCTGAAGGCGCTTGAGCGCGAAGGCGCCCTCGCGTATCCGGTCATAGCCGTCAACGAATCGCGCACGCAGCGGCTGTTTGACACGCGTTACGGCACTGGCCAGTCGACGCTCGACGGGATCTTGCGCGCGACGAACCTCTTGATCGCCGGTCGCGTGGTCGCTGTGATTGGGTACGGCGACTGTGGCCAGGGAGTCGCCTCGCGCGCCAAGGGTCTCGGCGCCAACGTTCTCGTGTGCGAGGTCGATCCACAGCGGGCCCTCGAAGCCGTAATGGACGGCTTCACGGTGCTGCCGGCGATTGAAGCGGTCTCGCGCGCCGACGTGATCGTCACGGTGACGGGCGGTCGCGACGCAGTGGCGGGCGAGCTCTTCGACGCAATGGGCGACGGGACGATCGTCTGCAACGCCGGCCACTTCGACATCGAGATCAACAAGACCGATCTCCTGGAGCGCGCACAGGAACACGCGGAGGTTCGGCCTCTGGTCGAGCGGTTCTCGCTCTCGGGGGGTCGCCGCGTCTACCTTCTTGCCGACGGTCGGCTCGTGAATCTCGCCGCCGGCGAGGGACATCCCCCGGCCGTGATGGACATGAGTTTCGCCAACCAGGCGCTAGCGGTCGAGCATCTCGCGCGGCACGGAAAGGCGATGGCACATCAGGTGCACGCCGTCCCGCCTCAGATCGACGATGCGATCGCCCGTCTCAAACTCGAATCGCTGCGCGTTGAGATCGACACGCTCACCGCCGAGCAGCAGCAATACCTGACTTCATGGGATCAGTCGGCCACGGGGCCGTCTCCCGACCACTCGAAAGGAATCTGAATCAGATGAAAGCGATGGTTCTCGCCGCAGGACTCGGAACTCGACTCAAGCCAATCACCCTTGGGATTCCAAAGCCGATGGTGCCGGTGATCGACAAACCGTGCATGGCGCACCTACTGAACCTGGTCGCAAAGCACGGCTTCACCGACGCGGTCGCAAACCTGCACTACTACCCCGCCACGATTCGCAACTACTTCGGCGACGGGTCAGCCTTCGGCGTCAATCTCGAGTACAACTTCGAGCCGGAGCTGATGGGCACGGCCGGCGGCGTGCGGGCGGTGAAGGATTCGCTGACCGAGGGTGGCGAGCCGTTCCTGATCATCAGCGGCGATGCGCTCACCGACATCGACCTGACCAAACTGATTGAGCGCCATAAGAGCGCGGGCGGCGTCGCGACGCTGACCGTCAAGCGCGTGGCCGACACGCGCGAATACGGCGTCGTGCTGCACGACGCCGAGGGGCGGATCACCGGCTTTCAGGAGAAACCGGAGCCCGACGAGGCGCTCTCGGATCTTGGCAACTGCGGCATCTATGTCTTCAGCCCGGAGATCTTCGACTACTTCCCCGAGAGCGAGTTCGTCGACTGGGCTCAGGACGTCTTTCCAGTGCTGCTCGAGAACGACATCCCCTTCCACATCCACGAGATCGAGGAGTACTGGAACGACGTCGGTTCATTGCGCGAACTCCGCGAGGGGACATTCGACGCTCTGACAGGGGCGCTTGACCTTGGCATCGAGGGCACGGGCGGCAGCGACGCGGTGTTTTCGGCGACTCACGGCGCGCTCGACGCGGCCGAACTCGTGGAGGGCCCTGTCTGGATCGGTCAGGATGTCTCGATCGGCGATGGCGTGACGCTCCAGGGCCCGGTGGTGATTGGAGATCGCGCCACGGTCGGCGCCGGGTCAGCGCTGCGCGACACGATCGTCTTCCCCGGCGGGGAAATTCCGGCCGACGCGATGGCGATCGGGGCGATCCTCGGCCGCGGAGACATCGCAGCAAGCCTGCGCCCGCCCGGCGCGTAGCGGGTTTTAGGTAGGGGCTGAACCTGCCGATACCCAATCTCAAGTATTCGCCCCAAGGGGGAGCCGCCATGCTCAAGAGAATCGTCCTGCTCGCTTCGTTTGCCGTTGCTTTGACATTGGCGCCGTCGGCACAGGCGGCTTCAATCAAGGTTGAAGTCGGCTACGGAGGCGTGGATGGATGTCGAGTCGACGACGAGCGCATCAGCTATCGGTTCTTCGCTCAAGGAAAGGTGACTTTCGACGGCATCTCGCCGCCGAAGCGGATCCGCGCGGCGTATCAGCTCGTCGACAAGGACACCGGCTGGACAATTGCATCGCGAATCATGAACCTGAACAAGTCGGCCGGATACTCCAAGAAGTCGAAGCGATTCGTCGTCACGGCCGGACACACGATCACCGAGCGAGTCAAGTTCACGTATCGCGCGCTCGGGCGAAATCGGAGCTTCTGGAAGAAGAGCAAGCAGGTGATGCCGACGAAGGAAGAACTCGAGGCTTCAGGGGTTCCGTATTGCGCATGAACGAGGTGCCACCGCAACTTTTCGGCGCGGTGGGCGATAATTGAGTGAACACCTTCTCGTGAAAGGCTCACTCGTGCGTAAGAAACTAATCCTCCTGGCCACTCTCGTTGTGGCGATCGCAGCCAGTCTCTCGGTTGCATCCTCCGCTTCGGCGAAGACCGTCAAGCTCTACGTAACGCCGACGTATAAGTTCGTTGACGCGTGCAGGCCGGCCGCCGGGCAGGTTCGTTTCGCCGTCAAGTTCGGCGCGAAGTTCACGCGCAAGAACTCGCCGTATCCCAAGAGCGTCAAATACAGCTACTCGGTGCGCGACCAGAATGGCGTCTCGTTCGCATCCGGGTCGGTCAAGCTCACGAAGAAGAACGGCTGGAAGAAGACCTCGAGTCGGATCACTGCGGCCTCCGGCACGACCATCTATTTCAAGATCAAGGGCACCTTCCGGTCACCTACCACCGGCGCTTTGCTGAAGAACTCGGACCAATTCTCATTCAACCTGGCAACCGACGAAGAGCTGATCGCAAACGGAGTGCCTCCTTGCGTCTGAGCCGTTGCCTTACATTCGCCGCCGCGCTCTGCGCGGCGGCGATCCTTGCGCCCTCGGCAATCGCAGCCGAGCCGGCAGGGAAGATCGATCTCACGAAGATCGAGGCCAAGCGTGAGGTCAAGGACGCGATTCTGCCCTCCGGTGCGCGCACCGCGGCCTCGCCGAAGGCCGTCGCCAGCGCGACCTACACCGACGGCTCCGGCCGTCAGTTCACGATCGACACAACCGTGCCCGGCTTCGACCTCGATCCGGCCGCCGCCGCGCTGAACTCGACTTACCACAAGTCAGAGATCTCAAAGCTCACGGTCCACGCGATCCCGCTGAGCGAAATGGAGTGGACCTGCGACGACGTTCAGGCGATCGCTTGCTACCGACCGATGGCCAACGGCTACGGAGAGCTTTGGTTTGGCACGAACGACACCGACTGGCTGCACTCGCTGGTTCACGAGTACGGCCACCACGTCGACAACCAGATCGCGAACTTCTCCCAGCTTCGCGCTTTCGGTTATGGCAACGGCTGCACGACCTCCACCGACGGAACCCGCGACTGGTTCTTCACCCGGCTGACTGCCAAGAACACGACCGATGCCGACAAGTTCTACTGCTCGGGCACTGACTGGGAGCATCTGCTTCCGGAGCTTTTCGCCGAGGACTTCGTCGTGCTAAACGGGATCACCGGATGGCAGCTCTCGAGCGCCAAGGAGCCCAACGCCGATCAGCTAAAAGCGATGAAGTTCGACATCGACAACAAGCTCCTGGTCTCGACCAAAAACTTCTCCAAGAAGATCAAGCGGAAAAAGGTCTACTGGAAGCGCATCTCCACATCGTTCTTCAACCTCACCAAGGTCACTGTCAGCGGAGCGAGGGGCCGAGACTTCGACATCTACATCTTTCCCGAGAAGTCGAACAAGGTCTGGGACCGCTCGACAAAACGCGGCCGCACCGATTCGCTGACGACCTTCATCGCGCCAGGCGTCTGGGACATCGGGATCTTCGCCAAGCGCAAGACCGGCGTCGCGAAGGTCGAAATCAAGCTTCGCTAGACGCCTCGACCCGAACCGCGACGATGTTCGGCCGGCTTGATTCGAGCGTCGTCGCCCCGTCCGGATCGACCACCTCGTGGTGCTCGACCAGATAGTCGACCTCGATACGTGCGCCCTCGGCAATCTGCTCGATCGCCAAGTCGCGTAGGTCGCCGGTGAACTCGAATGCGTCGGGCTTGTGGTGGTCGTCGGGCTCGATGTTTACGAGCAGATGCCGCTCTTCATCGCCGGAGTCCCAGAAAAACATCACGATTCCGGTCGCTGTGACGATTTCTTCACTGCTCATTGGCTGAAGTTTGACATTTGTGTCTTGAAGCGTCACGCGACGAGCGAGATCATCGATATGTGAATCCACGCGCAATCCAACGACTCTCCGCTCTGATCGCCCCTCCGCGCTGCTCCGGCTGCGGCAGATCCACTGACATCGACCAGTGGATCTGCACCGCCTGTCGCAGCTCGCTCACAGAGTCGCCCTATCCGTCGCCGCGAAACGGCGTGGCTGCGGCGTTCGAGTACCGGGGCACCGCCAAGACGCTGGTCGGTGCGCTCAAGTTCTCCGGTGCGACGGCGCTGGCGGCCGAGATGGCGGAATTGATGGTTCACCGGACCGGAGACTGGCTCGCTGCCGCCGAGTGGATAGTCGCCGCGCCCGCGCATCCGGAGCGGCGGCGCGCCCGCGGCTACAACCAGTCGCTGCTGCTTGCCCGCGCGATCGCCGCGATCACCGGCGCTCGGGCCGCGGAGTGGTTCATCCGCGATGCATCGCGGCCACCGCAGTCTCAGCTCGGCCGCCGTGATCGGCTGGCGTTCCCGGCTGCAGCGATCACGCTCGACCGGCGTGCGCTTCGGCAGTGGGGCATTGAGTCTTTAGCGCCGCTGCCGACGAACGTTGTTGTATGCGACGACGTAGCCACCACAGGCATTACATTGGAGTTATGCACTCAGGCGATTCGAGAACGACAGCCCGAGGCCGGCCGAGAGCCGCTTCGCGCAGTCGCGTTCGCGGTCGCGTGAGGGCGAGGGTGGAGCCACCGCCCCGGCGAGACTGACCGGACGGCGGCGCCCCCCAGCGCCGCAGCTCCGCAGCCGGTCGGTCAGGCGTCGCGTGAGTGCAGTCCGTTCAGCTTCCGAAGTCATTGCAACGCGAGATTGGGAGTTGGTTGGACATGCAGATTGAGATCAGGTCACGCAACGGGATCGCAATCACCGACGATCTGCGCAGTTACGCAGCGCGTCGCTTCGAGAAGGTCGGCAGGATGGTTTCCGATCTCGCTCGTCTCGAGCTTGAACTCAAGGACGAGCACAATCCGGCGATTGCCGATCACTTCAGTGTCGACGCCACGCTCCACGTGAAGGGCAAGACGCTGAGAGCCTGTGACCGATCCTTCGATCTCAAACACGCGATGCACGAAGTCTCCGACGAACTCGCAAGGCAGGTCGACAAGCTCGCCGCCAAACGCCGCGCGCGGCGTACTGCACAGCGCAGCACCGCGAAGGCGATGGGAGCGCAGCCGCCTGGACTGACCGCCTGACCGACAGGCAGGAGCGGCGCGCTACAGGGGTAAAGTAAGCCCCTATGTCGCTGATCGACCGCGCCCTCCGTATCGGAGAAGGCAAAAAGTTCAAACAGTTCGAGAAGCAAGTCGAGCTGGTCAACGCCTTCGAGCCTGAAATGGAGCTGCTCGAGGATGCGGAGATTGCCGAAGAGTTCGCCGCGCTGCGCGAGCGCCACGAGCAGGGCGAGTCGCTCGACGACCTCCTGCCGCACGCCTTCGCCTTGACCCGCGAAGCGGGCAAACGCACAATGGGCATGCGCCACTTTGACGTCCAGCTGATCGGTGGCATGGTGCTCCATCACGGCGACATTGCCGAGATGAAGACCGGTGAGGGCAAGACGCTCACCGCGACGCTGCCCGTCGCGCTCAACGCGATCGCCGGTAAGGGTGTGCACGTGGTCACCGTCAATGACTACCTCGCACGACGCGACGCAGAGTGGATGAGCCCGATCTACGAGATGCTCGGACTCTCTGTCGGAATCTTGCAGAGCGAGGTCTACGACTGGGACTACAAGCGCGCTGCCTACGCGGCGGACATCACTTACGGCACCAACAGCGAGTTCGGCTTTGACTACCTGCGCGACAACCTTGCCCACAGCAAGGAAGAGAAGGTCCAGCCCGGCCACTCCTACGCGATCATCGACGAGGTCGACAACATCCTGATCGACGAGGCGAGGACCCCGCTGATCATTTCCGGTCAGCCCGAGCAGGCCGCCGACTACTACAAGCAGTTCGCCAAGCTCGCCCGCCAGATGGTGCAGGGCGAGAAGCCCAAGGAAGTCTCTGCGAAGGATCGCGCCTGGGTCGCGGATTTCGACTTCGAGGCCGACGAGAAGTACAAGACTGTCTCGATCACGGAGCAGGGCGTTGAGAAGGCTGAGAAGTTCCTCGGCATCGAGAATCTCTACCTCGCCGAAACTGGCACGCTGGTCAACCACCTGATCCAGGCATTGAAGGCCGAGTCGCTCTACAAGCGCGACATCGACTACGCCGTGATCGATGG
>CAZRAA010000070.1:0-10072 GCA_964597975.1 uncultured Thermoleophilaceae bacterium | reverse complement strand
ATCGTCACCAAGAACCTCGACGAGTGCGTGCTCTGCAACCTCTGCGTTGACGCAGCGCCGGCAGGCACCGTCGAAGTCGTAAAGCTCTACGAATAACCGCGCCCACCCAACCTTTGGCACCTGGTGCCAAAGGTTGGGTGTTTGCGGTGGTTAGAGGTTGTTCGCTGCTGCCAACTGGTCGAGTAGGTTGGCGAGCGGCGGGAGATTGGCGTCGCGCTCGGAGATCTGGGCGTCCTTGTGCGCCCAGGGAATGCGCAGCGCCGGATCATCCCAGCGGCAGCCGAGTTCGTCGCGCAGGTCCCAGTAGTGGCTGACCGCGTAGACGTGGATGCTCGGCTCGACGAAGTAGAAGCCGTGGGCGACTCCCGGCGGGATCGCCACCGCCTTCGGCTCGTCCGTTGAGAGCTCGACGGTCGTCGCGCGCAGATGCGTAGGGCTGCCTGGTCGCAGGTCGCAGAGCCCGAGCGTCATGTGCCCCGCCGCCATCGTCAGATAATCAGCATGCGTTCGGTGCACGTGCACCCCGCGCAGCACGCCGGCATTCGAGTGCACCGAGTTCCACTGGATCGGCTCCACAAAACTCCCCCACTCGACCCGAAACAGCTCGGTGAAGACTCCTCGATCGTCTCGGTGTGATTCGAGCTCGAAGACCTCGACGCCCTCGGGTAGTCCCGTCGCGCTCACTTCGAATCCTCGCGCCGATCGTGAGCAGCATCGATGATCGACTGCACGCTGCGCACGATCGCCAGCCCTTCGGCGGCAGACGACTTCGGCGGTGCGCCGCCGCGCACGTGCTCCACAAACGCACGGAGCTCTGCAAGCAATGGCAGCTCGCCCGGGGTCGGGACCACAACGTCGTCATCTCCTGAGCGCCGCACCGTGATCTGCTCGCTCCAGCCGCCATCGAGAATCGCCGCCGCCTCGCTGCCGATCACGCGCAGCTCGCGGCGGTGATCCGGCGCGTTGTCAGAAATCTCGATGGTGACCCAAGGGCGATCTCCAAGAATCGCGGTTGCGCCGCGCAATTCTCCGGACTGGAATTCGCCGACCACGCTGTTCACGCTCGGGATGTCGCCGAGTATCTCGAGCGCAATCGAGAGATCGTGCGGCGCATGCGTCCAGATGGTGTTGACATCGGGGTGCGGATTGCCCGTTGAAACGCGCCGCGTCGCGATCCCCTCGATCTCGCCGAGCTCGCCCGACTTGGCCATCCGCGCAAGCTCAACCACCCCGGCGTGGTAGCGCCACTTGTCCATCACAAAGAGTCTGTCCGGAAGCGTCTGAGCCAGACGCTCGGCCTCGGCGACATCCGCGGTCAACGGCTTCTCGCTGTAGATCGGCCCGTCGGTTCGGGCGGCCAGCTGTTCGATCACCTCCGCGTGGCGCGTGGCGATCGGCGCGGCCACCGCTGCATCAATGCGTGGAAGCGCTTCAACCGTGGCGACTACAGCCGCCGCACCAAACTCGTGCGCGTTGGCGATCGACTGCTGACTTCGGGCCACCGCATGGACCTCACAGCCGAGCGACACAAGGTCGCGCAGGATGTGGCGCCCCCATCGGCCGACGCCGACGAGACCAACGAGTGGTCGGTCTGTGCTGGTTGCGCTGGATCGAGCGATGCGGTGAAGCTTAGGAAGCACTGAGCCTAGGATTGCGCGATGCCGGCGATCCCGCTCCCAACCTGCGATGACAGCTCCGCGCCCGAGCTCTCGATCGTGGTGATGTTCACGCACGATCCAGAGCTTGCCCGCGCTTGCCTTGAGTCGATCGCGGCGAGCACCGACGAGCTTCCGGCGAGCGAAACGATCCTGGTCTTGAACGCAGTCTCGCCGGACGTTCGAAACTTGATTGAGAGCGGAACCACCGGGGCGCGAATCATCGAATCGCCGGTGAACACTGGCACCGCGGTCGCTTGGCAACTCGGCTTCACCGCGGCGCGCGGCAGCCACGTGTTGCTTATGCACGAAGATGCGGAACTACGACCTGGCGTCGCCGCAGGGCTGCTCTCGACGCTCAGATCCGAGCCGGACGCCGCCGTCGTCGGTCCGTGGCTTGAGGAATTCGGCGAGCACCGTCGCGACATCAATGCCGGGTGGTTGAGATTCTCCGACGGCGGACTGCGCCTGACCGCCGACCAAGTCCCCAAGGCGCTCGCGACCACGCCGTATGCCGTCCATGAAGTCAGCTCCGCGATCTCGCTCTGGCGACGCGAGGCCTGGGAGGCGATCGGCGGGTTCGAGGAGCGTACGTTTCCCGCGATCAGCGTCGAGGCCGACTCCTTCGCCGGCATCTGGGCGCGCGGCAATAGCGTGCTGGTCGATCCGCGCCTTCGCGGCCGCCACCGCACCGGCGCGATGAACTCGGCGCCGACCCTGCTTTCGGGTCCGCACATCCGCCATTTTCTCGGCTCGCGGTTCGAGCGGCTCTGGGCGGAGAAGTGGGCGCCGGTGCTCGGCTGGATCGGCCCGCCCGAGCCAGCCGAGACAGCACTCGCCAGGCTCCAACAGCAGCGCGTCGAGCTTCCAACGATCGAAGATCCGCCGCAGTCGCAGCAACCGATCACAAACCCCGAAGGGCGCTCGCCAGCGCCGACCGCGATCGATCAGGCGATCAAAGAGCGACTCGTCGCGGCGGAGCGCGCAGTGATCGACGAGTACACGCGTTGGCTGATCGATCGTGACACTGAGATGACAGCGCGCTACGAAGAGGCGATGGCTGCGTATCGCGAGGAGAGCGAGAAGTCGGCGGCGCTGCGTGCTGAACTTGCGGGTCGCGGGCGTTGGCGATCGGCCCTGCGCAGACTCTGGTCGAAACAGCCCGCGCGTTAGCCTCGCAGCGATGAACGCGACGCGTTTCAGAGGATTTCCGCAGATCGTCGAGGAGCTCGCCGCCCGTCCTCCGGGGTCGGCGTTGATCGAGCTGGCGCGCGACGGCACGCGCCGCGAGTACAGCTTCGCCGACGTCGTGGAGCGCTCGGCAGGCTATTCGGGGGCATTCGCTGCCCGCGGCGTCAAGCCGGGCGATGTCGTGCTCACGCTGGTCGGTAATCGCCCGCAGTGGGTGTTCTCGATGCTGGCGTGCTGGCGGATGGGCGCCGTGGTGCTCCCGTGCAATGAGATGCTGCGGGCGAAGGATCTCGCGCTGCGAATCGAGAGTGCGGCACCGAAACTGGTGGTGTGCGACGAGCGCAACCGGTCCGAACTTGAATCCTCCGGCTGGAGCGGCGAGACGATCCTGATCCCCGACGATTCGCTCGAAGGCGCGACGCCGGCTCCGGCATTCGAGCCGCAGCCTTCTGACCCAGCCCTGATGATCTTCACGTCTGGCACCACCGGCGACCCAAAGCCAGTCGTGCACACCCACGGCTGCCTGCCCGGCCAGAAACTGCAGGCCGAGTTCTGGTTTGACGCGCGGCCGGGCGAGATCGCATGGTGCACAGCGGCCAGCGGCTGGAGCAAGTCCGCCCGCAACGTCTTCCTCACCCCCTGGCTCTGCGGCGCAGCCGCGGTGCTGCACGACGTGCGCTTTGACCCAACAGAGCGGATGGCGACGATCGCGGCAGAGAACGTCAACGTCCTCTGCATGGCCCCAACCGAGTACCGCGTGATCGCGCGCCGGATGGAGCTCTCGAAGATCGACTCGCTGCGCCAGTGCGTCTCGGCCGGCGAGGCCCTGAACGCCGAGATCTTCAAGAACTGGCGCGAAGGCCTGGGCTTGGACATTCACGACGGCTACGGCCAAACCGAGACCGGCGCGATCACCGCCGTGCGGCCGGGCGATCAGATCAAGCCCGGTTCGATGGGCCGCCCGATGCCGGGGATCGAGATCCGCATCGAGGACGGAGAGTTGCTGGTCGATCCTTCAACGGTCCCCACATTCTTCGCCGGCTATGGCCGCCCCGGCGCGCTCGAAGCGCCCGAACTGCGGGCGGACCAAGAGGGTCGCCGCTGGTGGCACACCGGCGACCTTGTAAGCCAGGACGAGGACGACTATCTCTGGTTTGACTCGCGCAACGACGACATCATCTCCTCGGCCGGCTATCGGATCGGGCCGTTTGAGGTTGAGAGCGCGCTGATCTCCCATCCTGCCGTCGCGGAGGCCGCGGCTGTCGGCGCGCCCGACCCCGAGCGCGGTCAGATCGTGCGCGCGATACTCGTGCTCAAAGACGGAGTCGAAGGCAGCGAGGAGCTGGTGGCTGAGCTCCAAGATCACGTCAAGGGCGTCACCGCCCCCTACAAGTATCCGCGTCTGGTCGAGTTCGCTGAAGAACTCCCCAAGACCGCCAGCGGCAAGATCCGCCGCGCCGAGCTGCGACGTACTGGGCCGCCGGCAGGCTCGCAGTAGTTCGACAGGCGTCGAACCCGCATTAGAATGCGGACATGGCAAGCGTCGTGGAGCAACCAGACCTCGCTGACGTATCGCTCGAGTCGGCCCTGCAGGCACTCGCCGACGAGACGCGGCTGCAGATCGTGCGTGAGCTTGCCCAGTCCCCGGTCGCTTGCTCCTGCGGATCGATCGATGTATGTGTCAGCAAGGCCACCCGCTCACACCACTTCAAGACATTGCGCGAAGCCGGAATCACCCACACCGAGATCTTCGGCACCAGGCGCCTCGTCACGCTGCGTCGCGAAGAGTTCGACGCGCGCTTTCCCGGCCTGCTCGACGCCGTCCTCGCACCAGAGCCTGCGCTGCGCTGATCAGGCCGCCGACGCGCGCTGCTCGCGCAGGCCCAAGTACGCCCCGACTGCAAACAGCGACCCGGTCGCCAAATGCAGAACCACGTCCCCCGTGGGGTTCGGGAAGTAGAAGAGTCCGCCAAACGGATATTCCGTAGCAAGCGACCAAACCGCCGTGCCCCAAATCGCTGCTGCCGCGGCGGCCTGCACCCAGGGCAGCAGGACAGCGTTGCCGAGTGCCAACAGCACCGGAATCGCCACCAAGAATCCCGAGACCGCATGCCAGCCGTTCATATCGACCCCGAGCACCAGTTCGGATGTCGCCTGCGTGCCGATGCCGAAGTCGGGATTGACGATCAGCCCTGGAATGCTCCAGACCATCAATGCAACACAACCGCCGATCGCGCACCACTGCTGAGCATTCAGTCCGCGCTTCTCGCCTGCCATGCGAACCAGCCTAGCCCCCGCGATAGCGTCCACCCCATGCCAAACCGCCTGGCAAGCGAGCCCTCCCCCTATCTCCAGCAGCACGCCGATAATCCGGTCGACTGGTATCCCTGGGGCGCCGAGGCGATGGCGGCGGCTCGTGAACGCGACGTGCCGATCCTGCTGTCGATCGGGTACTCCGCATGCCACTGGTGCCACGTGATGGCGCACGAGTCGTTCGAGGACCCGCAGACGGCGGCCTACATGAACGAGCACTTCGTGAATATCAAGGTCGACCGCGAGGAGCGCCCCGACGTCGACGCGATCTACATGGAGGCCGCCCAGGCGATGAGCGGCCACGGCGGCTGGCCACTGACGGCGTTTCTCTCCCCGGACCAGGTGCCGTTCTTCGCAGGCACCTACTTCCCGCCGGAGCCGCGACCGAGCATGCCGAGTTTCATGCAACTGATGGAGTCGATCGTCGAAACCTGGCGCGCCAACCGCACCGCGATCGAGCAGCGCAGCGCCGCACTCACCGACCAGCTGAGCATGACCGCTCGGCTGAAGGCGCCGGACGATCCGATCACCGGCGAGTCGATCGCCACCGCGCTCGAAGGCCTGAGAAAGGCCTATGACGCCCAGCTGGGCGGCTTTGGCGGCGCGCCGAAGTTCCCGCCGCACAGCGTGATCGAGTTCCTGCTCGGAACTGACCGTGAAGCAGACCGCGAGATGGCCCTGCACACGCTCAGGCAGATCGCGGCCGGCGGGATCCACGACCAGCTGGCCGGAGGTTTCTCGCGCTACTCGGTCGACAACCGCTGGCACATCCCGCACTTCGAGAAGATGCTCTACGACAATGCGCTGCTCGCGCGTAGCTTTCTCCACGCCTTCCTCGTCACCGGCGAGGCTGACTTTGCCACGACTTGCCGATCGACACTCGACTGGATGCTCGACGAGATGTACGAGCAGGACGGCGGGTTTGCCAGCGCACTCGATGCGGATTCGCTCGCCCGGGACGGCGAGCTGGAAGAAGGCGCCTTCTACGCCTGGGAGCTCGATGAGTTGCGCGAAGTCCTCGAAGACGCCGTGCCAGATCACGCGGAAACGCTGATCAGATACTGGGGCGCGATCGATCACGGCGAGTTCGAAGGCAGGAATGTGCTCTTCGTCAGCAACCCAGAGGCTCGACCGCCCGAGGAGGCGCTCGCCGCGGCGCGCGCCGCACTCCTCACCCGCAGGGCCGAACGAACCAGACCCGGCCAAGACCACAAGCGGATCGCCTCTTGGAACGCCCTGGCAATCGGCGCGCTCGCAGAAGCCGGTGCCGTCTTCAGTGACCCTCGATACACCGACGCGGCGGTCTCAACCGCAGAGTTCATCGAGCGTGAGCTGACAACGGCCGACGGTCGTCTCCTGAGATCGTGCGCGGCCGGCACCCCCGGCCCGTCGGGCTATCTCGAGGACCACGCCTACTGCGCAGCGGCCTTCCTCACGCTCTACGAACGCAGCGGCGACTCTCGTTGGTTTCTGCGGGCAAAGCAGCTCGCAGACGTCACACTCGAGCACTTCGCAGACGCCGGACTCGGCGGCTTCTTCTCAGTCGCGAGCGACCACGAAAAGCTGATCGTGCGCCGCAAGGACATCGAGGACAACCCGATCCCCAGCGGCAACTCCGCGATCGCGCTGACGCTGCTGCGTGTGGCCGAGATGACCGGCGAACAGCGCTATCGCGAGTCCGCCGGTCGCACGCTCCAGTCGCTCCAACGGATAGCCGCGCGCATGCCGCTCGGCTTTGGTCACGCGCTGGAGGCGATCGCGTTCCACCTCGGCCCGACGCAGGAAATCGCGCTGGTCGGCCCCAAGGCCGGTCGCGAAGCTCTCGAGCGCGTGCTCCTGGGCGCTCACCGACCGCGAATCGTCGTCGCGTCGGCGGAGTCAGACCAAGGCACCCCCGTGCCGCTGCTTGAAGGCCGCACCTCGATCGACGGCGAGGCCGCCGCTTACGTCTGTCAGAACTTCGCCTGCGAGCTCCCGGTCACGAGCCCGGCGGAGCTGGCCCAGATGCTCGATCAGCCGTAGCGCGAGCTTCCGCGAGCGTGGCGCCACTCGGGCGGTTCGGTCTCGATCCGCACCGCGCCGTCGCCGGATGCCGGGAATCTCGCAACCGCCGGGGACTGATCGCCCGGCACTGTGATCTGTTCAGCGACGGTCGCGCCCCGAGCCAGTGCCGACGGCCACCACATCTTCTCCCCGAGCAGGAAGCCGAGCGCCGGCACCAGCGCCGTGCGCACCACCAGTGCGTCAAAGAGCACTCCGACGCCGATCGCAAAACCGATCTCCGTCAGAACCGTGATCGGCATCGCCGCCAGCACGAAGAAGGTGCCGGCGAGCACCAGTCCTGCCGAGGTAATGACGCCACCGGTGACGATCAGACCGCGCCGCATGCCCTCGCGCGCGCCAAACCGCGCCGCCTCCTCGCGCACACGAGCCATCAGGAAGATGTTGTAGTCGACGCCCAGCGCAACCAGGAAGATGAAGACGAATATCGGGACGTACTCATCGACACCGCCATAGCCGAAGATGTGCTCAAAAGCCCAGTAGCTGGCTCCCATCACCGCCAGGAACGAGGTCACCACCGTCACCATCAGGACAAGCGGCGCGACGATCGAGCGCAGCAGCATCAGCAGGATCACCAGCACGACGATCAGGACCAAAGGCATGATCAACTTGTTGTCCTTGGCCGCAAATTGGCGACTGTCGGCCTCGACGGCCGTGGCACCGGAGACGAGCGCAGCCCCGCCCAGTTCGGAGCGCACACGGGCGACCGCGTCCATCGCTTGATCGCTGTACGGGCTGTACTTGAGCGTCGCCTCGATGCGCGTCGCACCGTCGCCCTGCTGTACCAGCCCGACCGACGCGACGTCACCGGAATCCTTGAGCGTCTTGATCGCCACCGGAACCTGCGCAGAATCTCCGACCAGCACGGTCATCGGGCCGGTCGCGCCAGGCGGGAGCGCCTTCTCGAGCTGCTTCATTCCCTCGACGGAGTCGACAGGCTTATGGAATGCGCCGGCAAGATCGAGGCCGCCCGGACGCTGCGTGAGCCCGAGCGCCATCACCGCCATCACTACGAAGATCGAAACCGCTATCACGGCCGGGCGGCGCGCTATGCGGTCAGAGAGGCGAGACCAGAAGCCGACCTGCACTTCGTCGCTCGCGGTCCCGGCGATCGGCACCGACGGCCAGAAAGCAACGCGGCCGACTACAAGCAGCAGCGAAGGCAGCAAGGTCAGCATCGCCAGCATGGCGATCGCGATACCCATCGCACCGATCGGGCCGGCGCCGCTGGTCGCGTTCACGTCGGCCAGCGTCATGCACAGCAGCGCGGCGATCACCGTCGCACCAGATGCAAAGATCGTCGGTCCGGTGCGATCGAGCGCCGCGGACATCGCCTCGTGTCGATCCTCAGTGCGGCGAAGCTCGTCGCGATAGCGAGCGATGATCAGCAGCGCATAGTCGGTCCCGACACCGAAGACAAGCACGGTCATCAGCGCCGCCGCCTGCGAAGTGATCGTCATGCCAGCGTCAGAAAGCAGGGTGCCAAGGCCACGCGATGTGACCTCGGCGAACCCGACGCTCGCCAGCGGCAGCAGCCACAGGAAGGGACTGCGGTAGATCAGAAGCAGCAGCACCGAGATCAACAGGACCGTCCCGATCAGAAGCCGACCGTCGACCTGGTCGAAGATCTCAGCCTGGTCGTTGAAGAATCCAGCTTGGCCGGTGAGCCGCGTCGTCACTCCGGGAGGTGCCTGATCGGCGATCTGCTGCATGCGGTCGGCGGCACCGAAGAGCAGCTCCTTCTCGCCATGAGCGCGCATCTGGAAGTAGATCGCGGCCGTGTCTTTGTCCCTGAAGAAGAGCGGCAGCGCTTGGCCGTACTGTCCGGTGATCGGGCGCGCGTCGAGACTCTTTGCGCCGGCCAGCACGGCGGCACGATCAGCGGAGGTCAAGCCCGAGTTGTTCTGGTAGACGAGCAGCCCGGTCAACAGCTCGTCGCCAAAGGCTTTCTCCTCTAGGTGGATCGCATCCAGTGACTCTGCCGAGGCCGGCAGGTAGTTGGCGTCGCGATTGTTCTGCGCGCTGTTGAAGTCAAGTGCGTGCGGGGCAAGCGCAACAAAAATGGCTGTCCAGCCAGCCAAGATGATCCACTTGGTCCGGCGTCCTGCTGAGCGGCTGAATAGGTGCATTCTGGGGGAGATCGGAGGCTGTTGTGGGCAATGCCCACTACCTCAATCGGCGGAGTACCGAAAATCTTGAAACGTAGATATCAAAGGATTGGGAGATAGCGCTCGAGTTCCCACTGCGTGACCTGCGTGCGGTAGCTCTCCCACTCGTTTCGCTTGATCTCGATGAAGCGTTTGAACATGTGCTCGCCGAGCGTGCGGAGCACCAGCTCAGAGCCAGAAGCAAGCTCCACGGCCTCTCCCAGCGTCTCTGGGAGGTGTTCTACACCAAGGCGTCGCCCCTCCTCGGTGTTCAGGTGGTAGAGGTTCTTCTCCATCGGCTCGGGCAGCTCGTAGCCCTTCTCGATTCCCTCGAGGCCGGCTTGCAAGAGCGCTGCGAAAGTGAGATACGGATTGCAGGCCGGGTCCGGGCAGCGCAGCTCAGCGCGCATCGCCTGACCGTCGGCGTTTGAACCGGTCGAGCGGTACGGCGGGACACGCACGAGTGCCGACCTATTGCGGCGCGACCAGGCGAGGTAGACCGGAGCCTCAAAGCCGGGCACGAGCCGCTTGTAGGAGTTGACCCATTGGGCGAAGATCGCGCAGATCTCGCGTGCGTGCGTCAGCTGGCCGGCGATGAAGGCCTTGCCGATGTCCGAGAGCTTGTAGCGGTCGTTTTCGTCATAGAACGCGTTCTTGCCGTCCTTGAAGAGCGACTGGTGCGTGTGCATCCCGGAGCCGTTCTCG
>CAZRAA010000069.1:0-10195 GCA_964597975.1 uncultured Thermoleophilaceae bacterium | reverse complement strand
GCTCGATCCTGCTCGGCTCGACGCCAAATGACGTCAAGCTCGTGCTCGTGGACCCCAAGCAGGTCGAACTGAACCTCTACGAGCAGATCCCGCACCTCTTGACACCGGTCGTCACCAGCCCGCGCATGGCCGCGAACGTGCTCAACAACCTGATCCGGGAGATGGAGCAGCGTTACACACTGATGAGTGCGTACAAGTGCCGCAACCTCGTGGAGCTCAACGACAAGCGCCGTAAGGAGGGGGAGGCGACGCTCCCGTACATCCTCTGCGTGATCGACGAGCTCGCCGACCTGATGATGGTCGCGCCCGCAGAGGTCGAGGACGCGATCATCCGGCTTGCGCAGAAGGCGCGCGCGATCGGCATACACCTTTTGCTGGCCACGCAGCGCCCGTCGGCCGACATCATCACCGGCATGATCAAGGCCAACGTGCCTTCGCGGATCGCATTCGCCGTCTCGTCTCAGACGGACTCGCGCGTGATCCTCGATCAGAACGGTGCCGAGTCGCTGCTCGGGCAAGGCGACATGCTCTTCAGCCCGATCGGTTCCTCGAAGCTCCAGCGCATCCAGGGTGCCTACGTGACCGAGGAGGAGATCATCAAGCTCACCGACTTCTGGCGCGCGCAGGGCGAGCCTGAGTTCCACGAGGAACTGCTCGAGGCACCTGAAGAGGAAGAGTCAGAGGATCGCGACGGCCTCGACCCGGACACCGACGAGCTGCTCGGTGAGGCGATCTCCACTGTCGTGCAGATGGGCACGGCTTCAACTTCGATGTTGCAACGCCGCCTGCGCGTGGGCTACACGCGTGCCGGTCGCCTGATCGACATGATGGAACGACGCAACGTGATCAGCGGCTACGAGGGCTCAAAAGCCCGTCAGGTGCTGATTACAGAGGCCGATCTGCCGCGGGTTCTGGCCATGCTCAGCGGTCAGCCGCAGCTGCCCGAAGCCGACGCAGTGCTCAGTCAGACCACCGCAGATAAGACGCTCGAGCACCCGCTCGCCGACGCCGATTGACAATTCTGCTGAGTCCGCTCGCGGATTCGCTTATATATCCACCATGAGCGGGATTGGAGAGACGCTTCGCGAGCGCCGGATGGCGCTGAGAATCGACGTCCACGAGGTCGAAGAGGCCACGAAGATCCGTGCCAAGTACCTGCGCGCCCTCGAGAATGAGGAGTACAACCTGCTCCCGGGCAACGCTTATGTCAAGAGCTTCCTGCGCACCTACGCCGACTATCTGGAACTCGATTCACGCGCGTTGGTCGATCAATTCCGCTCAGAAGGCCACGTCAGCGAGGAAGAGGCGCTGACCTATGCGCCGAGCGCGGATGTGGCATCGCCCCGTCGCCGGCTCTGGTTCTTGCTGGCGGGTGTACTGCTGGTGATCGTCGTTGCGCTCGTGCTCGTCGGGGCGCTCGGCGGCGGAAGCGGCGGCGCGTAGGCGCATCGGACCTAAGCTCACCCGCAATGCAGCAGCTCAGAGCCGGAATCGTCGTTACGGGGACCGAAGTGGTGACGGCGCGGATCGTCGATCGCAATGGTCCATGGCTCTCGGAGGCGCTGCGCGGCCACGGTTTCGATCTCGTGCACATCACGATCTGCCGTGACCGTCCCGAGGACATCCGCGCGCAGCTGGATTTTCTGGCGGCCGAGGGTGTCGACCTGATCTGCACCACTGGCGGCCTTGGGCCGACAGCCGACGACATGACAGCTGCGATCGTCAGCGAGTTCTGCGGGCGAGAGATGTATCTCGACGAGCCGACCCTCGAAAAGATCAACAAGATCATCGAGGGCTTTTCGATGCGGATGAATTGGGACCCGGAGGCGCTCGCAGCCGGATCGCGCAAGCAGGCGATGGTTCCGCGCGATTCAGACATTCTTGGGCCGGCCGGCACCGCACCCGGGCTTGTGGTGACACCCGCTTCTGGCGAGGGCCCGGCGGTGATCGTGCTTCCTGGACCTCCCGGTGAGTTGCAGAAGATCTGGGAAGAAGCCATCCAGACCGAGACCTTCAAGGCGCTTGAAGCGCGCACGTTCGTCTTTGAAGAGCAGATGATCCGGATGATCGGCGTGCCGGAGAGCGACATCGCCAAGACACTGCGCGAGTTTGACGAAGCGGAGGGCCTTGGCGACCTTGAAGTGACGACGTGCCTACGCAAGGGCGAGATGGAGATCCTTGTCAGCCACCGCCCCGACGAGCGCGACCGCCGCGATGCGCTGATCGCTGCGTTCGAGGCGCGGTTCGGCGAATCGATCTTTTCCCGCAGCGATGAGACCGTCGATCAGCAGATCATTCGGTTGCTCGATGGGCGGACGCTTGCGCTGGCCGAGTCGTGCACGGGCGGTTTGCTCGCTGAGAGGCTGACCGAGACCCCTGGGTCATCTGAATACTTCAAGGGCAGCGCGGTCACCTACTCCAATGACGCCAAGGCCAAGGTGCTTGGCGTCCCGGAGGCACAATTGGAGGAGTTCGGCGCGGTCTCCGCCGAGGTCGCCGAGTCGATGGCGCTCGGCGCGCTAAACGTCTTCGGTGCCGACTTCTCTGTTTCGATCACCGGAATCGCCGGTCCTGACGGTGGGAGCGAGGAGAAGCCGGTCGGAACGGTGTTCTTTCACGCGGCTTCGCGCGATGGGCGTTCTCGCAATCTCGGCATCGTGCTGCCCGGTCGTCGGCGCGACATCCAGGAACGCTCGGCCACCGTGGCACTGCATCTGGTGCGCCAGCTGCTTGTAGATCCGAGCTGATCCGCACGATTCCTTGCACGAACGCCTGTTCGTGTTTTTTCCGTCCGGGGTAGATGGAACTCTCTCGTTACTGAACTTTTCCGGAGTTTTTGCATTCCGGTCTTGATCCGTTACACGCTTTGGCGTTGAATCGGGACATGCAAAGCAAACAACAGGAGCACCCCGTGGAACGAGTGGAGTTGAACGACAAGCAGAAGGCCGCCGCGCTCGACGGCGCGCTCACACAGATTGAGCGCCAGTTCGGCAAGGGCACCGTAATGCGCATGGGCGACGACGACGCGCGCCAGAAGATCGGCGCCGTGCCCACGGGCGTCCTCTCGCTCGACCTAGCGCTCGGCATCGGCGGCGTGCCCAAGGGCCGCATCGTCGAGATCTACGGGCCTGAGTCTTCGGGTAAGACCACGCTGGTCTACGAGATCATCGCCCAGGCGCAGAAAGCCGGCGGCACCTGCGCCTTCATCGACGCCGAGCACGCGATGGACCCGGAGTACGCGGCTCGTATCGGTGTTGACATCGACTCGCTGCTCGTCTCGCAGCCTGACTACGGCGAGCAGGCACTCGAGATCGCCGACATGCTGGTGCGCTCGGGCGCGATGTCAGTCGTCGCGGTCGACTCGGTCGCAGCGCTTACGCCAAAGACCGAGCTCGAGGGCGCGATGGGCGACCAGACAGTCGGTCTGCAGGCCCGCATGATGAGCCAGGCAATGCGCAAGATCGCCGGAAACCTCAACCGCACCGACACCACCTGCATCTTCATCAACCAGATCCGCGAGAAGATCGGCGTGATGTTCGGCTCTCCGGAGACGCAGCCCGGTGGACGTGCGCTGAAGTTCTTCTCCTCGCAGCGCCTGGACATCCGCCGCATCGAGTCCCTCAAGGAGGGCACCGAGGTCGTCGGAAACCGCGTGCGTGTGAAGGTCGTCAAGAACAAGGTCGCCCCGCCATTCCGCCAGGCCGAGTTCGACATCGAGTTCGGCGAGGGCATCTCCTCAGAGGGCTGCCTCGTGGACCTCGGCATCGAGCACAACGTCCTGACCAAGTCGGGCTCGTTCTTCTCCTACGGAGAGATCAAGCTAGGCCAGGGCCGCAACAACGTCAAGCAGTTCCTCAAGGACAACCCGGAGATCTCCAAGGAGATTGAGGGCAAGGTCTACGCATCGCTGGGTCTGGACGCCTCTGGCCGGCCGATTCATGTGAACGAGGAGACTGGCGAAGTTATCGAGGCGGATGTTGAGCCCGAGGTCTCGGTTGCTGAGGCTTCGGCGGCTTAGTGAGGTTTGGGCTTGGGTTGAACCGGTGAAGCCCTCTCGTCCTCGGCCTTTACGGCCTGCGGGCGAGAGCGCTTCCCCGATTCTCTCTGGCGCTCGGGGCTCGCTTCACATGCCGAGCCCCGTAGATAAGCGGGAAATCTTCCATGAGGCGACCCCTCGGGGTTGGCTCATGGAGTAAATCTGGCTTGTTTCCGCCAGCCACAACTAACCTGAATCCCTCATGCCGAAGTACCACGTGACAACTTTCGGGTGCCAAATGAACGAGCACGACTCGGAGCGGATGAAGGGGATGCTCGAGTCGCTCGGGTATGACGAGGCGCCGGCGCAGGATCAGGCAGATCTGATCCTGTTCAACACGTGCTCGATCCGTGAAGCCGCGGATACGAAGTTCGTCGCGCACCTGGGACACGCGAAGCGCATCAAGTCCGAGCGGCCCGAGACGCTTATCGGCGTCGGCGGTTGCTGGGCGCAGTCGGTCAAGGACGAGGTCTTCGAGCAGTTTCCCTTTGTTGACGTCGCCTTCGGCCCAGGGCAGGTGCACAAGCTCGCCGAGTTCCTCAACTCCGATTCTCTAACTGCGCAGGGCTACTTCGAGTTCGAGGGCTTCACCGGCGATCTTCCTGCGCGCCGCGAGCGCGAGTTCTTTGGCTGGACGCAGATCTCGATCGGCTGTCAAGAGGTCTGCTCGTATTGCATCGTGCCGTCTACGCGTGGCCGTGAGGTCTCACGCGATCCCAATGAGGTGATCGCGGACGTCGCGAAGATGGCCGAAGACGGCGTCCGGGAGGTGACGCTGCTTGGGCAGAACGTCAACTCATACGGGCGCTCACTGCCCAAGGAGCAGCGAATCACGTTCGCACAACTCCTGCGCGAGGTGGACGCGATTGACGGGATCGACCGGATCCGCTACACCTCGCCGCACCCCAAGGACATCAAGATCGATGTGATCGAGGCCCACGCCGAGCTGCCGAGCCTCTGCGAGCACATTCACCTGCCGCTGCAATCGGGATCCTCGACCGTCCTCAAGCGCATGCGTCGCACGTACAACCGCGAGCGCTACCTCGACCGGGTGCAGCTGATCCGCGAGCACGTTCCGGACATATCGCTCTCGACCGACATCATCGTCGGATTCCCCGGAGAGACCGACGCTGACTTCGAAGAGACGCTCGAAGTCGTCGATGCGGTCAAGTTCGACTCGGCTTTCACGTTCATCTACTCGCCGCGTCGCGGCACCGAGGCCGCTGAGTTCACTGATCAGATTGCGCACCCGGTCAAGCGTGAACGCATGGAGCGGTTGGTGGATCTTGTTCAGAAGCATGCCCTCGAACGTGCGCAGCGGTTCATCGGGCGCGATCTGGAGGTGCTTGTCGAGGGCCGCTCGCGCAAGGATCCAGACAAGATTCGCGGTCGCTCCCGGCACAACAAGGTCGTCAACTTCACTGGACTCGCAGAGCCGGGTGAGATGACCACCGTGCGCGTGGAATCGGCAACCTCGCAGACGCTTGCCGGCGAAGAACTCCTGCTCGCGCGCGCGGTCGCCTGAGCGCGCAATGAGCAAGCCCGGAGTCGTTGCGCTCTTTGGGCCGACGGGGATCGGCAAGACCGCCGTGGCGATTGCGCTCGCCAAAATACTGCGCACGCGCGGAGAAGACCCCGTCGCGGTCTCGGTCGACTCGATGCAGGTCTATCGCGAGCTTCCGATCCTCACGGGCGCTGCCGACCACGAAGAGCAGCAGGCCCTCGAGCATCGCCTGATCGGTCATGTGTCGGTAGCCGATTCCTACGACGTCGCGACCCACGCGAGACTCGCGCATGCAGAGATCGACCAGCTGCGCGCCGAGGGCCGCCGACCGATCGTTGTCGGCGGAACCGGACTGTATTTGCGGGCAGCGCTAACCGAGCTGGATCTGATGCCCAAGCCGCAGGAGGGCGTTCGCGAACGGCTCACCGTGGAGCTAGATCAAGACGGGCTGGAGGCGCTCTACGCGCGGCTGCAACGCGAGGCGCCCGATCTCGCGTCCGAGGTCGACCCGAGCAACGCGAGGCGGGTGATTCGGGCGCTGGAAACCTTGGAGCAGGGCGAGAATCCGGCCGAGCGAAGCGAAAACCGTCTCTGGACAGACGAGGTGCGTGTCCCGACTCAACTCTTCGCGCTGGTGATGGATCGTGAAGTCCTCTACGGGCAGATCGAGACGCGCGTCGAGGCGATGGTCGCCGCCGGCGCCGAGCTCGAGGTGCGCGGTGCGGAGCCACTGGCTGGCCGCACGGCCCGCCAGGCGCTCGGTTTTGAGGAGCTGCTCGATGGTGACGTCGAGCAGATGAAGACCAACACACGCCGCTACGCAAAGCGGCAGCTGACATGGCTCAACAAGCTGGCCGGCGCCACGCAGATCGACGTCACTGAGCGCTCGCCGGACGAAGTCGCCGGCGAGATCGCCGCGCAGGTCACCGATTAGACTGGCGCGCCGAATGCGAGGTCAGCGATGAAATTCCAGAAGTGGCAGGCACTGGGCAATGACTACATGGTCGTTGAGCACGACGCACCGTCATTCGAGCTGACTCCGGCGCGTATCGAGCACATCTGTCGCTATCACTTCGGCGCCGGCGCCGACGGAATCTTGCTGATCTCGCCATCGGACGATCCAGCGATCGTCGCCGATGTGCGGATTTTCAATCCCGATGGCTCCGAAGCCGAGCTCTCCGGCAACGGCGTGCGCGAGGCGATCATGTACCTGCGCCGCAGCGGTGCCACCGACCAGGACGAGTTTGCCGTCAGCACGGCGGCCGGAATCATCCGCCCGAAGATCGTCTCTCAGACCGAGTGCGAAGTCGACATGGGGCGGGCATCGACCACATCGAGGGACTTTCCCGAAGGCCCGGAGGACGGTCGCGGCGAGATCGAGGTCTACAACGTGATCACCGAGTTCCAGCACGTCTCGATCGGCAACCCGCAGTGCGCGATCGAGATTGCCGGCGATCGCCAGAAACTGCTTGACCTGGACCTCCCGAAGATCGGTCCAGCGCTCGAAAACGACGCCCGCTTCCCGAACCGCACGAATGTCTCGTTCTGGCAAAAGTCCGGCGAACAGTCGATCGTCGCGCGGATTTTTGAGCGTGGGGTGGGGGAGACACTTTCCTCGGGCACCGGCGCGACCGGCGCGGCCGTTGCTGCGCATCTGCGCGGAATGCCATCGCCGATCACCGTCGAACTCGATGGCGGCGAGCTGCTGGTCGCAATCGACGACGAGCTCAACATCACCTTGACCGGGTGGGCCAAGCCGGTGTTTGACGGCGAGCTCACCGAAGAATTCATCCACGAACTGGAGCAACTTTGAGCATTCAGCCGAGCAAGCGCCTGCAGCAGATACCGCCGTATCTGTTTGCCGAACTCGAGAAGAAGATCGCCGACAAGAAGGCCGCCGGGATCGACGTGATCTCACTGGGCATCGGCGACCCAGATACGCCTACGCCTGCCAATGTCGTTGCCGCGATGCAGCAGGCCGTTGCCGACCCCGGCACCCACCAGTACCCGTCCAACCGCGGTCGAGCTGAGTTTCGCGAGGCGGTCGCCGCTTTCTACAGGCGCCGCTTCGGCGTCGAGCTTGACCCCGAGACCGAGGTGATGCCCGGAATCGGCGCCAAGGAGACGATCTTCAACCTCAACCTCGCGTTCCTTGACCCCGGCGACGTCGCGCTGGCTTCCGACCCGGGCTATCCGGTCTACACAGGCGGACCGATTCTGGTCGGCGCCGAGCCGGTACTGATGCCGCTGCTGCCCGAGCGGGACTTCACGCCAGATCTTTCGGCGATTCCCGCCGACAAGCTCGCCAAGGCGAAGCTGATGTTCATCAACTACCCGAACAACCCGACCGGCGCGATCGTGCCCGACGGGTTCTATGAAGAAGTCGTTGCCTTCGCCAGGGAGAACGACATCCTCGTCGTCAGCGACGCCTCCTACACCGAAACCGCTTACGACGGCTACAAGCCGCCGAGCTTCCTCGAGACTCCCGGCGCGAAGGACGTCGGCATCGAAGTCTTCTCCCTCTCAAAGGGCTACAACATGACCGGCTGGCGCACGGCCGCGATCGTCGGCAACGCCGACGCGATCGGCTCCTACTGGCGCCTCCAGACCAACGTCGACTCCGGCAACTTCGAGGCCGTCCAGCTGGCAGCAGTCGAGGCGCTGAGCGAGCGCACCGACGCCTCGGTCGCCCAGATGAATCAGGTCTACGCCCGCCGCCGCGACCTCGTCTGCGACGCGCTTGCGGAGATCGGCGTCGAGGTGAAGCGGCCCAAAGCCACGATCTACATCTGGGCGCCCGTCCCAGCCGGCTTCGACTCCGCAGCCGCCTACTGCGCCCACGTCCTTGAAGAGTCGGCGGTAGTCATCTCACCTGGCGGCGCCTACGGCGCATCAGGCGAAGGCTTCTTCCGCATCTCACTAACGACCCCCGACGAACGACTCACCGAAGCAGTAGAACGCCTCCGCTCGACTCTCTCGAAGTAGCTCCTTTTCTTGGCTTGGGTTGAACCGGTGAAGCCCTCTCGTCCTCGGCCGACACGGCCTGCGGGCGAGAGCGCTTCCCCGATTCTCCACAGCGCAACTGGAGAATCGGTGAAAGGGTCCCCGCCCGCAGGCGAAAGCCGAGGACGGAGATCCCTTTCACCGGTTCAACCCCAACTCCAGATACGCTGAGATCCAAGGTGCAAGAGAGAAGGGAATCACGCTACGGCGAGGGGATCGTCAATCCGCGGGCTAAGCAGCGGGCGCTTTGCATTGCGTCTGCGCCCGAAGAGCCGGATCTGGCGGAACTGCGGGAGCTACTTCGTACCGCTGGCGTTGCGGTCGCGGGGGAGATGGTGCAGCGACGCGCCGAGCCTGATTCCAACACCTACTTTGGCAAGGGAAAGCTTGCTGAGCTGAAGGAGGCGGTGAAGGCCGCGGACGCCAATGTTGTGGCGTGCGACGATGAGCTGCTTCCGCGACAGGCGCGCAACCTTGAGAAGGAGATCGGGATCTCGGTCGTGGACCGGACCGAGATCATCCTCGACATCTTTGCCGGGCACGCGCGCAGTTCTGAAGGCAAGCTTCAGGTCGAGCTTGCGCAGCTCGAGTACAACCTCTCGCGCATGCGCGGCCTCTGGACCCACCTCGAGCGGTTGGGAGCCGGCATCGGTACGCGTGGCCCGGGTGAGTCGCAGATCGAGACCGACCGTCGTTTGGCTCGCGACCGCATCACGCAACTTCGCCGGCGCCTGACGCAGATGCGCTCGGCCAGGGAAACCCAGCGCCGCGAGCGAGAGCGCAAGAGCATCGCCACCGTTGCTCTTGCCGGCTACACGAATGCCGGCAAATCGAGCCTGCTCAACCGGCTCACCGGGGCCGAGGTGACCGTCCGCGACCGCCTGTTCGAGACGCTCGACCCGACGACACGCACTCTGGAGGTGAACGGGAGGACCGTCCTCCTGACAGACACCGTGGGCTTCATCCGCAAGCTTCCGCACCAATTGGTCGATGCATTCGCTTCCACGCTTGAAGAGGCGCTATCGGCTGAGCTCGTGCTGCACGTAGTTGACGCCTCGATGCAGGAGGACGACCTCGCTGAGATGATTCGGGCCGTCGACGATGTGCTGGCCGAGATCGGCGTGGTTGAACAGGATTCTCATCTGGTGCTCAACAAGGTCGACCTGATCGATGAGGAACGCAAACAGGAACTCCGCTATCGCCACCCGGAGGCCTCGCTCGTTTCGGCGGCCAGCGGGGAGGGTCTGGATGAACTGCTCGCGACGATCGCACACAAGCTTTCGGCCCGGCTGGTTCCGGTGGATCTGCTCGTTCCCTACACCGACGGCGACGTGCTCGACACGCTTCACCAAAACGCCGCAGAACTACGCCGCGAAGACCGTGCCGACGGCGTTCGCGTGGTGGCAAAGCTCCCGGCGCCGCTTGCCGCGCGGATGGGCCGGTACAGCCTCGCTGCCGCCTGAGTAGGCTCCGCGCATCTTGGAGCTGCGTTTCATCAGACTTCGCGACGATGCGATCGTCCCGACTCAGGCGCACGCCGGCGATGCCGGAAGCGATCTTTATGCCGTCGAAGACGCCGTGATCCCGCCGGGCGGGCGCGCCAAGGTCGCCACCGGTATCGCCGTGGCGATTCCCGATGGACACGCGGGACT